>NZ_JBVJLO010000010.1:136685-308317 GCF_055584685.1 Streptomyces sp. NPDC102258
CGCCGGCGTTCGAGGCGCGGGCGCGGAGCGGCGTGTGGTGAGCCGCGCTGGCACTCTCCAGCCCCGTCGGCCACCTCCAGCCCCGCCGGCGATTGAGGCGCGGGCGCGGAGCGGCGTGTGGTGAGCCGCGCCGGCGATTGAGGCGGGAACGGTGGAAGGGCGGGTAGGGGACAGCCCCGCGCAGCGGCCCTGACGCGGGTGTACGGCCCGCGGGGCGTGCGGCCGGGCACAGGGCGGGGGCCCCGGCTGCCGCGTCGCCGGTGGGGGCGGCGGCAGACCCGGGACACGGCCCCGGCTGCCGGGTCGCCGAGGGGGGCGGCGGCAGACTGGGGGGATGCGGATCGCCCTCACCGGAGCTTCCGGACTCATCGGCCAGGCCCTCGTACGCTCGCTGCGCGCCGACGGCCACGACACCGTCCGCCTCGTCCGCCGCGACCCCACCGCGCCGGACGAGGCCCGCTGGGACCCGGCCGGCGGCCACGTCGACCCCGCCGCCCTCAAGGGCTGCGCGGCCGTCGTCCACCTGGCCGGCGCCGGCGTCGGAGACCACCGCTGGACCGCCGCGTACAAGCGGGAGATCCGCGACAGCCGGGTCCTCGGTACGGCCGCCGTCGCCCGCGCCGTGGCCGCCCTCGACGCACCGCCCGAGGTCCTGGTCTGCGGCTCCGCCATCGGCTACTACGGGGACACCGCCGACCGCCCCGTCGACGAGTCCGCCCCGCCGGGCCACGGCTTCCTGCCCTCCGTCTGCGTCGAGTGGGAGGCGGCCGCCGACCCCGCCCGGGCGGCCGGGATCCGGACCGTGCACGCCCGCACCGGGCTGGTGGTCGCGGCCGGCGGCGGCGCCTGGGGCCGGCTGTTCCCCCTCTTCCGGGCGGGCCTCGGCGGCCGGCTCGGCAACGGCCGCCAGTACTGGTCGTACATCTCCCTGCACGACGAGGTCGCCGCCCTCCGGCACCTCATCGACACCCCCACCCTCACCGGCCCCGTGAACCTCACCGCCCCCCACCCCCTGACCAACCGCGAGGTCACCGCCGCCATGGGCCGCGTCCTGCGCCGCCCGACGGTGTGCACCGTCCCCGCGCCCGCCCTGCGCCTGGCCCTCGGGGAGTTCGCCGGGGACGTGCTGGGCAGCCAGCGCGTCGTGCCCGCCCGCCTGCTGGAATCCGGCTTCGTCTTCCGCCACCCCGGCATCGAGGAGTCCCTCCGGGCAGCGCTGGCGTAGGCGCACCGGCCGATCACGTGCGACCGGTCGTGACCCGGATGCGACCGTCGTGCGACCGGACTTGTACGGAATACTGCGCCGGACTCTGGTTCTCCTGAAGCCCGTTGGGGGAAGGAGGACCCCACACAGCCGCGCCGACCTCGGGGAGGGGCACGTGCTCAGCAGCGCACACCATGCGGACGTCGTCATCGTAGGAGCCGGAGTCTCAGGACTCGCGGCCGCACACCACCTGATCGCGGCGGGGGTCACGGTCAGCGTCCTGGAGGGCGCCGACGACCCCGGAGGCCGGATGGCCACCGACTCGGCCGACGGTTTCCGGCTCGACCGGATCGGCCAGCTCCTCAGTACCACCTACACCGAACCGGCCCGCACCCCCGGCCTGGAGGCGCTGGTGCTGCGCCCCTTCGCCCCCGGGGTGCTGGTGCACGGCGCCGACGGCCGCCGGCAGCGGGCCGGGGCCCTGACCCCCGCCCGGGCCCTGGCCGGCGGCTCCCTCGACCAGGCCCGCCTCAGCGCCGCCCTCGGCCGGCTCGCCGCCCTGCCCGTGGAGCGGCTCCTCGCCCGGCCCGAACGCACCGCCCTGGCCGCCCTGCGCTCGCGCGGCCTGCCGCCGCGCACCGTGAACGGCGTCCTGCGGCCGCTGCTCGCCACCCTCCTGCGCGATCCGGAGCTCACCACCTCCAGCCGCGTCGCCGACCTGGCCCTGCGCGGGTTCGCCCGCGGCCGGCTCGCCGTGCCCGAGGGCGGCGCGGCCACCCTGCCGGACCTGCTCGCCGCCGCCCTGCCGCCCGGCACCGTACGCACCGGGGTCCGCGTGCGGTCGGTGGCGACCAACCTCGTCACCACCGAGGAGCACGGCGACTTCGCCTGCCGCTCCGTCCTCCTCGCCACCGGCGCCCGCGCCGCGGCCGAGCTGCTGCCCGGCCTGCGGGTGCCCGCCTTCCACGAGGTCACCGTCATCCACCACGCCACCGCCGCCCCGCTGCCCTGGGACGGCTCGCTGCTCCTGGACGCCGACCCCAGGTGGCCCCTCGCGCACACCACCGTGATGAGCGCGGTCGACCCCACCCGGGCCCCGGCCGGCCGTTCCCTGGTCACCACCACCGTGCACGGCCCGCCGCCGCCCGCCCGGACGGTCGCCTCCCGGCTGGCCCGGCTCTACGACACCTCCACCCGGGACTGGGAGCCGCTCGCCGTCCACCACACCCCGGAGGCCGTCCCGGCCATGCCCCCGCCGCACGACCTGAGTCGCCCGGTCCGGGTCGTGGCCGGGCTCTACGTGTGCGGGGACCACCGCGACTCCAACACCGTCGACGGCGCCCTGCACTCCGCCCGCCGCGCCGCCACCGCCCTGCTGCGCGACTTCGGCATCCCGCTCCCGGCCCCCCGGCAGGCGACCGTACGGGCGGCGGCGGCCTGACCCCCGTCCCGGGCCGGGGCCGTGCACCGGCCCCGGCCCGGGCACCCGACCGTCAGGACAGCGCCGCCACCCGGTCCCGGTACGTCCGCACCGCCGAGGCGTCCCGGTACGGCTCCAGCCGCCGCTCGAAGTCCCGTACGTACTCCACCGCGCGCACCGAGCGCATCTCCGCGGCCTGCTGCGCCGCCTCCGCCCCGAGCGCGCACGCCTGGTCCAGCTCGCCCAGGCCCAGCCGTGCCGTGGCCAGCACCACCCGGCAGAACAGCCGCGAGCGCGCGAACCCCGGGGCGCGCAGCTGGAGCGAGCGCTCCGCGTGCTGCGCCGAGGCCCGGTACTGCTGGAGGTCCCGGTGGCAGTGCCCGAACTCGTCCGCGAGCTGCGCCTCGTCGAAGGCCCGCGCCCAGTGCGGTACGTCGTCCCCCGGCCGGGCCGCGCCCAGCGAGCGCTCCGCCCGCACCAGGGAGGCCGTCGCCGCCCGCACCTCGCCGAGGACGGCGTGCCCGCGCGCCTCCGCCGCGTGCATCAGCGCCTGCACCACCGGCGGCGGCCCCGAGCCGACCCCCTGCTGGGCGACCCGGGCCAGCTGGACCGCCTCCCGGCCGTGCCCGAGGTAGACGGCCTGGCGGCTCATCGTCACCAGCACGTAGGACCCGTACGGCCGGTCCCCGGCGGCCTGCGCCAGCCGCAGCGCCTGCACGAAGTAGCGCTGGGCCAGCCCGTGCGCGGCGATGTCGTACGAGGTCCAGCCCGCGAGCCGGGTCAGGTCGGCGGTGGCCGCGAACAGCCGGCGCCCGGTGCTCTCGCCGTAGGTGCCCCGCAGCATCGGCTCGGCCTCGTGCTCCAGGTAGCGCACCAGGGCCTGCCGGGCGTGGCCGCCGCCGTAGGCGTGGTCCAGGGTCCGGAACAGCTCGCCGACCGAGCGCAGCGCGGCGATGTCCCCGCTGGTGACGCGCTGGCCGGGCCCCCGGTCGACCTGCCGCTGGCGGGGCACCGTCGCCCGGCCCTGGAGCGGTACCCGGTGCGCGGGGTCCGCCCCGCGCCCCACCCGCTCGTCGGCGCGCCCGATGAGCCAGTCGCGGCTGGGCACCACCAGCCCGGCGGGGGTGAAGGCGATCTTGCGGAGTTCGGCGTGGGAGCCGGAGTCCTTGCGCCACAGCCCGCTCGCGATGTCCACGGCCTCCTCGGGGGTGGCCGCGAACTCCAGTCCCGCGTAGACGGGCGCGCACGCGTCCAGGCCGAGTTCCTGCGCCGACAGCCGCCGCCCCAGCCGCCGGGTGAAGACCTCGGCGATCAGCGCGGGCGTGGTGCCGCGGGGCTGCTGGCCGCGCAGCCAGCGGGTCACGGAGGTCTTGTCGTAGCGGAGGTCCAGACCGTGTTCCAGACCCAGCTGGTCGACGCGGCGGGCGAGCCCGGCGTTGGAGAACCCGGCTTCCGCGATCAGCGCCGCGAGCTGCCGGTTGGGGACGCGCTGGGCAGGTCGTTCCGTCATCGGCTCCACGGTCTCCTGACGTGACGGCCGGAGTCCCGGCCCTGTGAACGGCGTGAATGTAGCGGCCAACTCCGCCTGGACTGCCCTCTCTGTCCCACCTTCATCCGATCGTGTGCCGAATGGGTAGGTCCCTTTACGGCCCGGCCCCCTCCCTCCGCGTACGCTGCGCCCCATGACCCGCCGGCCCCACCAGGCACATGCCCCCGACACGTACCCGGAGTCCACCGCCCCGCTCCCGGCCCCCGAACTGACCGAGGCGGAGTGCCGCCGGTGCGGCACCTACATCGCGGGGCTGGACGGGCGGTACGCGTGCGGGGTGTGCGGCTGGGTCAACGACCACTCCGAGGGCCACCGCCGGCTGCCGCGGGCCGACGAGGACCCGGACCTCCCGCCCAAGGGCCGCAGGCGCCCCCGGCAGCTGCCGGGCCCGCCCCCCGAGGCCGGTACACCGGGGGCCTGAAGGCGCCCGCGCGGGCCGCCGTACCCTTGGCCTGGTGCGATAGGTGCACACAGCAGGTTCAACGAGGAGGCGCTGCGGTGACTGAGCTTCGGTTTGTCCATCTGGGCTTCGGGCCGGAATCCGTCGAGTACACCGAGGCCTGGGAAGAGCAGCGGCGCGTCCACGCCGCGCGCTTCGCGGACGAGACCGAGGACACCTGTCTGCTCGTCGAGCACCTGCCGGTGTACACCGCCGGCCGGCGCACCGACCCGAGCGAGCGGCCGCTGGACGGCACCCCGGTGATCGACGTGGACCGCGGCGGCAAGATCACCTGGCACGGCCCCGGCCAGCTGGTCGGCTACCCGATCATGAAGCTGCCCCGGCCCGTCGACGTGGTGGCCCACGTGCGCCGGCTGGAGGACGCGCTGATCCGCACGGCGGCCGAGTTCGGCCTGGAGACCACCCGCGTCGAGGGCCGCTCGGGCGTCTGGGTGCTGGGCGACCCGGTGGAGGAGCGCCCCGCGCCGGGCGGCCTCTCCCTCGACTTCGACCCCCGCGTCGGCGACGACGAGTTCGACGCCCGCCTGGCCGGTCCGGAGTACGCCCCCTCCAACGCCGGCCAGCGCCGCGAGGACCGCAAGCTCGCCGCCATCGGCATCCGCGTCGCCAAGGGCGTCACCATGCACGGCTTCTCGTTTAACGTGAACCCCGACAGCACCTGGTTCGACCGGATCATCCCCTGCGGGATCCGGGACGCCGGTGTGACCTCGCTCTCGTACGAGCTGGGCCGCGAGGTCACCATCGCCGAGGTGCTGCCGGTCGTCGAACGCCACCTCAAGGACGTCCTGGAGCAGGCCGACCCGAAGCCGCGCGAGATCGAGCCGGCCGCCGGCTGACGACGGCCGGGAATGCGTCCGGCGGCCCTCGGGTTGGCCGACGTAAGAGCGTACGAATTTACGGGCGTACCCTGGTGGGCGCCGAAGAATCGAAGTCACAGGGAGCCGGTCGTGTCCGCAGTCGCACCCGACGGACGCAAGATGCTGCGCCTGGAGGTCCGTAACGCCCAGACGCCCATCGAGCGCAAGCCCGAGTGGATCAAGACCCGGGCGAAGATGGGTCCCGAGTACACCAAGATGCAGGCCCTGGTGAAGGGCGAAGGACTGCACACGGTGTGCCAGGAAGCCGGTTGTCCCAACATCTACGAATGCTGGGAGGACCGCGAGGCCACCTTCCTCATCGGTGGCGACCAGTGCACCCGGCGCTGCGACTTCTGCCAGATCGACACGGGCAAGCCCGAGGCCCTGGACCGCGACGAGCCCCGCCGCGTCGGCGAGTCCGTCGTCACGATGGACCTGAACTACGCCACCATCACCGGCGTCGCCCGCGACGACCTGCCCGACGGCGGCGCCTGGCTGTACGCCGAGACCGTGCGCCAGATCCACCAGCAGACGGCCGGCCGCGAGGGCGGCCACACCAAGGTCGAGCTGCTGGCCCCCGACTTCAACGCGGTCCCGGAGCTGCTGGAGGAGGTCTTCGCCTCCCGCCCCGAGGTCTTCGCGCACAACGTCGAGACCGTCCCCCGCATCTTCAAGCGGATCCGCCCCGGCTTCCGCTACGAGCGCTCGCTCGACGTGATCCGGCAGGCCCGCGCCTACGGCCTGGTGACCAAGTCGAACCTGATCCTCGGCATGGGCGAGGAGCGCGAAGAGGTCAGCGAGGCCCTCAAGGAGCTCCACGAGGCCGGCTGCGAGCTCATCACCATCACCCAGTACCTGCGCCCCTCGCCGCGGCACCACCCCGTCGAGCGCTGGGTGAAGCCCGCCGAGTTCGTCGAGCTGGCGAAGGAGGCCGAGGAGATCGGCTTCTCCGGCGTGATGTCCGGCCCGCTGGTCCGGTCCTCCTACCGGGCGGGCCGCCTGTACGGCCAGGCGATGGAGAAGCGCGCGGCCGTGTGAGGTCCCGCACACCCCTGTAACAACCGGTAACACCGCGCTGACGCGGCCCCCGGGCTCTTTTCGACCGAGCCGGGCGGGCCGCGTCCGCGTGTGCAACACGTCAATCACATTTGACCGACCGGTCACGCCCTGGTAACACCAGTGAGTGACGCTGGAGCCACGCACCGCACATCCCGCCGACGAGAGCCCCGAGAGAGGGTCCGCCATCATGCAGGCCGCGCCAGTCCGCGCCATCGCCATCCCGTCGTTCGCCGAAGCCTTCCGCGGCATCGAGTCGCTGCTCATGAGCGGCGCCCGACGCAACGCCTGGACGGCCGTCCTGGAGGACCGGCGCCGGGCCAAGGACCGGGTCGAAACCGAACACGTACTGGAGGCCGCGGCGACCCGGACCCCGCAGGCCACGTAAACTTCGGTTTATGGCGAGGAAGTCAAACGCAGAGACTGCTGCGAACCCCGGGCGACTGAAGCAGATCGCCCTGACGTACAAGATGACGCGCAAGGCCGACCCGAAGGTCGGTCTGATCGTCGCGGGCGTGGGAATCGTCACCTTCGGTGTCTTTCTTGCGATCGGCTTCCTGATCGGCCACCCGGTCTACCTGGGCATCCTGGGCTTCCTGGTGGCGTTCCTCGCGATGGCGATCGTCTTCGGGCGACGGGCCGAGCGGGCTGCCTTCGGGCAGATGGAGGGCCAGCCGGGCGCTGCCGCGGCCGTACTGGACAACGTGGGACGGGGCTGGACGACCACCCCGGCCGTCGCGATGAACCGCAGCCAGGACATCGTCCACCGGGCGGTCGGCAAGGCGGGCGTGGTCCTGATCGCGGAGGGCAACCCGAACCGGGTCAAGACGCTGCTCGCGGCCGAGAAGAAGAAGCTGGCCCGGATCATGCCCGACGTCCCGGTCCACGACTTCATCGTCGGCACCGGCGAGGGCGAGGTGCCGCTCAAGAAGGTCCGTACGACGCTGCTGAAGCTGCCGCGCGTGCTGACCGGCCCGCAGATCACCCAGGTCAACGACAAGCTCCGGGCCATGGGCGACCTCATGAGCAACATGCCCGTCCCGAAGGGTCCGATGCCCAAGGGCATGCGGATGCCGCGCGGCGGAAAGATGCGCTGACCCGCTCGTCTGCTTTTCGTATACAGCCAGCACACAGGGGCACCCCCGAAGCCATCCGGCCGGGGGCGCCCCTGCGTCGTGTCCGCGTCGGCGTCGGCGGATCAGATCGGTACCTGTACTCAGATCCTCACCTGGACCGCGCCGGCCAGCCGGTCGTGCAGTCCGCGCCCGTCCCGGTCCCAGACCAGCGCCGGGATGACCAGGGCCAGCAGCACCGTACGGAGCACCACGCGGCCGAAGCCGAGGCGGCCGCCGCTCTGCCCGATCACCCGGAGGCCGAGGATCCGCTTGCCGGGGGTAAATCCCACGGTGCCCACGGTCAGGACCGACAGGACCACGAAGAGGGCCAGCGTCCAGTTCGCGGTGGCGGTCGTGTTCCCGTGCGTGATCAGGCCGTATGCGATCAGCTGGCAGCCGATCCAGTCGATCGCGACGGCCCCGAGCCGGCGCCCGAACCGGGCCACCGAGCCGGGCCCCGAGGGCGGCAGCCCGAGCCGCCGGCCCGGATGGCCGAAGTCGACGCCCATGTCCTCGGCGGCCGCGCGGGGGCCGGAGAGCCAGGATCCGATTGCTTGCCTGTTGTCCACTCCACCACGGTACCGGTGGGCCTCGACGGGCCTTGGACGGGACCCTGGTTAACTTGTGCGAAACAAATGGGTCATGCTTGGGAAATCCCGTCTGCTTATGGTCGGGTCAGCGTGCGGCACCGCACTGACGCGCCAGGAGCTATAAAGCCCGCCCTGCCCCGGGGTCGGGAGTAGGAGGAGTTGGATGTTCAAGAACGCCGACGAAGTGAAGCAGTACATCGAGGAGAACGACGTCAAGTTCGTCGACGTCCGCTTCTGTGACCTGCCTGGTGTGATGCAGCACTTCACCATCCCGGCGCGAGCGTTCGACCCGGCGGAGGAGCTCGCCTTCGACGGATCCTCGATCCGCGGCTTCCAGGCGATCCACGAGTCCGACATGGCGCTGCGCGCCGACATCACCACCGCGCGCCTGGACCCGTTCCGCAAGGACAAGACGCTCAACATCAACTTCTTCATCCACGACCCGATCACGGGCGAGGCCTACAGCCGCGACCCGCGCAACATCGCGAAGAAGGCCGAGGCCTACCTCGCCTCCACCGGCATCGCCGACACCGCGTTCTTCGGCCCCGAGGCCGAGTTCTACGTGTTCGACAGCGTGCGCTTCGCGACCAGCGCGAACGAGGGCTTCTACCACATCGACTCCGAGGCCGGCGCCTGGAACACCGGCTCCGAGGACAACAACCGCGGTTACAAGGTCCGCTACAAGGGCGGTTACTTCCCGGTCGCCCCGGTCGACCACTTCGCGGACCTGCGCGCCGAGATCTCCCTGGAGCTGGACGCCCAGGGCCTCCAGGTCGAGCGCCAGCACCACGAGGTCGGCACCGGCGGCCAGGCGGAGATCAACTACAAGTTCAACACGCTGCTCGCCGCGGCCGACGACCTGATGCTCTTCAAGTACATCGTGAAGAACGTCGCCTGGAAGAACGGCAAGACGGCGACCTTCATGCCGAAGCCGATCTTCGGCGACAACGGCTCGGGCATGCACGTCCACCAGTCCCTGTGGGCCGGCGGCGAGCCGCTGTTCTACGACGAGGCCGGTTACGCGGGCCTCTCGGACACCGCCCGCTACTACATCGGCGGCATCCTCAAGCACGCCCCGTCGCTGCTCGCCTTCACCAACCCGACGGTGAACTCCTACCACCGCCTGGTGCCGGGCTTCGAGGCGCCGGTCAACATGGTGTACTCGCAGCGCAACCGCTCCGCCGCCATGCGCATCCCGATCACGGGCTCGAACCCGAAGGCCAAGCGCGTCGAGTTCCGCGCGCCGGACCCGTCCTCGAACCCGTACCTCGCCTTCTCGGCGCTGCTGCTCGCGGGCCTCGACGGCATCAAGAACAAGATCGAGCCGATGGAGCCGATCGACAAGGACCTCTACGAGCTCTCCCCCGACGAGCACGCGAGCGTCCCGCAGGTCCCGACCAGCCTTGAGGACGTCCTCAAGGCCCTGGAGGCGGACCACGAGTACCTCCTGGCCGGCGGTGTCTTCACCCCCGACCTCATCGAGACCTGGATCGACTACAAGCGCACGCAGGAGATCGCCCCGATCGCCCTGCGCCCGCACCCGCACGAGTTCGAGATGTACTTCGACATCTAGAAATCGCTGATCGTGCCTGATGGAAGGCCCCCCGCCGCTCTCTCGGAGAGTGGCGGGGGGCCTTCTGCCTTTGACAGGGTCTGTGGGTGGGGTGACGGTGGAGGGGACCCAAACGCCGGATAAGCCGGGTAAGCGAGACATGTTCGGGAGGTGCATGAAATGCGCCGGAGGATCATCGGAGTCGTCGTCGCCGGGGCCGCGGGAGTGACCCTCGGTCTGCTGCCGCTCGCCAGTGCGTCCGCGCACGACCACGGTGGGGGCTGGGACCACCGGTCGGACTACTCCCACTCCCGCTGGGCCGACGACTACCGCGGCGGCAACTGGGACGACGACTGCGGCAACGGGAACGGACACGGCAACTGGAACCACGACGACTGGGGCCGGGGCCACGACTCCGGCTGGCACCACGACGGTGACCGGGGCGGCTGGCGCTGACCCCGCCGGGCCCGGACCGATGCCCCTGCCGCGCTGGCCTCAGCGCAGCAGGGGCATCGCCGCGGTGAGCTCGCGCAGGCAGCGCACCGCGAGGTCGGCGGGGCAGCCGGGGCCGCTCACCGGGGCGTCGCCCGCGGACCAGACCTCCAGGGCGACGCGGATCGCGTCGGTGGCGGCCGCCGCGAGCAGGCGTACCGACATCGGGTCCGCCTCCGGTCCGGCCAGCCGGGCCACCACCGGGACCAGGCGCTCCTCCGACTCCTGGTTCACCCGGTACCAGACGGCCCGCAGGGCCTCGTCCCCGGCCGCCGCGCGCAGCAGGCCCCGGGTCACCTCCAGGCCCTCCTCCACGGAGGGGGAGTCGCCGAGGGAGCGGGTGACCGCGCGCTCCAGGGACTGCGCGAGCGGGGTGGCGGGGTCCTCCTCGGCGAGCAGCGCGCGCCAGGCGTCACCGCCGCCCGCGAGCAGCGGGGCCACGGCCTCCTGCTTGTTGCGGAAGTAGCGGTAGAACGTGCGCAGGGCCACCCCGGCGCGGCGGGCGATGTCCTCGGCGGTGGTGCCGTCGGGGCCGTGCAGGGCGAAGAGTTCGCAGGCGGCGCGGGCGATGTCGAGCTGGGTGGCGGCCTTGCGGCGCTCGGTCAGCGACGGGGTTCCGGGGCCGCTCTGGGGGGAGTACGGACGGGGAGATCTCACGGGTGCAGCCTACCGTCCGGCGGCGAGACGGACGGCACAGAATGCCATGCTGGCAAAATGTGCCATCCACTCGATAGGCTCGCCGCATGAACCGTTACGAAGGACGTCGCGTCCTCATCACCGGCGGCGGGTCCGGCATCGGCCAGGCCACCGTCCACCGCATTCTCACCGAGGGCGGCCGCGTCCACACCGTGGACGTCAACGAAGCCGGCCTGAAGGCCACCGCCGAGCAGGCCGCCGCCGCCGGGCACGCCGGCCGACTGACCACCGCAACCCTGGACATATCCGACGAGGCCGCGGTCAAGGCGGGCGTCGCCGCCGCCGTCGACGCCCTCGGCGGGATGGACCTCCTGGTCAACGCGGCGGGCATCCTGCGCTCCGCGCACACCCACCAGACCACGCTCGACTTCTGGAACAAGGTCATCGCGGTCAACCTGACCGGCACCTTCCTGATGATCCGCGAATCGCTCCCCGCCCTGCTCGCGGGCGACCAGCCGGTCGTCGTGAACTTCAGCTCCACCTCGGCGAGCTTCGCTCACCCCTACATGTCCGCCTATGCGGCCAGCAAGGGCGGCATCCAGTCCATGACCCACGCGCTCGCCGCCGAATACAGCAAGCAGGGCCTGCGCTTCGTCTCCGTCGCCCCCGGCTCCATCGAGTCCGGCATGACCACCGGCACCGGCCCCGGCCTGCCCGAGGACACCGACTGGTCCCTCTTCACCAAGCTCGCCCCCGCCCTCGGCCAGGGCTTCGCCGGCCCCGAGAGCGTCGCCGGCGTCGTCGCCATGCTCGGCTCCGAGGACGGTGCCTTCATCACCGGCACCGAGATCCGCATCGACGGCGGCACCCACTACTGACGGAGCCCGGGCCTCAGGCCCGGAAGCGGTCCCACAGCCGGGGGAAGCGCTCCGCCAGCACGGCTTCGTCCTCGAAGTCCAGCGGAGCGCCCTCCGGTTCGGCCGGCTGGAGCGGGACGCCCAGGTCCGGCGCCACCGAGCCGGTCAGCTGCTCGTACGCCTCGTCGGCCGCGTACCCGAGCTCCTCGCCGTCCCCGTCGATCTCCTCGTCGAAGTCCGCCAGCAGCTCCGCCAGCTGGTCCGGGTCGTGGACGGCGCCCTCGAAGACCTCCCGGCCCTGGCCGATCAGCCAGCAGCGGAAGTAGTCGAACGCGTCGTCGCTCGCCCCGTCGAGCAGCACCCAGGCCGCCCCCCACAGGTCCCAGGTGTACGCCCGGTTGTAGCGCGACTCGAAGTGCCGCGCGAAGTCCAGCACGGAGTCCGGGTCGAGCTGTGCCAGCCGCTCCACGAGCAGCTCGGCGTGGTCCTCGGGGTCGCCCTCGGCGGCCTCGCGGGTACGGTCGACGATCTCCCAGAACTCCGTCTCGTCCATCACCGCTCCAGCATCACGGGTCGGCCCCCGCGCCGCCACCGCTCATACGGCCAAAGGCCGCTGTCCACCCCGAACGGGGGCGGACACCGGCCTTCGACGGTGCGACGGTGCTGCGTACGTACGAACACCGGGCGCGCGGGCCCTTACAGGCCGTAGCGCTCGCGGGCCTCCTTGACGGAGGATGCCGGGACCTCGCCGCGGCGGGCGAGCTGGGCCAGCGCGGCCACCACGATCGACGGGGCGTCGACCCCGAAGTGACGGCGGGCGCCCTCGCGGGTGTCGGAGAGGCCGAAGCCGTCCGTGCCCAGCGAGGTCCAGTCCTGCTCCACCCACTGGCTGATCTGGTCCGGGACCTGACGCATCCAGTCGGAGACGGCGAGCACCGGGCTCGTCACGCCCTCCAGGGCGCGGGTGACGTACGGAGTGCGCTGCTCGCCGCGCAGCAGCGCCTCGTCGCACTCCAGCGCGTCGCGGCGCAGCTCGCCCCAGGAGGTGGCGGACCAGACGTCGGCGGCCACGTTCCAGTCGGCGGCGAGCAGCTTCTGCGCCTCCAGGACCCAGTGGATCGCCGTACCGGAGGCCATCAGCTGGATCTTCGGCGCGTCGGCGGCCGGGGCGGACTCCAGCGAAGAGGCCGTGTTGAAGCGGTACAGGCCCTTGAGGATGCCCTCTTCGACGCCCTCCGGCATGGCCGGCTGGACCTTCGGCTCGTTGTAGACCGTCAGGTAGTAGAAGACGTCTTCCGGCTTCTCGCCGTACATCCGGCGCAGACCGTCCTTGACGATCACCGCGATCTCGTACGCGAAGGCCGGGTCGTAGTTGAGCGACGCCGGGTTCGTGGACGCGATCAGGTGCGAGTGGCCGTCCGCGTGCTGGAGGCCCTCACCGGTCAGCGTGGTGCGCCCCGCGGTGGCGCCGACGATGAAGCCCTTGCCGAGCTGGTCGGCGAGCTGCCACATCTGGTCGGCGGTGCGCTGCCAGCCGAACATCGAGTAGAAGATGTAGAAGGGGATCATCGGCTCGCCGTGCGTCGCGTACGACGTGCAGGCGGCGATGAAGTCGGCCATGGCGCCGGCCTCGGTGATCCCCTCGTTGAGGATCTGGCCGTCCTTGGCTTCCTTGTAGTACATGAGCTGGTCGCGGTCGACCGGCTCGTACGTCTGCCCCAGCGGCGAGTAGATGCCGGCCGACGGGAAGAGGGACTCCATGCCGAAGGTGCGGGCCTCGTCGGGGACGATCGGCACCCAGCGCCTGCCGGTCTCCTTGTCCCGCATCAGGTCCTTGACGAGCCGGACGAAGGCCATGGTGGTGGCCATCTCCTGCTTGCCGGAGCCCTTGAGCAGCGGGGCGAAGGAACGGTCCGCCGGGGCGGGCAGCGCCACGTGCTTGACCTTGCGGGCCGGGGCCGGGCCGCCGAGCGCCGCGCGGCGCTCGTTCAGGTACCGCACCTCGGGGCTGTCGGCGCCCGGGTGGCCGTACGGGACGACGCCGTCGGCGAAGGCGCTGTCCGGGATCGGCAGTCCGAGCAGGTCGCGCATGCCCTTGAACTCGTCGATCGTCAGCTTCTTCATCTGGTGGTTCGCGTTCTTCGACTCGAACCCGGCGCCCAGCGTGTAGCCCTTGACGGTCTGCGCGAGGATGACCGTCGGCGCGCCCTTGTGCTCCAGGGCGGCCTTGTACGCGGCGTACACCTTGCGGGGCTCGTGGCCGCCGCGGGAGCTGTGGAAGCACTCGGCGATCTTCGCGTCGGACAGCACGGCCGCGAGCTGCACGAGCTCGGCGTTGGCGCCGAAGAAGTGCTGGCGGATGTAGGCCACGTCGCGGGTAGCGTACGTCTGGAACTGCGCGTCGGGTACCTCGCGCAGGCGGCGTACCAGGGCGCCCGTGGTGTCGAGCTGGAACAGCTCGTCCCAGGCGGAGCCCCACAGCGACTTGATGACGTTCCAGCCGGCGCCGCGGAACTGGGCCTCCAGCTCCTGGACCACGCGGAAGTTGGCGCGGACCGGACCGTCGAGGCGCTGCAGGTTGCAGTTGATGACGAAGGTCAGGTTGTCGAGCTGCTCGCGCGAGGCCAGGGCCAGGGCGGCGGTCGACTCGGGCTCGTCCATCTCGCCGTCGCCGAGGAAGGCCCAGACGTGCGAGTTCGCGGTGTCCTTGATGCTGCGGTTCTGCAGGTAGCGGTTGAAGCGCGCCTGGTAGATCGCGGACAGCGGGCCGAGGCCCATGGAGACCGTCGGGAACTCCCACAGCCACGGCAGGCGCCGCGGGTGCGGGTAGGACGGCAGGCCGTTGCCGCCGGACTCCTGGCGGAAGTTGTCGAGCTGCTGCTCGGAGATCCGGCCGTCGAGGAAGGCGCGGGCGTAGATGCCGGGGGAGGCGTGGCCCTGGATGTAGAGCTGGTCGCCCGATCCGTCGGCCTCCTTCCCGCGGAAGAAGTGCTGGAAGCCGGTCTCGTACAGCCACGCGGCGGAGGCGAAGGTGGCGATGTGGCCGCCGACGCCGTACTTGGAGCCGCGGGTCACCATGGCGGCCGCGTTCCAGCGGTTCCACGCGGTGATCCTGGCTTCCATCTCCTCGTCACCGGGGAACTCGGGCTCCGCGGCGGTGGGGATGGTGTTGACGTAGTCCGTCTCCAGCAGCTTCGGCAGGGCGAGACCGGCGGCCTCGGCGTGCTGGAGGGTGCGGCGGAGCAGGTATTCGGCGCGGCGCGTACCGGCGGCCTGGGCGACGGCGTCGAGGGAGGCCGCCCATTCGGCGGTCTCCTCGGTGTCGCGGTCCGGGAGCTGGTCGAGCTCGCTCGGAAGCTTTCCTACGGGGTCGGACATCGGTGTGCGCCGCCTTCCGGACAAAGGAGAGGAGGTGGTGAAGAAACACCCTGACGGGCAGGACAGGGTCGATGGACCCGGGTGGGGTCCGCGTTGACTGTAAAGCGCTGATCGATGATCGATCAAATAAAAGTGACGAATAAATGTCACTACGACAAAAGTCGGCACCGGGTGCCATGAATCCAGGCACCCGGTGCCGACGCGTTTACCCTGCTCAGGCGCGTGGAGCGCACCCCAGGACATGCCGCTTGACCAGCACCCCGATGTCCGGATCCTGGGCACGGAAGGCGGCCACGAGGGCCTCGTGCTCCTCCGCGTACGACTTCTGCACCGTACCGAGCCAGCGGATCGACAGGGCCGTGAAGACCTCGATGCCCAGGCTCTCCCAGGTGTGCAGCAGCACGCTGTTCCCGGCCGCCCGCACCAGCTCGCGGTGGAAGCCCACGGTGTGCCGCACCTGCGCCGTGCCGTCCTCGCTGCGGTCCGCCTCCCACAGGGCCGCCACGTGCGGCTCCAGGGCCGCGCAGTCGGCCGCCAGGCGCGGGGCGGCCAGCTCGGCCGCGATCTGCTCCAGGCCCGCGCGGACCGGGTAGATCTCCTCCAGGTCGGCCGCGGTGAGGTTCCGTACGCGGACGCCCTTGTTCGGCGCCGACTCGATCAGCCGCAGCGTCTCCAGCTCCCGCAGGGCCTCGCGCACCGGCGTCTGGCTGACCTCCAGCTCGACCGCGATGCGGCGCTCCACGATCCGCTCGCCGGGCTTCCAGCGGCCGCTGACGATCCCCTCCACGATGTGCTCGCGGATCTGCTCGCGCAGCGAGTGCACGACGGGTGGGGTGATCATCGGCGTTTCAACTCCTGTGGGGGCACACGCGGCCTGATGCCTAGACAATACGGCCGCCGTGGCCTGCTGCGATGCGTTCGCGGCGAGGGACGCAGGGTGAGGCTCGTTACAACGACGGCGCCCCCGGCCGGACGGATCCGGTCGGGGGCGCCGAGCGCGGCAGCCGGGGCTGCGCGCGGGGCCTTACAGGCCGAGTTCGACCTCGAACTCGCCGGCTTCCAGGATCGCCTTGACGGCGCCCAGGTACCGGGCCGCGTCCGCGCCGTCCACCAGACGGTGGTCGTAGGACAGGGTCAGGTACGTCATGTCGCGGATGCCGATGTTCGTGCCCTCGGCGGTCTCGATGACCACCGGGCGCTTGACCGTCGCGCCGATGCCCAGGATGGCGACCTGGTTCGGGGGCACGATGACCGTGTCGAACAGCGCACCGCGCGAGCCGGTGTTGCTGATGGTGAAGGTCGCGCCCGACAGCTCGTCCGGCGTGATCTTGTTGCCGCGGACCTTGGCGGCCAGGTCGGCGGTCGCCTTGGAGATGCCCGCCAGGTTGAGGTCACCGGCACCCTTGATGACCGGGGTCATCAGGCCCTTCTCGGAGTCCACGGCGATGCCGATGTTCTCCGAGTCGAAGTAGGTGATGGTGCCCTCGTCCTCGTTGATCCGGGCGTTGACGACCGCGTGGGCCTTCAGCGCCTGGGCCGCGGCCTTGACGAAGAACGGCATCGGGGACAGCTTGACGCCCTCGCGGGCGAGGAAGCCGGCCTTGGCCTTCTCGCGCAGCTTCATGATCTTGGTGATGTCCACCTCGACCACGGAGCTGAGCTGCGCCTGCGAGTGCAGGGCCTTCATCATGTTGTCGCCGATGACCTTGCGCATACGGGTCATCTTCACGGTCTGACCGCGCAGCTCGGAGACCGCGGCGGCCGGGGCCTTCGCGGCGGGAGCGGCGGCGGCCGGAGCCGGGGCGGCGGCGGTCGCCTTGGCGGCCTCGGCGGCGGCCAGGACGTCCTGCTTACGGATACGGCCACCGACACCGGTGCCCGAGACCGTGGACAGGTTGACGCCGGACTCCGAGGCGAGCTTGCGCACCAGCGGGGTCACGTACGCGCCCTCGTCACCGGCGGAGGCCGGGGCGACGGGAGCGGCGGGGGCGACCGGAGCCGGAGCGGCCGGGGCGGCCGGAGCCGGAGCGGCGGCGGCCGGGGCGGCCTGGACCGGAGCCGGAGCGGCGGCCGGGGCAGCGGGAGCCGCCGGAGCCGGAGCGGCAGCGGCCGGAGCCGGGGCAGCCGGAGCCGGAGCGGCCGGAGCCGGGGCAGCCGGAGCCGGGGCGGCAGCGGCCGGGGCGGCAGCGGCCGGGGCCGGAGCGGCGGCCGGAGCCGCGCCCGCGACGCCGATGACGGCCAGCCGCGCGCCGACCTCGGCGGTCTCGTCCTCGCCGACCAGGATCTCCAGCAGGGTGCCGGAGACCGGCGCCGGGATCTCGGTGTCGACCTTGTCCGTGGAGACCTCGAGCAGCGGCTCGTCGGCCTCGACGGACTCGCCGACCTGCTTCAGCCAGCGGGTGACGGTGCCCTCGGTGACGGACTCGCCCAGCGCGGGCAGTACGACATCGGTGCCCTCGGCGGAACCGCCGCCGGCGGCCGCCTCGGCCGTCGGGGCCGGAGCCGGGGTCTCGACCTCGGTCGAGGGGGCGGCCTGCGGGGCCTCCGGCGCCGGGGCGGCGGGGGTCTCGGCGGCCGGGGTCTCGGCGGCCGGAGCCGCTGCGCCCGAGCCGTCGTCGATGACGGCCAGCTCGGCGCCGACCTCGACGGTCTCGTCCTCGGCGACCTTGATGGAGGCCAGGATGCCGGCGACGGGAGAGGGGATCTCGGTGTCGACCTTGTCGGTCGAGACTTCGAGCAACGGCTCGTCGGCCTCGACGCGCTCGCCCTCGGCCTTCAGCCAGCGGGTGACAGTGCCCTCGGTGACGCTCTCACCGAGCGCCGGAAGGGTTACGGAAACCGACATGGTTTCTGTTGCTCCTAACGAAAGTGCGGAAGTGGTCGTCGCGCCCGTGACTGTGGATTAGTCGTGTGCGTGAAGCGGCTTGCCGGCCAGGGCCAGGTGGGCCTCGCCGAGGGCCTCGTTCTGGGTCGGGTGCGCGTGGATGAGCTGCGCGACCTCGGCGGGCAGGGCCTCCCAGTTGTAGATCAGCTGGGCTTCGCCGACCTGCTCGCCCATGCGGTCACCGACCATGTGGACGCCGACCACCGCACCGTCCTTGACCTGGACGAGCTTGATCTCGCCCGCGGTCTTCAGGATCTTGCTCTTGCCGTTGCCCGCCAGGTTGTACTTCAGGGCCACGACCTTGTCCGCGCCGTACAGCTCCTTGGCCTTCGCCTCGGTGATGCCGACGGAGGCGACCTCGGGGTGGCAGTACGTGACGCGCGGCACGCCGTCGTAGTCGATCGGAACGGCCTTCAGGCCGGCCAGCCGCTCCGCTACCAGGATGCCCTCGGCGAAGCCGACGTGCGCGAGCTGGAGGGTCGGGACGAGGTCACCGACGGCCGAGACGGTCGGCACGTTGGTCTGCATGTACTCGTCGACCAGCACGTAGCCGCGGTCCATCGCGACGCCCTGCTCCTCGTAGCCCAGACCCTGGGAGACCGGGCCGCGGCCGATGGCGACCAGCAGCACCTCGGCCTCGAAGGTCTTGCCGTCCGCGAGCGTGACGCGGACGCCGGTCTCGGTGTACTCCGCCTTCTCGAAGAAGGTGCCGAGGTTGAACTTGATGCCGCGCTTGCGGAACGCGCGCTCCAGGATCTTCGAGCTGTTCTCGTCCTCGACCGGGACGAGGTGCTTGAGGCCCTCGATGACGGTGACGTCGGTGCCGAAGGACTTCCACGCCGAGGCGAACTCGACGCCGATGACGCCGCCGCCCAGGATGATCGCGGACTGGGGAACGCGGTCCAGGACCAGCGCGTGGTCCGAGGAGATGATGCGGTTGCCGTCGATGTCCAGGCCCGGCAGCGACTTCGGCACGGAGCCGGTCGCCAGCAGGACGTGGCGGCCCTGGACGCGCCGTCCGTCGACGTCGACGGACGTCGGGGAGGACAGGCGGCCCTCACCCTCGATGTAGGTCACCTTGCGGGAGGCGACCAGCCCCTGCAGGCCCTTGTAGAGGCCGGAGACGACCTCGTCCTTGTACTTGTGCACACCGGCGATGTCGATGCCCTCGAAAGAGGCCTTGACACCGAACTGTCCGGCTTCGCGGGCCTGGTCCGCGATTTCACCGGCGTGGAGCAGAGCCTTCGTGGGGATGCAGCCGTTGTGCAGGCAGGTGCCGCCGAGCTTGTTCTTCTCGATCAGCGCAACGTCGAGACCCAGCTGGGATGCGCGGAGCGCCGCGGCGTAACCGCCACTGCCACCGCCGAGGATCACTAGGTCGAAAACGGTGCTGGCGTCGTTCGCCACGTCACGTCCTCCATGCATGTGCGCCGGGCACCGGCCTCTGTGACCGGGCGGCGGCTGGTAATCGGCCGCTTGTTTCTTCGGCCCTGTGGTGGGGGCCCTGTCCTGCCGAGAACCCATCTTCGCATTTGTCGGGGGAACGCGGGACGCCGGGCCCCGGCTGTGGCCGGTGGTTCCGCCCGAAGTCCGGGTTACCGCGGCGTCGGAACCTACCGATCCTCCAGGTTTCGTCCAGAGCGAACGCACCCCGGGACCCTGACCGGGTCCCGGGGCGCGTCGCGTCTCACGAGGAGCGTCTCACCAGGTGGTACGCCGGGCGGTGGCTCAGCCCAGGTCGCCCGTCGCGGTGCGCTCGGCGAGCCGCACCAGGGTGCGCACGGCCGAGCCGGTGCCGCCCTTGGGGGTGTAGCCGTACGGGGCGCCCTCGTGGAAGGCGGGGCCCGCGATGTCCAGGTGGGCCCAGGTGATGCCCTCGCCGACGAACTCCTGGAGGAAGAGGCCGGCCACCAGGCCGCCGCCCATCCGGACGCCCATGTTGGCGATGTCCGCGGTGGGGGAGTCCATGGTCTTGCGCAGGTCCTCGGGGAGCGGCATCGGCCAGGAGGACTCGCCGACCTCCTCGGCGATCTCGTGGATCGAGGTGCGGAAGGCGTCGTCGTTCGCCATGATCCCGAAGGTGCGGTCGCCCAGCGCCAGCACCATGGCGCCGGTCAGGGTGGCGACGTCGACGATCGCGTCCGGGTTGTCCTCGGAGGCCTTGGTCAGGGCGTCGCCCAGGACCAGCCGGCCCTCGGCGTCCGTGTTGAGGACCTCGACGGTCTTGCCGCTGTACATGCGCAGCACGTCGCCGGGCTTGGTGGCGGAGCCGGAGGGCATGTTCTCGGCGAGCGCGAGCCAGCCGGTGACGTTGACCTCCAGGCCGAGCTTGGCGGCCGCGACGACGGCGGCGAACACGGCGGCGGCGCCGGCCATGTCGCACTTCATCGTCTCGTTGTGGCCGGCCGGCTTCAGGGAGATGCCGCCCGAGTCGTAGGTGATGCCCTTGCCGACGAAGGCGAGGGACTTCTCCGCCTTGGCGTGGGTGTAGGAGAGCTTCACCAGGCGCGGCGGGTTCTCGGAGCCCTTGCCGACGCCCATGATGCCGCCGTAGCCGCCCTTGATCAGGGCCTTCTCGTCCAGGACCTGGACCTTGACGCCGTTCTCCTTCGCGGTCGCGGAGGCGACGGCGGCGAAGGCCTCGGGGGTGAGGTCGTTCGGCGGGGTGTTGACCAGGTCACGGGCGATGTTGACCTCGGTCGCCACGACCTGGGCACGGTCGGCCGCGGCCTTGTGCTCCTTGTCGCGCGGCTTGGCGCCCAGCAGGGTCACCTCGGCCAGCGGCAGCTTGGGGCCGGCGCCCTTGGCGGCCTTCTTCTCGCCGCCCTGGTACGCGGTGAAGGCGTACGCACCGAGGAGCGCGCCCTCGGCCACGGCGGTGACGGCGGAGGCGTCGTCGAGGGGGAGGGCGAAGCCGGCCTTCTTCGCGCCGTGCAGCGCGCGGGCGGCGGCGCCGGCGGCGCGGCGCAGGGCCTCCTCGTCGAAGGACTCGTCCTGCTCGGGGGCGGAGCCCAGGCCGACCGCCAGCACGACCGGGACCTTCAGGCCGGCCGGGGCGGGCAGCTTGGTGGTCTCGCCTTCGGCGCCCGAGGCACCGAGCGCGTCGAGCACGGCGGCGAGCTTTCCGTCGAACGCCTTGTCCACGGCCTCGGCGCCGGCGGCCACGAGGAGCCCCTTGGGGCCCTTGGCCACGCCGACCACGAGGGCGTCGGCGCGCAGCGTCGCCGCGCCGGCAGTGCTGAGAGTCAGAGCAGTCACGGTGGTGAAGTCTCGCTTCCGTTTGTGTGAAGTGGTCGCTGCGGACACGTCGGGATCTCCGGCCGCTCCGCAGCGATCGTAAGTGGGCCCGGCGGCCGCCGGAAATGAGCCTACGCGCACGCACTCGTCCGTACGTCACTCGAAGGTTTGTCAAGTTGTTCGAGCGATGGGCCGCCAGGTTCACCCATCTGTGGACTCTGCTCCAGGTTTGCCTCGTAGACCTGACGAGGTCCGAGAGACTCGACCCACTCTCGCAAGGGGACGCGGGGTCCCTTTGCATGATTTCCACAGAGCCTCCCCGGCCCGGCCGTCCGCCAAGGGCCGTTCCGAGGGATGCCTGCGGGGGGAAGGCCGACATGGTCAACAAGAACCGGATGAACAGGGTCGCCGCCGCGCTGGCGGCAGCCGCCCTGATGTCCGTCGCCGTACCCGCTGCGCAAGCCCAGGCAGCGGAGACGGCCGCGACACCGCGCATCGACCTGCGGGTGCTCGTCGTCGACGACGGCGGCAGCTCGGTCGGGGCGCTCATCGCGGAGCTCCGCGACACCGGAGTCCCGTACACCCGCGTCGACCTGGGCAGCTCCAGCCGTCCTGTGATCGACGCCGCGTTCCTCGCCGACACGGTCTCCGGCCGTCCGCGAGCGAAGTTCCAGGGGGTGGTCCTGCCCAACGAGAACCCGTTCCCCGCCGGCTCGGCCGAGCCCGCCGCGCTCGCCGCGTACGAGACGGCGTACGGGATCCGCCAGGTCGACGCCTACACCTGGGCGCACCCCGAGGTCGGCCTGGAGTACACGGACAACGGCGGCTTCGGCGGCACCCTCGACGGCACGCAGGCCGCCGTCACCGCCGCCGGGAAGACGGGGCCCTTCGGCTACCTGGGGGGTCAGGTCGCCTTCGAGGACAACTCGTCGCTGATCCCGGAGAGCTACGGGTACGCGGGCAAGCCGCGGGCCGGCTACACCAGCTTCCTCGACGCCCCCGTCCCGGGCGGCTCCGGACGGGCCTCGCTCCTCGGCGAGTACACCCACGACGGCCGCAGCGAACTGGTCGTCACCTTCGGCTACAACCAGTACCAGCAGCAGTTCCGGCTGCTGGCCCGGGGCATCGTCGAGTGGCTCACCCAGGGCGTCCACCTCGGCCAGGAGCGCAACTACTTCGCGGTCCACGTCGACGACGTCTTCGCCCCGGACGCCCGCTGGGACAAGACCCTCAACTGCACGCCCGGCGACTACGCCTGCGCGGGCGGCGAGGGCAAGGAGAGCGACATCCGCATGACCGCCGCCGACGCCCAGTACGCGGCGCAGTGGCAGACGAGCAAGAACTTCAAGCTCGACCTGCTCTTCAACGCGGGCGCCGGGGAGGAGTGGAAGGCCGAGAACGGCGGCACCGACGCCCTCACCGCCCAGCTGCTCGCCGACCGGGCCAAGTACCGGTGGATGAACCACACGTACACCCACCTGTTCCTGGGCTGCACCCAGGACACCACCACCGTCCCCTGGTCCTGCACCAAGAACGCCCAGGGCGCCGTCAACTACATGAGCCGGGCCGACATCTCGGCCCAGATCCGCGACAACAACAACTGGGCCGCCGCCCACGGCATCACCACCGACCGGACCGAGATCGTCACCGGTGAGCACTCCGGCCTCAAGACGCTCCCGCAGCAGCCCGCCGACAACCCCAACCTGGCCGGCGCCTTCGCCGACAACGGCATCAAGTGGGCCGGCAGCGACAGCTCCCGCGAGTCCGGCCAGCGGGCCGTCGGCGCCGCACTGACCGTCCCCCGGTACCCGATGAACGTGTACTACAACACGGGCACCAACGCCGAGATGGCCGACGAGTACAACTGGATCTACACCAGCCGCGCCGACGGCGGCAGCGGCCTGTGCGAGGACAGTCCGGGCACCTCCACCTGCCTGCCCGCCCCGCTCGACGCCACCAACGGCTACCTGGACTACGTCGTCCCGGCCGAGGCGCGGACCGCCCTGCGCCACGTCCTGGCCAACGACCCGCGTCCGCACTACGTCCACCAGTCCAACCTCGCCGAGGACCGCACCCTCTACCCGGTGCTCAACCAGGTCCTCGACACCTACCGCTCGCTCTACGCGCCGAGCGCGCCGATCGTCAACCAGAGCATGAAGGACAGCGGGGTCGAGCTCAGCCGCCGGGCCGCCTGGGACAAGGCCGTCGCCGGCAACCAGGTCACCGCCTACCGCATCGGCAAGGACGTCACCGTCAAGGCCCCCTCCGGCGTGGTCGCCCCGGTCACCGCGCCCAACGGCACCAAGAAGCAGCTCCTCCTCGGCACCGCGGACTTCGGCACCGCCTACGCCGGAACCCGTTCCGCCTGGACGTCTCCCGACCTGCTCCAGTCCGCGGTCACCCTGAAGCTCGCCTGACCGCGGTACGGCCGAACCGCCAGTAGGCCGCCACACGTTGCACCCAGCGCCGGCGCTCCGCGAACCCACGGGCGCCGGCCCCTTTTCCGTCCTGGGGGGACACACCGCATGAGCCATGGGCGTCATGTCACCATGCTCACCGAAGGCACCTATCCACATGTCCACGGAGGTGTCAGCACCTGGTGCGACCAACTCGTCCGCGGCATGCCCGAAGTCGACTTCAACGTCATAGCCCTGACCGGCTCGGGACGCGAGCCGGTCACCTGGGAACTCCCGCGCAACGTCTACCGGCACACGGTGGTCCCGCTCTGGGGCCCGACGCCGTCGCGCACCCGCCGGACCGCCCTGTGGGGCAAGGGCCGCCGCGCCTTCGAGGCGCTGTACGAAACCTTCCTGCTGTCACTGATCGACCCCGCGCACGGCGGGTTCTCCGAGGCCCTCGGCGAGTTCGCCGCACTGGCCCGGGCCGGCCGGCTCGCCCCGGCCCTGCGCTCCGAATCGGTACTGCGCCTGCTGATGACCGTATGGACCCGCCCCGGCCTGGTCACCGCCGCGGCCCGGCCCACCATCCACGACGCGCTCACCGCCACCGACCTGCTGGAACACGCCCTGCGCCCGCTGTCGGTACGGATCCCGCCCGACAGCGTCGCCCACGCCGTGAGCAGCGGCCTCGCCACCCTGCCGGCCCTCGCCGCCAAACGCCTCGACCAGGTGCCCTTCCTCCTCACCGAGCACGGCATCTACCTGCGCGAGCGCTACCTCGGCTACCGCACCGCCGCCCAGCGCTGGCCCGTCAAGGCCCTGATGCTGGGCTTCTACCGGGAGCTCAACTCCGAGGGCTACCGGCAGGCCGACCTGATCACCCCCGTCAACCAGTACAACCGGCGCTGGGAGGAGCGCGGCGGCGCCGACGCCGCCCGGATCCGCACCGTCTACAACGGCGTCGACCCGCACGCCTTCCCCGAGGCCGGGCCCGAGCCGCAGGTGCCCACCCTCAGCTGGTGCGGCCGGATCGACCCGATCAAGGACCTCGAAACCCTGATCCGGGCCTACGCGTTCATGCGCCAGGAGCTGCCCGCGCTGCGCCTGCGCCTGTTCGGGCCGGTCCCGGCGGGCTGCGAGGAGTACCGGCTGCGGCTGGAGAAGCTCGCCGCCGAACTCGGCGTGAGCGACGGGATAGCCTACGAGGGCCGCATCGAGCGGGTCGCCGACGCCTACGCGGCGGGCAGCGTCGTGATGTTGTCCTCGATCAGCGAGGGTTTCCCGTTCAGCATCATCGAGGCCATGTCCTGCGGCCGCACCACCGTGTCCACCGACGTCGGAGGCGTGCGCGAGGCCGTCGGTGACACCGGGCTCGTCGTCCCGCCCCGCGAACCCGAGACCATGGCCCGCGCCACCCTCGCCCTGCTGCGCGACGACGCCCGCCGCGCCGAGCTGGGCCGGCTGTCCCGCAAGCGGGTGGTCGAGAAGTTCACCCTGCACCAGTCCGTCGACGGCTTCCGGCACATCTACCGGGAACTCGCCGGCCAGCCCGTCCTGCCCGTGCGCGAGGGCGACGACTGGACCCAGCGGCTCGCGGACCCCTGGTACCGCGAACTCGCCGCGGACGGGAGCCTGTGGTGAGCGGATCCCTCTGGCTCAGGCCCCCCGGACCGGAAGGCGGCTGGGTGCACGTCGGCCACGCCGCCGCCACCGGTCACGCGCGCGCCGGCCGCCGCGGAGCCGGCCCCGGCGCCGCCGCCTCCGCCGCGTCCGCCGCCTCCGGCACCCTCCCCGCGGTCCCCCGCCCCCGCCGCACGGCGGCGGGGGCGGACCCCGCCGCCGACCCCATGGACGCCCTCGCCGAGCGCCTCGACGCGCTCGTCGCCGCGGCCGTCCACCCCGACGAGATCGCCGCCGTCCTCGAATCCGACGGCATGAACGACGAGCACATCCGCCTCACCTACGGCCGCCACGACTCCTTCGCCCTCGCCGAGGAGCTCTACGCCCGGGTGCCCCGCGCCTTCCCCGAACCGGACCGGCTGCCGGACCCCTGGAAGGTCTCCCTCACCGCCTGCCTGCTGCGCGGCCTGGTCTTCGCCCTGCCCGGCCTCGCCTACGTCCTCGGCGCCCCGCTCCTCGAAGGTCCCCCGGACCGGCTCGGCCTGCCCGCCGGCACCCTGACCCTGCTCGCCGGGGCCCTCATCGGCTGGGTCTGGGACCAGACCCTGTCCCACCGCGCCTACTCCTGGCTCGGCCTCGGCGACCGGGCCGCCGCCCGCCGGACCCTGCTCGCCGGAGCCCCCGCCGGGGCGCTGCTGGGCACCGCCGCCGCGTTCGCCGTCCCCGGCGGGCCGCCGTTCTCGTACGCCTTCGCCGCCGGCCAGGCCCTGTACGTGGGCGCCGCCACCGTGCTGCTGGTGCTCGGCCGGGAGCGGGTGCTGCTCGCCGCCCTCGGCCCGATGGCCGCCGGCGCCGCGCTCTCCCTCGTCGTGGACCTGCCCGTACCGGCGCGGGTGGCCCTGCTCGTGCTGTCGCTGCTGGCGGCCTGCGCGCTCGCACTCGGTGAACTCCCGCTCGCCGAGGGCGTACGGGCCGTCGTGCGCCGGGCCCGGGCCCGGATCCGGATCCGGCACCGGGGCGGCGGGGGCGGCCCGGTGCGCTGGCGGATGCTGCGCGGCGCCGAGGAGGACCGGGCCCGGCGCGGCCCCCGCATCGGGGAATCGGTGCCCTACGGCGTCTTCGGCCTCGGCACCGGCCTGCTGGTGCTGTACGCCGCGCTCGGGGAGGTGCTCTCCGGCGGCCCCGCCGAGGCGGTCGCCGCCCCCAGCGCTGTGGCCCTCACCCTCAGCATGGGCCCCGCCGAATGGCTGCTGCACCGCTTCCGCAGCGGCAGCCTCGCCGGGCTGCGGGCGGCCCGCTCGCCCGCCGCGTTCTGGCGCCGGATGCTCACCACCCTGGCCGGCTGCCTCGCCCGCTACCTGGTGGTGCTGCTCGCCCTCGGCGTCTCCGGAACCCTGCTGTGGCCGCACGCCCCGGCCCTGAGCGGGGTCCGTGTCGCCACCCTGCTGCTCCTGGGCGCGGTGATGTGGACGGGGCTGCTCCTGCAGTCCTTCGGCGCGGTCCGGCCGGCCGCGATCGTCTGCGCGGGCGCCGCCGTCGCCCAGAGCCTGGCCCTGCTCACCGGGGCCGGCGCGCCCCGGCTGGTGCAGCTGGTGGTGGCGGGCGGCGCCGCGACGGTGCTCGCCGTGCTGGTCTGCCTGCTTCTCGGCCGGGCGACGGCCCACCGGTGAGCCCCGAACGCGTGTCCCCGTACGAGGAGAAGGACCCCATGCTGCTGGTGCCCCTGTACGAGCACCCCGCCGACCGGCCCGAGGAGTGGGAGCGGCTCATCCGCTGCGCCGGCCGGCTGCACTCCGTCGTGCTCAACCCCGACAGCGGGCCGGGCCCGGCCCCCGACGAACGGTTCGCCGCCGTCGCCGCGCGGCTGCGGGAGGCCGGCGTGACCGTCCTCGGGTACGCCGACACGGACTACGGGCGCCGCCCGCACGCGGAGGTGGTCCAGGACCTGCTGCGCCACCGCGACTGGTACGACACCGACGGCGCCTTCCTCGACCAGGCCGCCGCCGATCCCGAACTGCTGCCCCACTACGGCCGGCTGGCGGTGGCCGCCCGGGCCGCCGGAGCCCGTACCCTCGTCCTGAACCACGGCGTCCACCCGCACCCCGGGTACGCCGGGCTCGCCGACCTGCTCGTCACCTTCGAGGGCCCCTGGGACGCCTACCGGGACGCGGCGGCCACCCCGCCCGCCTGGACCGCCAATCACCCCGCCCGGACGTTCTGCCACCTCGTGTACGCGGTCCCGCCCGGCGCGCCCGCCGCCGAACTCGCCGCGGAGCGACGGGCCGGGGTGTACTGCGCGGTCCCCGGAACGGGCGCGCACCCGTGGGGGACCCTCCCGTACGCCCTGGAGGCGGCCGGATGAAGAGAACCACCACCGCGGCGGCGGCCGTCGCCGCCTGCGTCCTGCTGCTGCTCACCGGCTGCTCGTCGGATTCCGGCGACGACGAGGAGCCGCCCGGGCCGGGACCCACCGGCGCGGTCTCCCCGGCGCCGCCGCCCGGGGAGCGCTGGCGGCCGCAGCCCGGCACGGCCTGGCAGTGGCAGCTCAGCGGGAAGCTCGACACGTCCTTCGACGTGCCCGTGTACGACGTCGACGGGTTCAACACCACCCAGGAGCAGGTCACCGCCCTCAAACGGGCCGGCCGCCGCACCATCTGTTACGTCTCCACCGGCGCCTGGGAGGACTTCCGCCCCGACTCCGCCGACTTCCCGCAGGACATGCTCGGCAAGGGCAACGGCTGGAAGGGCGAGCGCTGGCTCGACGTCCGCCGCCTGACCGACCTCGAACGGCTGATGGGCAAGCGCTTCGACATGTGCCGCGACAAGGGCTTCGACGCCGTCGAACCCGACAACATGGACGCCTATCACAACGACTCGGGTTTCCCGGTCACCGCCGGGGACCAGCTGAAGTTCAACCGGATGATCGCGAAGCTCGCCCACGACCGGGGGCTGGCCGTCGGCCTCAAGAACGACCTCGACCAGATCCCGGAGCTGGTCGGCGACTACGACTTCGCGGTCAACGAGCAGTGCGCCCAGTACCACGAGTGCGACCAGCTCACCCCCTTCGTCCAGGCCGGCAAGGCGGTCTTCCACGTCGAGTACGAACTGCCCACGGACCGCTTCTGCGCGGCCTCGAAGAAGCTGGGGCTCAGCTCAATGGAGAAGAAGCTCGAACTGGGCCCCTGGCGCAAGGCCTGCTAGCCCGGTCAGGCCGGTCAGGCCGGTCAGGCCGGTCAGGTCCGGTCAGGCGACGGGGAGGATCGCGTGGACCCGGTAGCCGCCCCCGTAGCGCGGGCCGGTGAAGCACGAGCCGCCCAGCGCGCCCGCCCGCTCCCGCATCCCGAGCAGCCCGTGCCCGCCCCCCGGGTCGGCCTGCCCGGGGGCGGAGTCGGCCGAGTCGCCCCCGTCGTCCAGCACCGTCACCTCCAGCGAGGCCCCCACCCGCACCACGCTGACCTCGGCCTTCGCACCCGGCCCGGCGTGCTTGCGGACATTGGTCAGCGCCTCCTGGATCACCCGGTACGCCGCCAGGTCCACGGCGGACGGCAGCGGTCCGGCCCCCGGCCCCAGCTCCAGCAGCACCCGTACCGGCAGCCCGGCGTGCCGGAAGGTGTCCAGCAGCTCCTCCAGCAGGGCCAGCCCCGGCGCGGGCTCCGTCGGCGCCTCCGGATCGCCGGACTGCCGCAGCAGCCCGACGGTGGCGCGCAGTTCGTTCAGCGCGGAACGGCTGGCGTCGCGGACGTGCGCGAGGGCCTCCTTGGCCTGGTCGGGCCGCTTGTCCATGACGTGCGCGGCCACCCCCGCCTGGACGTTGACCAGGGCGATGTGGTGGGCCACCACGTCGTGCAGGTCCCGGGCGATGCGCAGCCGCTCCTCGGCGACCCGCCGCCGGGCCTCCTCCTCGCGGGTCCGCTCGGCCCGCTCGGCGCGCTCCCGCATGGCGTGGATGAAGGCCCGCCGGCTGCGCACCGCGTCTCCAGCGGCCGCGGCCATCCCGGTCCAGGCGAAGATGCCGAGGTTCTCCTGCGCGTACCAGGGCAGCGGTCCGGCGAGCATGGCCACCCCGGTCAGTCCGGCCATCGTGAGCAGCCCGATCCGCCAGGTCGTGGGCCGGTCGGTGCGCGCGGCCACCGTGTACAGGGCGATCACCGCGCACATCACGACGGGCGCCCGCGGCGCCCCGGTGGTCAGCTCCAGCATCGACAGCCCGCAGGTGACCGCCAGCACGGCCCGCGGCCTGCGCCGCCGCAGCACCAGCGCGGCCGCGGCGAGCAGCATCAGCACCAGCGAGAGCGGTTCGGGGGCGCGGGTCCCGAAGGTGGGCCCGTGCGGTCCGTGCGGATCGGCGAAGGAGCCGAGGACCATGGAGACGAACGCCCCGAGCGCGAGCACGGCGTCGGTGGCGAGCGGATGCGCCCGCATGCCCCGCCGGGTGCGGGCGAAGGGCCCGAGGTCTGTCGTCACCCGGATACGGTACGGGCTCCCCGGCCTTCCGCGGCCCGCCCGGGACTCCCGGGCACGCTCGGATCCGCGGGCCCGGCGTCAGCGCCCCGGTGGCGAGGGAGCGCTCGGCGAGGGGGCCGGGCCCCAGCGGGCGCGGATCGTGCAGACGGCCATCACGGCGGCGATGGCCGCCAGGTGTTCCTTGCCCGCGAGGTTGTCCTTGAACAGCACCTCGCCGATCATCACCAGGATCACCAGCCCCCCGGTCAGGTAGGCCCGGTAGCGCCAGCAGACGTAGATCGCCAGGCCCACCACGGCCGCCGAGGGCCCGGTGTCGTTGACGATCCGGTCGGTCACCGGCAGGCCGAAGGGGTGGTCGGGTCCCAGCGAGAGGCCGATGCGGGCGTAGGTGGTGCCGGCGAGGGTGGCGACGTAGCCGATGAGCAGGGTGCGCCACCAGCCGATGCAGATCTCCGCGATCCCGAAGACCAGCAGGATCTGCGCGAGCGCCCCCCACACCGGCAGGTCGAGGGCGGGCACGAAGAGTGAGAGCGGCGTGCGCAGCAGCGCGAGCCACAGGGGGTCGACGGCCTTGACGGACCCCAGGTTCTGGACGGGCTGGAAGCCCCAGGACGTGTTCTGCACGATCTGGAAGACGGACGTCAGGCAGACCGCCCCGAGGGTCATCGGGAGGGCCCGCCACCTGTCATGGACGAGCGCGTCCCGGATGGTCCAGAACAGGGGGCCCCACTCACGGCGGGCGAAGCGCCGTAGTGGGGCCGTCGTCCACGACGTCAACGAATCGTCTCCAGATGTCTGCGGTGCATCCACTTCGGCAGGCCGGGCGCCTCCAGGAAGCCCTCGGCCCGGCCCGCCGCGATGCCGATGCGCAGCAGGTCGGAACTCTTCTCGAAGAGCATGAACCGCGGTTCCCAGATCGGCCGGTATTTGGCGTTGGCCCGGTAGAGGGACTCGATCTGCCACCAGCGGGAGAAGAAGCTCAGCAGCGAGCGCCACATGCGCAGCACCGGACCCGCGCCGAGCTTGGACCCTCGCTCGAAGACGGAACGGAACATCGCGAAGTTCAGCGAGACCTGTGTGACACCGATCTCCTTCGAACGCTCCAGGAGTTCGATGACCATGAACTCCATCAGGCCGTTCTCGGAGTCCCGGTCCCGGCGCATCAGGTCGAGCGAGAGGCCCTTGGGGCCCCACGGTACGAAGGACAGCACGGCCCGCAGGTCGCCGTTGCCGTCGGTGCACTCCAGCATCACGCACTGGCCGTCGTCGGGGTCGCCCAGCCGGCCCAGCGCCATGGAGAAGCCGCGCTCGGTGGCGCCGTCGCGCCAGTCGTCGGCCCGCTTGAGGAGGACGTCCATCTCCTCGGCCGGGATGTCGCGGTGGCGGCGGATGCGGACCGTGTACCCGGCCCGCTTGACCCGGTTGTAGGCCTGCCGGACGGTCCGCATGGCGCGGCCCTCCAGCGTGAACTCGTCCGTCTCGACGATGGCCTCGTCGCCGAGCTCCAGCGCGTCCAGGCCGTGCCGGGCGTAGATCTGCCCCGCCTCCTCGCTGGCGCCCATCACGGCCGGCACCCAGCCGTGCTCGCGGGCCTCGGCCAGCCACGGCTCGATGGCGCCGGGCCAGGCCTCGGGGTCGCCGATGGGGTCGCCGGAGGCGAGCGAGACCCCGCCGACGACGCGGTAGGTGACGGCGGCCTTGCCCGTGGGGGACCAGATCACGGACTTCTCGCGGCGCAGCGCGAAGTAGCCGAGCGAGTCGCGGTCGCCCTGCTTGGCGAGCAGGGCCCGCAGCCGCTCCTCGTCCTCGGGGGTGAGCGGGTCGACGGCGCGGCGCGAGCGGAAGGCCGCGAACAGCACCGCGAGCAGCAGCAGCATCGACATCACGTTGATGAAGACGTCCACCCAGGCGGGCGTGGTGATCGCGTGGTACGCCTTCTCGTCGGGCGCGAGCGTGATCAGCCGCATGACGCCGTACCGCCAGCGGGCCAGGAACGTCGCGTCGGCGCGGTCCGCGTCCGTGTTGGCGGCGCCCACCAGGAGGGCGGCGATCAGCGAGGTCAGCAGCAGGCCGACGGCGGCCACGACGGTGGCCAGCTTCGGGTTCGAGCGGTCGCCCTTGGCGTAGAACTCGTGGCGGCCCACCAGCAGCGCGCCGACGAAGGCGCCCGTCAGGGCCAGCGAGACCCAGTTCTGGGCGTGGTCGCGGAATTCCGGGTAGCACAGGTCGATGTCGCCGCTGGTGCACGGGGCGAACGCGGCGACCGCGAAGGCCATCAGCAGCATGCCGCTGACGACCAGGTTCAGGATCCACGCGGCCCGCTTGCGGCGGCCCATGGTGACGGCCAGCAGCAGCGAGAACAGCCCGGAGGCGAACCCGGCCGTCAGCAGGTACGGGGTGTAGAAGTCGGCGGTGTTGTGCCGGCGCAGGTCCTGCCCGAGCGAAAGCCACACCGCGCTGAGGAAGTTGACGAAGGTGACGGCCCGCAGGTACCAGACCGCGAAGGCGGCGCCGCGTCTCGACGAGGCGCTCCCCCTGCGGTTCCCGCCCTTCGCGGCGGGCTCGCCGCCGGACTCCTTCTTGCTGTTGGAACCTTTGCCGGAGGCCTGATCGAGGCTCCGGTCGGTGTCTACGCTGGTCAAGCGGACCTCTCCCATGAAAAGCGATGATATGGGGCGTCACCGTCCACAGGCAGCGCGTGCACTGCGGACTGGTCAGGCCCGTAGTGCCCGGTGTCTCAGTCCGTCGGCTGTTCCCCAGCCTCCTCCTCCCGGCTTCCGCCGGGCGGGGTACTCACCGGCAGTTCCGCCGCGAGTGCGGCGGCCGCCTGGACCAGGGGGAGTGCCAGCAGGGCCCCGGTGCCCTCCCCCACTGTGACGCCGTGGTCGAGCACGGGGTTGAGTGCCATCCGGTCCAGTGCCTTGGCCTGGCCCGGCTCCCCGCTGGTCTGTCCGGCCAGCCACCAGTCCGGGGCGCGGAACGCGGCCCGCTGGGCCACCAGTCCGCAGGCCGCCGAGACGACCCCGTCGAGGATGACCGGCGTACGGCGCACCGCGCACTGGAGCAGGAAACCGGTGATCGCGGCGACGTCCGTGCCGCCGACCGCGGCCAGCAGCGCCATCTGGTCGCCGAGTACCGGCCGGGCGCGTCGCAGCGCGTCGCGGATGGCGGCGCACTTGCGCATCCAGGCCAGGTCGTCGATCGGCAGCCCGCCGCGCCCGGTGACCACGGACGCGTCCGTCCCGCAGAGCGCGGCGACCAGGACGGCCGCCACGGTGGTGCCGCCCACGCTCAGGTCGCCGAGCACGACCAGGTCCGTACCGGAGTCGGCCTCCTCGTCGGCGATCGCGATGCCCAGGCGCAGCGCGTCCTCGGCCTCCTCGGCCGTCAACGCGTCCTCCAGGTCGATCCGTCCGCTGCCCCGGCGTACCCGGTGCCGCGTCACGTCCTCGGGGAGCAGCCCCGGATCGCAGTCCAGGCCGGTGTCGACCACGCGCACGCCCGCGCCGAGCCGTCCGGCCAGGACGGACACCGGGCTGGTGCCCTCCAGGACGGAGCGGACCAGCTCGTGGGCGCTGCCGGCGGGCCGCGCGGAGACGCCCTGGGCGGCGATCCCGTGGTCGGCCGCGAACAGCACGACGCGCGGCCGCTCGATAGGCTTCACCGGGACCTGCCCCTGCGCGGCGGCCAGCCATTCGGCGAGGTCGTCGAGCCGGCCCAGCGCGCCGGGCGGCACGGCCAGCCGCTCACGGCGATCCTCGGCGTCACGCCGGACGCCCCCGTCGGGGCGTTCGATCAGATCGGAGAAGTCGTCGAGATTCAGCGTGGTCATCTGCCAGAGACTACAGCCGGTCAGGTCCTCCCTCAGGGCGAGTCCGGCCGAACCCCTGGCGGTCCGTCACCCCGGCTGTCCCTTGAGGACGAGGGCCTGCCCCGCCACCACCAGCAGGACGTGTTCGCACTCGCCCGCCACCGCGTTGTTGAGGCGGCCCAGCTCGTCGCGGAAGCGCCGCCCGGACGGGGTCGCGGGGACCACGCCGGCGCCCACCTCGTTGCTGACGAGCACCACCGGGCGGCGGGTGGCGCGGACCGCGGCCACCAGGTCCGCGACCCGGGAGCGCAGCTTCTTCTGGCCCCCGGCCGCCCACAGCGCGTCGTCCCAGGCGTCCGTGCGGTCCATCGCGTCGGTGAGCCACAGCGCCAGGCAGTCGATCAGCAGCGGCGGCCCGGACTCCGCCAGCAGCGGCACCAGTTCGCAGGTCTCCACCGTCCGCCAGCCGGCCGGGCGCCGCTCGCGGTGCAGGCCGACGCGCTGCGCCCAGTCCGCGTCGTCCTCGCGGGTGCCGCCGGTGGCCACGTAGACCACCTCGGGGAAGGGCGCGAGCCGCCGCTCGGCCTCGACGGACTTGCCGGACCGGGCGCCGCCCAGCACCAGGGTGCGCCGGGGCACGTCCGGGCCCGCGTGGTACTCGCCCGCCACCACCGTGGTGCCGTCCCGCACGACGCGGGCGCCGACGGCCGCGCACCGGCGCGCCAGCTCGGGGCCGGGCGGGGTGTCGTGGTCCAGGTGTACGGCGATGACGTCGGTGGCCGGGCCGACGGCGCCGCTCGCCCGCAGCCGGGCCAGCGCCTCCGGGCGGCCGAGCACGTCCGCGAGGACCACGTCGTACGCGCGCCGGGCAGTCGTCCCGTCGGTCCCGGCCGGCGCCCCGCCCGGCGGCAGGTACAGCAGCCGGCTCCCGTCCGGGCCGGTGACCTCGTACCCGGTGCCCGGCGCGTCCATCGGCACCGCCCGCACCCGGTGCCCGCTGATCACCGCCAGCTCCCGCCCGTCCGGCACCCGGCCCGCCGCCGGCAGCCCGGGGGGCAGTTCGACGGGCGGCCCGTCGTGCGGGTGCGTCAGCAGCACCTGCCGTACGCCGGCCAGCGAATGCCCCGCGCGGGCCCCGGCCAGCACCGCCCCGGGGGTCAGGTCCAGCAGCAGCGCGCCGTCCACGAGCACGGCGGTCGCCGCGCGGGCCAGGGGGCCCACGGAGACCGCGCAGGCGGCGCAGGGACAGCCGGGGCGGGGCAGTCCTTCAGGGGTACCGGTACCGAGCAGAGTGAGTTCCACACGGAGATCCTCCCGCGTCGCCGGTACTGGTGCGCGCCCGGTTACTCTGCGGGCACACTCATGCCGAGAAGTGTGAGAACGCGTGCGAGCAACGGAGGCGGACATGGTGTGGACGTGGCGGTTCGAGACGGCCGACGGCACGGAGACGAGCCCGGCGGTGGAACCGGAGGAGTTCACGACCCAGGGCGACGCGGAATCCTGGATCGGCGAGGTCTGGAAGGAACTCCTCGACGGCGGCGCGGAGAAGGTCACCCTCTTCGAGGACGGCACGCAGATCTACGTGATGAGCCTGCGCGCGGCCCAGGAGGCGTAGCCCGCCCCGGCCGGCCGGGGCACCCGACCGGCCGGCCCCGGGCCGGTCAGGCCTTGAGGGCGCGGCCCGCGACGGCCAGGGTGAGGCGGCGCGGGGCCAGCCCGGAGGCGAGGGCCGACAGCCGGTTGCCGAGGCCGGTGATCACGCTCGGCGGGGTCGAGGAGCGCTCCAGGGCCCGCCGGGCGGTGGTGACGACCTGCTCGGGTGTGGCCATCCGGCCCACGGCGGCGGCCCGGCTGCCCACGACGTCGAAGAACTCGGTGCGGGTCGCCCCGGGGGAGACGGCGAGGACGCGCAGCGGGGAGCGCCGGGTCTCGTAGGCGATGGCCTCGGTCAGGCTCAGGACGAAGGCCTTGGTCGCGCCGTACACCGCCATGGCGGGGGTGGGCTGGTAGGCCGCCGCGCTGGCGAGGGTGACCAGGGCGCCCCGGCCGTCGGCCACCAGGTCGGGCAGGAAGGCGCGGGTCAGGCCGGCCACCGCCGTGACGTTGAGCTGGATCATCCGGTCGATCTGCGCCGGGTCCTGCTCCAGGAAGGGGCCGTGGCTGCCGAAGCCCGCGTTGTTGACGAGCGTCTGGATCCGTATCCCGCGGGCCTCCAGCTCGGCGCGCAGCGCCGCGCCCGCCCCGGGCAGGGAGAGGTCGGCCGCGATCGGGGTGGCGGTGATCCCGTACCGCTTCTCCAGGTCCGCCGCCAGGTCCTCCAGCCGGTCGAGGCGCCGGGCGACCAGGACCAGGTCGGCTCCGCGCGCGGCCCACTGGCGGGCGAATTCGACGCCGAGGCCGGCGCTCGCTCCGGTGATCAGGGCCACCGTGCCCCGGTACGTGATCGACATGGCGCTGCTCCGTATCCGTGGGGCTGGGGGTCATACTCAATGTAGGCAGCGACATCATTGTTGTCAACGACAACATAGGGAGAGGGGACGGCCTTGGCCGCCGACGAGTCCTACCACCACGGCAATCTGCGGGCCGCCCTGCTGGAGCGGGCGGAAGCGGTCCTCGCCGAAGCGGGGGCGGACGGCCTGACCCTGCGCGGCCTGGCCCGCGACCTCGGCGTCAGCCACGCGGCGCCCGCGCGGCACTTCCGCGACCGGCGGGCCCTGCTGGACGCCCTGGCCGTCAGCGGCTTCAGCACGCTCAACGCCCGCCTGCGGGCGGCGGCCGACGAGGGCGGCGGACCGGTCGAGACACGGCTGGCCGCCCTGGGACAGGCGTACGTGGGCTTCGCGCTCGGCCACACCGCGCTGCTGGACCTCATGTTCACGGCGAAGCACGCCGACGGCTCCAGCCCGGAGCTGCGCGAGCTCGGCCACGAGAGCCTGCGGATCGTCGCCGGGCTGATGGCGCACGGGCAGCGGGCCGGCGCCGTGCGCGCGGGTGATCCCGTCCTGCTGGCGCAGGTCGCCTTCTCCACCGTCCACGGCCTCGCGACCCTCGCGGTCGCCTCGCTCCTGGAGGACTCCCCGCTGCCCGCCCTCACGGAACTCGCCCTGGACGTGGTGCTCAAGGGCCTGCGGCCCGAAGGGTCGGGCTAGCCCCGGACCCCGCACAGGTGCAGCAGCGCCGCCACCGCGCGGTAGGGGTCGGTGCGGCCGGCGCGCTCCTCGGCGGCGAGCAGGGCGTCGAGCTCCGCCTCCGGCGGGAGCTCCGTACCGGCCTCGGTGCCGTCGGTGAAGATCCGTACCCCGTACCAGGCGGCGAGCGGGGCGCCGATCCCGGAGAGGGTGGCGGTCAGGTCGGCCAGCCGGTCGGCCCGTACGTCCATGCCGAGCCGGTTCGTGTAGTCGACGGAGTCGAAGGCGGCCAGCGCCCCGTCCCAGTCCCCGGCCAGCCCCGGGCGCAGCGCGAGCGCGTCACCGTTGCGCACCAGCAGGGACAGCAGGCCGCCGGGCGCCAGCACCCGGGCCAGCCCGGCGAGCATGGCGTCCGCCTCGGGGACGTACATCAGCACGCCGTGGCACAGCACCACGTCGAAGCTGCCCGGCCCGAAGTGCACGCCCGTCTCGCGGCCGTCGCCCTCCAGCAGCCGGACCCGGTCGCGGATCCCGGCCGGTTCGGCGGCCAGCGCCTCGCGGGCCGCGTCCAGCATCGCCGGGTCCTGTTCCAGGCCGGTGACCATGTGCCCGGCGCGGGCCAGGCGCAGCGCCTGCGTGCCCTGGCCCATGCCGACATCGAGGACGCGCAGCCGCTGCCCGACCGGGAAGCGGTGCGCGATCTGTTCCTCGACCTGCCGGCCCACGAGTTCCTGCCGGACGGCGTTGCGCAGTCCGCCGAGGCCCTCCAGCCAGAGCCGCGCGCCCTGCCCGAAGCCCTCGTTCAGGGCCGTTCCCCGCGCTTGACCTGCGGCTTCGGCAGGCGGAGCCGGCGCATCTGGAGCGTGCGCATCAGGCCGTACGCGACCGCGCCGCGGCGCGGCTCGTCGGCGAAGCGCTCGTTCAGCGCCTTGCGCAGGCGGAAGGCCAGGCCGATGGAGTCGAGGATGATCAGGACGATCACGCCGAGCCACAGCATCAGCGCGATGTTCTGGATCGAGGAGACCCGCACCATGCTCAGCACCAGGATGATCACCGCGAGCGGCAGGAACATCTCGGCGACGGAGAAACGGGAGTCCACGAAGTCACGGACGAACTTGCGGACGGGACCCTTGTCCCGGGCGGGCAGATAACGCTGGTCGCCGTTGGCCAGCGCCTCGCGCTGCCGGGCCATCTCTTCGCGACGGCGTTCACGGGCTCGCTTGGCGTCCTCCTTGCGGTTGCCGGTCGAGGCCACCACGGCCTTGCGCTGCGACTGGGCCACAGCACGCTTCGGCGTCGGGCGGCCCTTCGGGGCCTGCGGGTCACGGGGCTGCGAGAGGTCGGCGCTCACCTTGTCGGTGGCGGCGGCCTTCTCTTCCTTGGAGGAGCGGCTACCAAACACAAAACCCAAGCCTACGTGGTCGGGCGCACCCACCCCACCGCGCCGGGGAACGATCCGGCAACGGCGGGCGTCTTACCGGTGCGGGGGGAACCCCCCGGTCTCGGGGATCACCTCCTCCTCGCGCCTGATACGGCGCGGGGACACTCGTCCTGGAGGAGGAGCGCATCCGTACGCGAACAGTGCGGTAATGGAGACAGGGCCCGTACTGTGGGTCCTGTCGGTGACCTGGAGCACAGTCCGTCTAGAAGGGGGCGCGCGAAGCCCATGAGCGGTGTCATGAAGCGTATGGGGATGATCTTCCGCGCGAAGGCGAACAAGGCCCTGGACCGGGCCGAGGACCCGCGCGAGACCCTCGACTACTCGTACCAGAAGCAGTTGGAGCTGCTGCAGAAGGTGCGCCGCGGCGTCGCCGACGTGGCGACCTCCCGCAAGCGCCTGGAACTGCAGCTGAACCAGCTCCAGGGCCAGTCCGTCAAACTGGAGGACCAGGGCCGCAAGGCCCTCGCCCTGGGCCGCGAGGACCTGGCCCGTGAGGCCCTCTCCCGCCGCGCCTCGCTCCAGCAGCAGGTCAGCGACCTGGAGGTGCAGCACCAGACCCTCCAGGGCGAGGAGGAGAAGCTCACGCTGGCCGCCCAGCGCCTCCAGGCCAAGGTGGACGCCTTCCGTACGAAGAAGGAGACCATCAAGGCCACCTACACCGCCGCCCAGGCCCAGACCCGGATCGCGGAGTCCTTCTCCGGCATCTCCGAGGAGATGAGCGACGTCGGCCTGGCCATCCAGCGGGCCGAGGACAAGACCGCCCAGCTCCAGGCCCGCGCCGGCGCGATCGACGAGCTGCTGGCCTCCGGCGCCCTGGACGACCAGAGCGGCCTCGGCTCCAAGGACGACATCCAGGCCGAGCTGGACCGCCTCTCCGGCGGCACCGACGTGGAGCTGGAGCTCCAGCGGATGAAGGCCGAGCTGGCGGGCGGCCCGCAGCAGCAGGCCATCGAGGGCGGCGCCCCCGGCGCACCCGGCACCGCCCAGCCGTCGCAGACCCCGCACCGGTTCGACAAGCAGTAGGACAGGGGCCCGTCATGATTGTCCGCATCATGGGGGAGGGGCAGGTCGAGCTGGCCGACGGCCACCTCGCCGAGCTCAACAGGCTGGACGACGACCTGCTCGCGGAGATGGAAGCGGGCGACGAGGAGGGCTTCCGGCGCACGCTGGGGTCGCTGCTCGACGCCGTGCGCCGCCTCGGCCGGCCGTTGCCCGACGACGCGCTGGAGCCGTCCGAGCTGATCCTGCCCGCCCCCGAAGCCTCGCTGGCCGAGGTCAGGGAGATGCTCAGCGACGACGGCCTGATCCCGGGCTGACCGGACCGGCGCCCGTCCGGCGCGGTCCGGCCGGGCCGGCGCGCCCGTTCGGCCAAGCCTGATCCCGACCTCGGCCCGCCGGGCCGGCGCCCGTCAGCCGGGCCCGCCCCCGGCCCCGGCCCCGCCGTCATGGCGGCCGGCGGCGCGCTCCGGGTCCGGGGCGCCGCCGATGAACTCCTCGAACTTGCGGCGGGGCCGCGCCCAGCGCCGGTCGTGGTGGAAGGCCCGCAGCCCCGCCCTGGCCCGGGCGCGCGGGCGGTTCGCGTAGAACCTCTTCGCGTACGGCGACCCCGGCCGCGCCAGCCGCACCGCGCCGATCAGCGCCACGAAGGGGATCACCGTCCCGAACACCGCCGTGCGCGGCTTCCCCTTCCACAGGGCGACCAGCGCCAGGAAGAAGTTGGTGGCGGTGTTGATGACCACCAGGCCCCGGCTGTGCCGCTCGTCGACGGTCAGTTCGTTGACCCCGAAGGGCAGGAACCCGCCCAGCACCAGCGCGACCACCGCGGCCGTCAGCACCACGATCTCCACGCTCTTGCGGCCCTGCTCGCTCCAGTAGACGTCGTCGAGGTGCAGGAGCAGCGCGAACTCGTCCAGCACCAGCCCCGCGCCCAGCCCGAAGAGCACGGCGGAGAGGGCCGAGCCGAAACTGTGCTGTCCGCTGCCGACCGCCCCGAACCCGCCGATGATCACCAGGACCACCCCCGGCACCACGTGGTGGACGTGCAGCCCGCCCGGGGTGATGTTCTTGAAGGGGCCCCGCCCGGCCCGGATCAGCCGCGTGATCACCCGGGTGACCAGGAACGACAGCACGAAGGACAGCAGGGCGAGCAGCAGCGGGAGCTTGCCCGGCTCGACGATGTTCCGGTACCACCAGTGACCCACGACACCTGCTCCCGTTTTGGCGCGTATTGAGCAATTTACCGGCCCGTCGCAGCGGGTAGCGTTCGCGCCGATGACAGATTCGTTCGATGATCCACCACCGGTGCCGCCCTCCGAGCGCGCCTCCCTCGCCGACGGCCTGCGCTTCGCGTTCGGCACGCTCAGCGTGCTGCCCGCCCGGATCACCCGCTGGGACCGGCCGGCCGCCCGCAGCGGAATGGTCTGCGCCCCGCTCGTCGGCCTGGTCCTCGGCCTGCTCGCCGCCGTCGCCGGCGGCCTCCTGCTGGTGCTGGGCGGCGGCCCGCTGCTCGCCGCGGCCGTCACCGTCGCCGTCCCCGCCGCGCTGACCCGAGGGCTCCACCTCGACGGGCTCGCCGACACCGCCGACGGACTGGGCAGCGCCAAGCCCGCCGAGGACGCCCTGCGGATCATGAAGCAGTCCGACATCGGGCCGTTCGGAGTCATCTCCCTGCTCGTCGTGTTCCTGGTGCAGGTGGCCGCCCTCGCCGACGTCTACGCCGGCGGCTGGGCGCCCGGCGCGCTCGCCGCCGTGCTCGCCGCCGTCACCGCCCGCCTCGCGATGACCCTGGCCTCCCGCGCCGGGGTGCCCGCCGCCCGCCCCGGAGGCCTGGGCGCGGCGGTCGCGGGCGTGGTCCCGCGCCGCGCGGCGGCCGCCGTGGCCGCCGCCGTCGTCGTGGCCGCGGCCCTGGCCGCCCTCCCGGCCGGTCCCGTTGCCGTGCTCCAGTGCGCGGCGGCCGTCGTGGCGGGGCTGCTGGCCGCCGAACTCCTGCTGCGCCGCTGCGTACGCCGCTTCGAGGGGGTCACCGGGGACGTCTTCGGCGCCCTGTGCGAGGTGGCGGCGACCGCGGCCCTGCTGGTCCTCGCCCTCGGCTGAACCGGCGCCGGCGCCCCGCGTACCCTCGGGGGGTGGACGAGACGGGGACCCAGACGACGCGGGAGGGCCGGCCCATCAGGGTGCTGCTCGCCGACGACCAGGCGCTGCTGCGCAGCGCGTTCAAGGTGCTGGTCGACTCCGAGCCCGACATGCGGGTCGTCGGGGAGGCCTGCGACGGCGCCCAGGCCTACGCCCTCGCGCGCGAACGGGGCGCCGACGTCGTCCTCATGGACATCCGGATGCCCGGCACCGACGGACTCGCCGCCACCCGTCTGATCAGCGCCGACCCCGAACTGGCCGCGGTCCGCGTCGTCATGCTGACCACCTTCGAGGTGGACGAGTACGTGGTCCAGGCCCTGCGCGCCGGAGCCTCCGGCTTCCTCGGCAAGGGCGCCGAGCCCGACGAGCTGCTGAACGCCATCCGCGTCGCGGCGGCCGGCGAGGCGCTGCTCTCCCCGGCCGCGACCAAGGGCCTGATCGCCAGCTTCCTCGCCCAGGGCGGCCACGCCGAGACCCCCGCCGCCGGCTCGGCCCACGCCGAGCGCCTGGCCGCGCTGACCGTCCGCGAGCGCGAGGTCCTCGTCCTGGTCGCCGCGGGCCTGTCCAACGACGGCATCGCCACCCGGCTGGAGGTCAGCCCGCTCACCGTCAAGACCCACGTCAACCGGGCCATGGCCAAGCTCGGCGCCCGTGACCGGGCGCAATTGGTGGTCATCGCGTACGAATCGGGCCTGGTCCGCCCGCGCGCCGACTGACCCGCCGCGGCCCGGGCGCCGCGGCGAGTGCCCCCACGCGTCCCACGGAGTACTGCGGACGCGGTATGCCGGACATAAGGACGGCACCTGGGAGCGACGCGATCGCGCCGTGCGGTACGAGAGGCTGAGGAGCCCTCGCCTACGTACTGCAGAGAGAATCCCTCACCCATGTCGTGGCTGTCCCGCTTCAGCCTGGCCCAGAGAGCGCTGATCGGCCTCGTGTCGATCGTCGCGCTGCTCTTCGGCGCCATAGCCATCCCGCAGCTCAAGCAGCAACTGCTGCCCTCCATCGAACTGCCCATGGTGTCCGTGCTCGCGCCGTACCAGGGCGCCTCGCCCGACGTGGTGGAGAAGCAGGTCATCGAGCCGATCGAAGCCACCCTCAAGGGCGTCGACGGCATCACCGGCATCACGTCCACCGCCAGCGAGGGCAACGCCCTCATCCGGGCCACCTTCGACTACGGCGACAGCGGCACCAAGCAGCTCGTCGCCGACGTCCAGCAGGCCGTCAACCGGGCCCGCGTGCGGCTGCCCTCCGAGGTCGACCCGCAGGTGGTCGCCGGCTCCACCGACGACATCCCCACCGTCGTCCTCGCCGTCACCTCCGACAAGGACCAGCAGGCCCTCGCCGACCAGCTGAACAAGTCCGTCGTCCCCGTCCTGGAGGACATCCCGGGCGTCGGCCAGGTCAGCGTGAACGGCGTCCGCGACCTCCAGGTCACCGTCACCCCCGACGACGCGAAGCTCGCCGCGGCCGGCCTCGACGCCGCCAGGCTCGGCGAGGGCCTCAAGGCGGGCGGCGCGGCCGTCCCGGCCGGCTCCTTCGACGAGGAGGGCAAGAACCGCACCGTCCGCGTCGGCTCGGGCTACACCTCCCTGGCCCAGGTGGAGGACCTCCGGCTGTCCCCGGGCCCCGGCAAGCCCGCCGTCCGCCTCGGTGACGTGGCCGCGGTCACGCAGGAGCCGTCCAAGGCCGACTCCCTCACCCGCACCAACGGCAAGCCCAGCCTCGCGCTCGTCCTCACCATGGACAAGGACGGCAGCGCCGTCGCCATCTCCGACGCCGTCAAGGACAAGCTCCCCGGGCTGCGCTCCACCCTCGGCTCCGGCGCCGCGCTGACCGTGGTCAGCGACCAGGGCCCGGCCGTCGCCAAGTCCATCTCCGGCCTCACCACCGAGGGCCTGCTCGGCCTCGCCTTCGCGGTGATCGTGATCCTGGTCTTCCTGGCCTCGATCCGCTCGACGCTGGTCACCGCGGTCTCCATCCCGCTGTCCGTGGTCCTCGCGCTGATCGTGCTGTGGACCCGCGACCTGTCGCTGAACATGCTGACGCTGGGCGCGCTCACCATCGCCATCGGCCGCGTCGTCGACGACTCGATCGTGGTCCTGGAGAACATCAAGCGCCACCTCGGCTACGGCGAGGAGCGCGAGGCCGCGATCATCGCCGCCGTACGCGAGGTCGCGGGCGCCGTCACCTCCTCGACGCTGACCACCGTGGCCGTCTTCCTGCCGATCGGCCTGGTCGGCGGCATGATCGGCGAACTGTTCGGCTCCTTCTCGCTCACCGTGACCGCGGCCCTGCTGGCCTCGCTGCTGGTGTCGCTGACGGTCGTCCCGGTCCTGTCGTTCTGGTTCCTGCGCGCCCCCAAGGGCACCTCGGAGGACCCGGAGAGGGCCCGCCGCGAAGCGGAGGAGAAGGAGGCCCGCAGCCGCCTGCAGAAGGTCTACGTACGGGTCCTCGGCTTCGCCACTCGCCGCCGCCTGACCAGCGTGGCCCTCGCGGCCGTGGTCCTGGTCGCCACCTTCGCCATGACCCCGCTGCTCAAGACGAACTTCTTCGACCAGGGCGACCAGGACGTCCTGACCCTCAAGCAGGAACTGCCCGCCGGCACCTCGCTGGCCGCCTCCGACGAGGCGAGCCGCAAGGTGGAGAAGGCCCTGGAAACCGTCGAGGGCGTCAAGGACTACCAGGTCACCGTCGGCTCGTCCGGCTTCCTCGCGGCCTTCGGCGGCGGTACGGGCACCAACCAGGCCTCCTTCCAGGTCACCCTGGACGACGCCAAGGACTCCGAGGCCGTCAAGCGGCGCATCCAGGACACCCTGGCCACGCTGGACGGCATCGGCACCACCTCCCTCTCGGCGGGCGGCGGCTTCGGCAGCCAGAACCTGAGCGTGGTCGTCAAGGCGGGCGACGCGGACGCGCTCGCGAAGGCCGCCGAGCAGGTGCGCGCCGAGGTGGCCACCATCAAGGACGTCACCGACGTCCAGAGCGACCTGGCCCAGTCGGTGCCGCGCATCTCGGTCACCGCCACCCCCAAGACCGCCGAGGCGGGCCTGAACCAGGCCGCGCTGGGCGCGCTCGTCGCCCAGTCCGTCCGGGGCAACCCGGTGGCCAAGGCCGTACTGGACGACACCGAGCGGGACGTCGTCGTCCGCTCCTCCCACCCGGCCGCCACCCTGGCCGAACTCCAGGCCCTCCCGGTCGGCCCGCTGAAGCTCGGCGACATCGCCGAGGTCAAGGTGGTCCCGGGGCCGGTCGCGATGACCCGGATCGACGGCGCCCGCGCCGCGACCATCACCGCCAAGCCGGTCGGCGACAACACCGGAGCGGTCAGCACCACGCTCCAGAGCAAGATCAAGGCCCTGCACCTGCCCGCCGGCGCCACCGCCGCGATCGGCGGCGTCTCGCAGGACCAGAGCGACGCCTTCGGCTCGCTGGGCCTGGCCATGCTCGCCGCCATCGCGATCGTGTTCATGCTGCTGGTCGCGACGTTCCGCTCGCTCGTCCAGCCGCTGATCCTGCTGGTCTCCATCCCCTTCGCGGCCACCGGCGCGCTGGGCCTGCTGCTCGTCACCGGCACCCCGATGGGCGTCCCGGCGATGATCGGCATGCTGATGCTCATCGGCATCGTGGTGACCAACGCGATCGTCCTGATCGACCTGGTCAACCAGTACCGGGCGCAGGGCCTCGGCGTCGTCGAGGCGGTCGTCGAGGGCGGCCGCCACCGGCTCCGCCCGATCCTGATGACGGCCCTGGCGACGATCTTCGCCCTGCTCCCGATGGCGCTCGGCGTCACCGGCGAGGGCGGCTTCATCTCCCAGCCGCTCGCGGTGGTCGTGATCGGCGGCCTGGTCAGCTCCACGCTCCTGACCCTGCTGCTGGTGCCGACCCTCTACACGATGGTCGAACTCCGCAAGGAACGCCGCCGCGCGAAGAAGCACGCCCGCCTGGCCCCGGCCCCGGCCCCGTCGGCGGACGAGGACACCCCGGTCACGGTCTGATCGCGGACGCGGACACGCGAAGGGGCGCCCGGCGGCTTGCCGGGCGCCCCTTTACGTGCGTACGTCCTACGGGAGGGCCAGCATCCGCTCCAGGGCGAGCTTCGCGAAGCTCTCCGTCTCGCGGTCGACCTGGATCTGGTTGACCAGGTTGCCCTCGGCCAGCGACTCCAGGGTCCAGACCAGGTGGGGGAGGTCGATGCGGTTCATGGTCGAGCAGAAGCAGACCGTCTTGTCGAGGAAGACGACTTCCTTGTCCTCGGCGGCGAAACGGTTCGCCAGGCGCCGGACCAGGTTCAGCTCGGTGCCGATCGCCCACTTGGAGCCGGCCGGGGCCGCCTCCAGCGCCTTGATGATGTACTCCGTCGAGCCGACGTAGTCCGCGGCCGCGACGACCTCGTGCCGGCACTCGGGGTGGACCAGGACGTTCACGCCGGGGATCCGGGCCCGTACGTCCTCGACCGACTCGACCGAGAAGCGGCCGTGCACCGAGCAGTGGCCGCGCCACAGGATCATCTTCGCGTTCCGCAGCTGCTCGGCGGTCAGGCCGCCGTTCGGCTTGTGCGGGTTGTAGAGCACGCAGTCGTCCAGGGACATGCCCATGTCGCGGACGGCGGTGTTGCGGCCCAGGTGCTGGTCGGGGAGGAACAGCACCTTCTCGCCCTGCTCGAACGCCCACTCCAGGGCCTTCTTCGCGTTGGACGACGTACAGATCGTGCCGCCGTGCTTGCCGGTGAAGGCCTTGATGTCGGCGGAGGAGTTCATGTACGAGACGGGGACCGTCGCACCGGCGACGCCGGCCTCGGTCAGCACGTCCCAGCACTCCGCGACCTGCTCGGCGGTGGCCATGTCGGCCATCGAGCAGCCGGCCGCGAGGTCGGGCAGGACGACCTTCTGGTCGTCCGAGGTCAGGATGTCCGCCGACTCGGCCATGAAGTGCACGCCGCAGAAGACGATGTACTCCGCCTCCGGCCTGGCGGCGGCGTCCTTGGCCAGCTTGAAGGAGTCGCCGGTGACATCGGCGAACTCGATGACCTCGTCGCGCTGGTAGTGGTGGCCGAGGATGAAGACCTTGTCCCCGAGCTTCTCCTTGGCCGCGCGGGCGCGGGCCACCAGGTCCGGGTCGGACGGCGAGGGCAGGCCGCCGGGGCACTCCACCCCGCGCTCGCTCTTGGGGTCGGCCTCACGGCCGAGCAGCAGCAGGGCGAGGGGCGTCGGCTGGACGTCCAAAGGCTGGGCGGTGGTCACGACACGCACCCTTTCTGTTCTGCGACAAGGGACTTCGGGAGAGACATCGGGCGACTTCTCGTCTATTTGACGCTATCTATCATAGCCGCTTCACGTCACTTTGACGATGCCGATAGTGTCGATGTGACGCATTCGCCCGGCCCCGGACGCGCCACTCCACCGGTCCTCCGCACGGGGTCCACCGCTCCGCCCGGGTGTGCGAGCATGAATATCTGAAACAAGGCGCCGGGCCCGGAATGAATCCGCGGGCCCGCTGGTTGCCACCGACGGCAAGAGTCCGACGTTTCCCCAGCCTCCGCCGGGGAGCCGCCCACTTCGGGAGTGAATGCAGATGTCCGTACAGGACGACAAGACCACCGTGAGCGACGGCATCCTCCTGTCCGACGCCGCCGCCGAGAAGGTCAGGACCCTCCTGGAGCAGGAAGGCCGCGATGACCTGGCGCTCCGCGTCGCCGTCCAGCCCGGTGGCTGCTCCGGCCTGCGCTACCAGCTCTTCTTCGACGAGCGCTCCCTCGACGGCGACGTCGTCAAGGACTTCGACGGCGTCAAGGTCGTGACCGACCGCATGAGCTCGCCGTACCTGCACGGCGCCTCGATCGACTTCGTCGACACCATCGAGAAGCAGGGCTTCACCATCGACAACCCGAACGCCACCGGCTCCTGCGCCTGCGGCGACTCGTTCAGCTAAACCGGGCTGACCCCGTACGGCCGAGGGCCCGGGTGCCGGACGATTTCCGTCCGGCACCCGGGCCCTCGCGCGTACCCGCTCCTTGTCGCCGGGTCCCCTACTGGCGGGGGAGTTCCTTGCCCGTCGTCGCGTCGACCACCTTGCGGTCGCCCAGCGGCTGCCCGAGCCGCGCCGTCACGGACGTCTCCTGGGCCAGCATGATGCAGGCCTGGCCCGGCTGCTTCGGGGTGTCGGTGATCTTCACCAGGACCGAGCCGCCCTCCTCGCGCGCCTCCAGGGCGTAGGTGCTGCACACGCTGCCCCAGAAGTTCACCGTCAGGGTCCGGTCGGCCTGGGCGTACGAGAACCCGGGCACGGTACGGCCCTGCGGAGGCACCGGGGCGCCGCCGCCGTCGTCCTCGCCCGCCGGACCGGCCACCGTCCGGGCCGCCCCGCCGTCCTTGCCGGCCACCTCGAACAGCCAGGCCGGGACCAGGCCCCGCCCGCCGTCGACCGTCCCCGGGGCGAGACCGAGCACGGCCCCCCGTACGGTCTCGGTCCGCGGCGGCTTCATCGGCCGCGGCTCCGGGTTGCAGGGCGGCGTGTCCGTGGCGCCGGCCGGGGTGTCCGGGGTCAGCGGGACCGAGGTCGCGCAGCCGCTCGGGCCGGGGCCGGTGCCGTCGCCGCCCTTCGCCGCCGCGTTCAGCCGGGCCAGCGCCTCGTCGGCGCCCACCACCGGCTGCTCGGCCGTCCGGACCGGGGCCTTCAGCTCGCCGCTGCCCGCCACCACCTGGGCGTCGGAGCCCACGCTGAGCTTGCTGGACCAGCCCGTGGTCGGCAGGCCGCCCACCACCGGGTCGGCGCTCACCACCCGCAGCGCGCCCTGGGTGAGGCGGGCGTCCGCCTTGGCGTCGCCCTGACCGGCCGCCGCGAGCACCGGGGCCGCGGCCGCCTTCGCCACCTCCTCGGTGACGGGCTTGGCCGAGGCGCCCGAACCGGCGACCGCCGCGCCGCCCTGGGGCAGGGTGGCCGGGCCGCAGGTGTCCTTGCCGCGCACGCAGTCGTCCCCGGCGCCGCCGCCGCCCGGGGCGCTGCCCTGGAAGCGGGAGAAGCTCCAGGAGCCGGGCGCCTTACGGGTCACCGTGAGCCGGGGCCCCGAACCGTCGGCGCCGTCTGCGGCCTGCCACTCCTCGCCGGTCAGCCGGGGCGCGCCGGAGATCCCGAGGGCCCGCGCGAGCTTCGCCACCTCCTCCGAGGTGACCTCGCCGGTCGCGGCGAAGGAGGGCGCGCCGCCCGCCGGGGCCTGGGGGAGGGGGCCCTCGGCCCGGTAGGTCACCGGGCCGCCGGAGGGATCCGGCTCGCCGGGGGCGATGCCCGGCCCCGAGGGGGACCCCGCCTCGCGCGGGGCGGCGGCCGCGCTGTCACTCGTACGGCCGCCGCCGCCCGGGGCATTGCCGCTGGCCGCCGACGCCCAGTAGGCCGTCCCGCCGCCGGCCAGCAGGACGGCGGCCGCGATCGAGCCGATGGCCCAGGACGGCCGCCGCCGTGTGGCGCGTGCTGTTTCGGTGTCGGGTTGTTCGCTGGTCACCGCTTCGCTCCTTCGCGTGGTCCCGCCGTACGTGATGCGGGTGTGACGCGGCGGTCGCGGAACCGGTTCCCTTTCCGGTCCTCCGTCAGTCCCCGTACACCGCCGTGGCGGCGATCAGGCGGGCCGAGGCGGGCGGGACGCTGATGCCGTGGATCTGGGAGGCGGTCACGCGGGCCGGGCGGGGTTCCCGGGGGGCCGGCCAGTGCGGGGCCATCCGGGCGCAGTCACCGAGCAGCCGGGCGAGGCCGGGGCGGGGGCCGGCGGGGTACTCGGCGTATCCGAAGCCATCGGTAGAGGTCATGGGGAACCGTAGGCACGCTGGAGCGGGCGAAGGAAGTCCTACTACGGGGTAGTTTCGCCGGGTCGGCCGACGGCCGCGGACCGGGTAGTTTTGACTGTCCCCTTGCCGTCCTCCGCAGGAGCGTCCACGCCGTGCGCATCGCAGTCACCGGCTCCATCGCCACCGACCACCTCATGACCTTCCCGGGCCGCTTCGCCGACCAGCTGGTCGCCGACCAGCTCCACACGGTCTCCCTCTCCTTCCTCGTCGACAACCTCGACGTCCGGCGGGGCGGTGTCGGCCCGAACATCTGCTTCGGCATGGGTCAGCTCGGCAGCCGCCCGATCCTGGTCGGCGCGGCCGGCTCGGACTTCGACGAGTACCGCGCCTGGCTGGAGCGGCACGGCGTCGACACCGCCTCCGTGCGGATCTCCGAGGTGCTGCACACCGCGCGCTTCGTGTGCACCACGGACGCCGACCACAACCAGATCGGCTCCTTCTACACCGGCGCGATGAGCGAGGCCCGGCAGATCGAGCTGAAGGCCGTCGCCGACCGGGTGGGCGGGCTGGACCTCGTCCTGATCGGCGCCGACGACCCCGAGGCGATGCTCCGCCACACGGAGGAGTGCCGCACGCGCGGGATCCCCTTCGCCGCCGACTTCTCGCAGCAGATCGCGCGGATGGACGGCGAGAACATCCGGACCCTGATGGAGGGGGCGACGTACCTCTTCTCGAACGAGTACGAGAAGGGCCTCATCGAGTCGAAGTCCGGCTGGAGCGACGCGGAGATCCTCGCGAAGGTCGGCACCCGGGTCACCACGCTGGGGGCGCGGGGCGTGCGGATCGAGCGGGCCGGGCAGGAGCCGATCGTGGTGGGCTGCCCGGAGGAGACGGCGAAGGTCGACCCGACGGGGGTCGGCGACGCGTTCCGTGCCGGGTTCCTGACGGGGCTGGGGTGGGGCGTCGGGCTGGAGCGGGCCGCGCAGGTGGGCTGCATGCTGGCCACGCTCGTCATCGAGACCCTGGGCACGCAGGAGTACACCCTGGCGCGGGCACACTTCATGGAACGCTTCACCAAGGCGTACGGCGACACCGCCGCCGCGGAGGTCCGCACCCACCTGAACGCTCCGCCGGCCGCGTAACCCCCCACCCGCCCGGCTGTCTTTCGGGCGCGCGGGGCCGCTGCCCGTGGCCGGGGCCGGTGGTCGTCTGCGGGTGGTCGCCGCTGCGCGGGGCTGTCCCCTACCCGCCCTTCCACCGTTCCCCCCTCAGTCGCCGGCGCGGCTCACTACACGCCGCTCCGCGCCCGCGCCTCAAACGCCGGCGGGGCTGGAGGGTGCCGGCGCGGCTCACCACACGCCGCTCCGCGCCCGCGCCTCAAACGCCGGCGAGGCTGGAGGTGGCCGCGCGGGTCACTACACGGCGCTTCGCGCCCGCGCCTCAAGCGCCGGCGGGGCTGGAAGTGGCCGGCGGGGCTGGGGGGTGCCGCGCGGCTTACTACACGGCGCTTCGCCTCCGCGCCTCAAACGCCAGCGGGGCTGGATTGCCCTGTGGGCAATCCAGCCGCCGCGGCGCGACCCGGCTCCTCGGCGCAACCCGTCTCCGCCGGCATAAGCCAGCCCCGCCAGGACGTTGCAGCGCCGACCGGCAAAAATCAGCCTCGCCGGCGTTTGAGGCGCGGGGGTCCGGGGGCTGGCCCCCGGCAACGGCGCGCAACGTGAGCGAGCCGCCCGGTCACATATCCAGCCCCGCCGGCGTTTGAGCCCCAGGGGGGTTCTGGCCGGCCGGGTCAGTGGAGGCGGCGGGTGGTGTAGGCCGTGCCGGTGGGGCGGGGGGATTCGCCCAGGTAGGCGTGGCCACGCAGGGCGCACCAGGCCGGGATGTCCAGGCGGGCCACCTCGTCGTCCGACAGGACGGTGACGGTGCCGCCGACCGGCACCCGGCCGATGGCGCGGGCCAGCTCGATCACCGGCTGGGGGCACCGCAGCCCCAGGGTGTCGAGCTCCAGGGACTCCGCCACCGGCGCCACCGGCGGCGGCTCCGAAACGCCGAGCTTCTCCCGGACCCCGGCCACCGCCACCGGCAGCACCTCCAGGAAGCCGTTCACCTCGTCCGCGGAGGTGCCCCGCGGCAGCGACACCCGTACGTTCCCCTCCGACAGCACCCCCATCGCCCGCAGCACATGACTGGGGGTCAGCGTGGAGCTGGTGCAGGAGGAGCCCGAGGAGACCGAGTACCCCGCCCGGTCCAGCTCGTGGAGCAGGGTCTCGCCGTCGACGTACAGGCAGGAGAAGGTCACCAGGTGCGGCAGCCGCCGGTCCGGGTCGCCCACCACCTCCACGTCCGGCACCAGCCGGGCCACTCGCCGCCGGATCCGGTCCACCAGCACCCGCAGCCGCGCCGCCTCCGCGTCGGCCTCCGCCCGTACCGCCCGCAGGGAGGCCGCCGCCGCGACGGCGGCGGGCAGGTCCACGAAGCCGGGGGAGCGGCCCGACTCCCGTTCGTCGGCGGGGTGTTGCGGGGCGAAGCGGACCCCCTTGCGGACGGCGAGGAGCCCGATCCCCGGCGGCCCGCCCCACTTGCGGGCGCTCGCGGTCAGCACCGACCAGCCCTCCGGCACCGGCCCCCAGCCCAGCGACTGCGCCGCGTCCACCAGCAGCGGCACCCCCGCCGCCGCGCAGACCCCGGCCACCTCCGCCACCGGCTGGACCGTGCCCACCTCGTGGTTGGCCGACTGGAGGCAGGCCAGGGCGGTCCCGGGGCCCAGCGCGTCGGCGTATCCGTCGGCCGAGACCGCGCCGAGCCGGTTCACCGGGACCTGCGTCACCGTGCCGCCGGACGCCGCGTGCGCGTCGGCGGCGTGCAGGACAGAACTGTGTTCGACCGCCGATACGACCAGCTGCCCGCCGACCCGCCGGCGCCCCGCCAGCGCCCCCGCGACCCCGGTGTGAACCGCGTGCGTCCCCGAAGGAGTGAACGAGAGCTCGTCCGCCCGGCACCCCACCGCCTCCGCCGCCGCCTCCCGCGCCGCGTCCAGCAGCAGCCGTGCGCGCCGCCCCTCCCGGTAGAGCCGGGCCGGGTCCGCCCAGCCCTCGTCGAGGGCGGCCTGGAGCGCCTGACGCGCCACGGGGTGCAGCGGGGCCGCTGACGCGGTGTCGAAGTAGGGCATCCGGCCACGCTAGCCGCAGGCCCCGCGCGGCCGTGGTCAGGGGCCGTCAGATGTCGTCCGGAGGCGGCCGTTCAGGGCCGGATGGACCGTCCCCCGTACGGCGGATCCATCCCTTCGGGGGCAGTAGCGGCGCGTTGGGCACCCTCCCCGCGCGACCCCAAATAGCGTCCAGTAGGGTTTGGTCCGCATAAACATCCAAACCCCTGCCTGCGTCAGGGCCGGCGACCGACCCGAACACGGCCGCGGCCGGCCGCGCGGGCCGAGACTCTCGGGAAGGCGCTACGTGAGTCCCTACGGCTCCGACCGCTCGCCGCGGCGCCCGATGCGGCGGAAGCTGCTGCAGGCGCTGACTGCGGGCGTGGTCCTGGCGACCGCCACTGGTTGCTCGTACACCTGGAAAGACTTCCCCCGCCTCGGAATGCCCACCCCGGTCACGGAGGAGGCGCCTCGCATCCTCTCCCTGTGGCAGGGATCCTGGGCGGCCGCTCTCCTTACGGGCATCCTGGTGTGGGGCCTGATCATGTGGAGCGTCATCTTCCACCGGCGTAGCCGGACGAAGATCGAGGTCCCCGCGCAGACCCGGTACAACATGCCCATCGAGGCGCTGTACACCGTGGTCCCGCTCATCATCGTCTCGGTGCTCTTCTACTTCACCGCGCGCGACGAGTCGAAGCTGCTCTCCCTCTCCGCCAAGCCGGCCCACACGATCAACGTGGTCGGCTTCCAGTGGAGCTGGGGCTTCAACTACGTCGAGAACGTCGACGGCGATGCCGCGACTCCGAAGGCCGGCGAGGTCCCGAAGGAGATCGCGACCATTCCGGACCGCTTCACCAAGGAATTCCCCGCGGGCGCCGAAGGCGTCTACGAGAAGGGCGTTCCCGGCGACCGGAACCCGGACACCAACAACCCGGGGCCGACCCTCTACCTGCCCAAGGGCGAGAAGGTCCGCTTCATCCTGTCGTCGAACGACGTCATCCACTCCTTCTGGGTGGTGCCCTTCCTGTTCAAGCAGGACGTCATCCCCGGTCACACCAATGTCTTCGAGGTCACCCCGACCCAGGAAGGCACCTTCAAGGGCAAGTGCGCCGAACTCTGTGGTGTCGACCACTCCCGGATGCTCTTCAACGTGAAGGTCGTCTCGCCGGAGAAGTACCGGGCGCACCTGAAGGAACTGGCGGAGAAGGGGCAGACCGGCTTCCTCCCCGCCGGCATCAAGCAGACTGACCCGGCCCGGAATGCGGAGCTGAACAAACTGTGAGCATCCTCAACGAATCCCAGGGTGCCGCCGCCGACTCGTATGAGAACGAGCTGCCGGTACGGCGCAAGCAGCCGGGCAATGTGGTCGTGAAGTGGATGACCACGACCGACCACAAGACCATCGGCACGATGTACCTGGTCACGTCGTTCGTGTTCTTCATCATCGGCGGCATCATGGCGCTCTTCATGCGCGCCGAGCTGGCCCGTCCGGGCACGCAGATCATGTCGAACGAACAGTTCAACCAGGCGTTCACCATGCATGGCACGATCATGCTGCTGATGTTCGCGACCCCGCTGTTCGCCGGTTTCGCCAACTGGATCATGCCGCTGCAGATCGGCGCGCCCGACGTGGCGTTCCCGCGGCTGAACATGTTCGCGTACTGGCTGTACCTCTTCGGCTCGTCCATCGCGGTGGCCGGCTTCGTCACCCCCTCGGGTGCCGCCGACTTCGGCTGGTTCGCCTACTCCCCGCTGTCGGACGCCGTCCGCTCGCCGGGCATCGGCGCCGACATGTGGATCATGGGTCTGGCCTTCTCCGGCTTCGGCACGATCCTCGGCTCGGTCAACTTCATCACCACGATCATCTGCATGCGCGCTCCCGGCATGACGATGTTCCGCATGCCGATCTTCACCTGGAACGTGCTGCTGACCGGTGTCCTGGTCCTGCTCGCCTTCCCGGTGCTCGCCGCCGCGCTCTTCGCGCTGGAGGCCGACAGGAAGTTCGGTGCGCACGTCTTCGACGCGGCCAACGGCGGCGCCTTGCTATGGCAACACCTCTTCTGGTTCTTCGGACACCCAGAGGTGTACATCATCGCGTTGCCGTTCTTCGGAATCATCTCCGAAGTGATCCCGGTCTTCTCGCGCAAGCCGATGTTCGGTTACATCGGCCTGATCGCGGCGACGATCTCGATCGCCGGCCTGTCGGTCACCGTGTGGGCCCACCACATGTACGTCACCGGTGGTGTGCTGCTGCCGTTCTTCTCGTTCATGACCTTCCTGATCGCGGTCCCGACCGGTGTGAAGTTCTTCAACTGGATCGGCACCATGTGGAAGGGCTCGCTGTCCTTCGAGACCCCGATGCTCTGGGCCGTCGGCTTCCTGATCACCTTCACCTTCGGTGGTCTGACCGGCGTCATCCTGGCCTCGCCCCCGATGGACTTCCACGTCTCCGACTCGTACTTCGTCGTCGCGCACTTCCACTACGTCATCTTCGGCACCGTGGTCTTCGCGATGTTCTCCGGCTTCCACTTCTGGTGGCCGAAGTTCACGGGCAAGATGCTGGACGAGCGCCTCGGCAAGATCACCTTCTGGACGCTGTTCGTGGGCTTCCACGGCACCTTCCTGGTGCAGCACTGGCTGGGTGTCGAGGGCATGCCGCGCCGTTACGCGGACTACCTCGCGGCCGACGGGTTCACGACGCTGAACACGATCTCCACGATCAGCTCGTTCCTGCTGGGCCTGTCGATGCTGCCCTTCATGTACAACGTCTGGAAGACGGCGAAGTACGGCAAGAAGGTCGAGGTCGACGACCCGTGGGGCTACGGCCGCTCGCTGGAGTGGGCGACGTCCTGCCCGCCGCCGCGGCACAACTTCCTCACCCTGCCGCGCATCCGCAGCGAATCCCCGGCGTTCGACCTGCACCACCCGGAGATCGCCGCCCTCGACCACCTCGCGGACCACAGCGCCGGCACCAAGGCCGTCACCGGTGGCAAGGAGGCCGGCAAGTGAAGATCCAGGGCAAGATGTTCCTCTGGCTCGCCGCCTTCATCCTGATCATGACCGTCGTGTACGGCGTGTGGTCCAGGGAGCCGGTCGGCACCACCGCGCTCGCGCTGGCCTTCGGCCTGAGCGCCATGATCGGCTACTACCTGGCCTTCACGGCCCGGCGCGTGGACCAGATGGCCCAGGACAACCTGGAGGCCGACGTCGCCGACGAGGCGGGCGAGCTGGGATTCTTCTCCCCGCACAGCTGGCAGCCGCTCTCGCTGGCGATCGGTGGCGCCTTCGCCTTCATGGGCGTCATCTTCGGCTGGTGGCTGATGTACTTCTCGGCGCCGCTGATCCTGATCGGCCTGTGGGGCTGGGTGTACGAGTACTACCGCGGCGAGAACGCGAACCAGTAGCCGTTCGCCGCACCCGCGTGACAGCCTGACCGTGTGACCTGAGGGGCCCGGACACCTTTTCGGAGGAGTCCGGGCCCCTCGTTTGCAGTCACCAGCGCGCCGTAATTGTCATACCTTCATAGCGTTGGCTCCATGAAGCACTCACCGCGTCTTTGGACGGTACTCAGCTGCTCCCTGCTGGTCGCGTCCCTCGGGGCCGGCGCCACCGCATGCGGGTCCGGCGAGAAGAACCCGCTGTCAGCCCGCCCGTACGACGCGGGTGAGCACGTCTCCTTCAACGAGGCCACCGGCGGCCGCCCCGCCGACCCGGACAAGCCGCTCGAAGTCACCGTCAAGGGCACGACGGCGCGCATCACCGACGTGACGGCCGTGGACACCCACGGACGGCGCCTGGCGGGCGAACTCTCCGCCAAGGGGGACCGCTGGCACAGCACCGCTCCCCTGGCCGCCGGCGTGCGCTACACGGTCACCGTGAGCACGGAGGACGAGCGGGGCGCTCCAGGGCAGCGCACGCTGACGTTCGACACCACCCCGGCCAAGAAGGTCCTCAAGGTCGATTTCGGCCCGGACGAGGGCAAGTACGGCGTCGGACAGCCCATCACGGCCGAACTCAACGAGCCGGTCAAGGACAAGGCCGCCCGGGCGATCGTGGAACGGTCCCTGGTCGTCGACACCCCCGACCACGTCGAGGGCGCCTGGTACTGGGTGGACGACAAGAACCTCCACTTCCGGCCCAAGGACTACTGGCCGGCCCACTCCACCGTCTCCGTACGGAGCAACCTGGAGGGCGTGCGGATCTCCGACGAACTCCACGGCGCGGCCTCCAAGCCGCTCACCCTGGAGATCGGGGACCGGGTGGAGGTCACCACGGACGCCTCCTCGCACTACCTCACGTTCGAGCGCAACGGAGAAGTGATCAACACCATTCCGGTGACCACCGGGAAGCCCGGCTTCTCCACCCGCAACGGGGTCAAGGTGGTGCTGGGCAAGCAGTACTTCGTCCAGATGCGCGGGGACACCGTCGGTATCGGCGGCAGCGAGTACTACAACCTGCCCGTCTACTACGCCACCCGGGTGACGTGGAGCGGGGAGTACGTGCACGCCGCGCCGTGGTCGGTCGGCTCCCAGGGCTACGAGAACGTCAGCCACGGGTGCACCGGCATGAGCACCGGCAACGCCGCCTGGTTCTACGAGAACATCACCGAGGGCGACATCGTACGTGTGATCAACAGCATCGGCGAAGACATGGACACCTTCGGCAACGGCTTCGGCGACTGGAACATGGACTGGAAGGACTGGCGCGAGGGCAGCGCCCTCCTCAAGGGCACCCAGGAGGGCCGCAGCCCCATGGACCAGGCCCGCCTCCGGCCGCAGGTCTGATGGCCGGCTCCGCCCGCGGAGCCGCCCCCGCCGCCGGGGAGGGCGTACGCCCCCGGGACGCGCCGCTCGGCGCGCGTCCCCCGGGCGCCCGCCCTCCGCGCCGGCGCGGGTCCCCGCGGCCCGCCCGGCCGGAGAGCGGCTCAGGCCGCGCTGGAGGCCAGCCGGGCCCGCAGGACACGCGCGAGGGCCTCCGGGAACTCCACCGGGTCCACCGGAAGGGTGACAGCGGCGTCCGCGCGGCTCCAGGTGGCCAGCCAGGCGTCCTGGGGGCGTCCCATCAGCAGCAGCACCGGAGGGCACCGGAAGACCTCGTCCTTGATCTGGCGGCACACGCCCATGCCCCCGGCCGGGGCGGCCTCGCCGTCCAGCACGCAGGCGTCGACGCCGCCCGCGTCCAGCGCCGCCAGGACCGCAGGAAGCGTTGCGCACTCCAGGAACTCCACCGGCGGCAGGTCCGCCGCCGGCCTGCGCCCGGCCGCCAGCCGCACCTGCTCCCGGGTGCCCGCGTCGTCGCTGTAGACCAGAACCCGCGCAGTCGCCCGCATTTCGTTCCTCCACGTGTCACGTGAATCACGTTGATGTTGCGCGGGATGCTACTCCGTCCGACCGGCCGTCAACATCGGTTCCGCCACCCTCGGACAAGACGCCGAGGGGGCGATCTGATGGGCCGTTCGGGCCTTGCACACGCCGCTGACACTCCGAACGGCACCCCCCGGGGTGAGGGCGGGATAAGCGACCGACATAATGTCGGTCGTGGCGACAGCAACGACAGTAGATACCGGGCACGCGCACCCGACGGTCAACCGGCCGAACCTCGTCAGCGTCGGAACCATCATCTGGTTGAGTTCCGAGCTGATGTTCTTCGCGGCCCTCTTCGCGATGTACTTCACCCTGCGATCAGTGACGGGTGCCGAGTACTGGACAGAGCAGGCTTCGGCCTTGAATCTGCCCTTCTCGGCGACGAACACGACGATCCTGGTGCTCTCCTCGCTCACCTGCCAGCTCGGCGTATTCGCCGCCGAGCGCGGTGACGTGAAGAAGCTCCGGACGTGGTTCATCATCACGTTCGTCATGGGTGCGATCTTCATCGGCGGTCAGGTCTTCGAGTACACCGAGCTGGTCAAGCACGAGGGCATGTCTCTCAAGTCAGGCCCGTACGGCTCGGTGTTCTACCTGACCACCGGCTTCCACGGTCTGCACGTGACGGGCGGTCTCATCGCCTTCCTGCTGGTCCTCGGCCGGACGTACGCGGCCAAGAGGTTCACCCACGAACAGGCCACGTCGGCCATCGTCGTGTCCTACTACTGGCACTTCGTCGATGTCGTCTGGATCGGCCTCTTCGCGACGATCTACCTGATCAAGTAGCGAACACGTCGCCGGGCCCGGCCCGGCACTCCATCCAGAAACACCGACGCAGAAGATCCTGACACCGGGGTAATCCGTGAAAAAGCTCTCCGCACGACGACGCCATCCGCTGGCGGCGGTCGTCGTTCTACTCTTCGCGCTGGCGGTCACGGGGGGGCTGTACGCCGCCTTCGCGCCCGCGGGCAAGGCGCAGGCCGATGAAACCGCCCAGTCCCTCGCCATCGAGGAGGGCAAGAAGCTGTACGCCGTGGGTTGCGCAAGCTGCCACGGGACCGGCGGTCAGGGTTCCACTGACGGCCCCAGCCTGGTCGGCGTCGGCTCCGCGGCCGTCGACTTCCAGGTGAGCACGGGCCGCATGCCGGCCCAGCAGCCCGGCGCCCAGATCCCCAAGAAGCCGGTCGTCTACACCCAGGCGCAGATCGACCAGCTCGCGGCGTACGTCTCCTCCCTCGGTGCCGGCCCGATCGTGCCGACCGAGAAGCAGTACGACCCGGCCGGTGCCGACATCGCCAACGGTGGCGTCCTGTTCCGCAACAACTGCGCGCAGTGCCACAACTTCACCGGCGAGGGCGGCGCCCTGACGAACGGCAAGTACGCCCCGAACCTCGAGGGCGTCGAGCCGAAGCACATCTACGAGGCCATGCTCACCGGCCCGCAGAACATGCCCTCCTTCCCCGACAGCACCATGCCGGAGAAGCAGAAGAAGGACATCATCGCGTACCTCCAGAACGTCAACGGCGATAAGTCGACCAGCCCCGGTGGCCTCAAGCTCGGCGGCCTCGGCCCCGTCTCCGAGGGTCTGTTCGGCTGGATCTTCGGTCTGGGTGCGCTGATCGCTGTCGCCGTCTGGGTCGCGGCCCACACCGCTAAGGCCAAGAAGTCATGAGTAGCCAAGACATTCCCGAAGAGAAGCACCTGCCGAGCGAGCAGGGCGACGCGCACCACGGTGGCGTGGCGGTCGCGGACGCACCGTTCGCCGACCCGGGCCTTCCGGTCCACAAGCCGCGCATCCAGGACATCGACGAGCGGGCCGCCAAGCGGTCCGAGCGCACGGTGGCGATGCTGTTCACGCTGTCGATGCTGGCCACGATCGGCTTCATCGCCTCGTACGTGACCCTCCCGGTCGACAAGATCGTCTACATCTTCCCCATCGGGAAGGTGAGCGCGCTGAACTTCGCGCTCGGTCTGACGCTGGGCACGGCCCTCTTCTGCATCGGCGCGGGCGCGGTCCACTGGGCCCGCACCCTGATGTCCGACGTGGAGGTCGCCGACGAGCGCCACGCCATCGCGGCGGCGCCGGAGGTCAAGGCGAAGGTCCTGCAGGACTTCGCCGACGGCGCGAACGAGTCCGGCATCGGCCGCCGCCCGCTGATCCGCAACACGATGCTGGGCGCGCTGGCCATGCTGCCGCTGTCCGCCGTGATGATCCTGCGCGACCTCGGGCCGCTGCCCGAGGACAAGCTGCGCAAGACCGTGTGGGCCAAGGGCAAGCTGCTGATCAACGACAACACGAACGAGCCGCTGCGTCCCGAGGACGTGCTCGTCGGGTCGCTGACCTTCGCCCGGCCGGAAGGCCTGGAGGAGGACCAGCACGACTTCCAGACGCAGATCGCCAAGGCCGCCCTGATGATCGTCCGGATCAAGCCGGAGGACATCAAGGACAAGCAGGAGCTGGAGTGGTCCCACGAGGGGATCGTGGCCTACTCCAAGATCTGCACCCACGTCGGCTGCCCCATCAGCCTGTACGAGCAGCAGACGCACCACGTGCTCTGCCCGTGCCACCAGTCCACCTTCGACCTCTCCGACGGCGCCCGAGTCATCTTCGGCCCGGCCGGTCACGCGCTTCCGCAGCTGCGGATCGGCGTCAATGACGAAGGCTTCCTCGAAGCGCAGGGCGACTTCGAAGAGCCCGTCGGTCCTGCTTTCTGGGAGCGCGGATGAGCACTGCCACCGAATCCAACACGGCGCGCAAAGCGCCGGCCGGCGAGCGCGTAGCGGACTGGGCGGACGGCCGCCTGGGCATCTACAGCCTGGCCAAGTCCAACATGCGCAAGATCTTCCCGGACCACTGGTCCTTCATGCTGGGTGAGATCTGCCTCTACAGCTTCATCATCATCATCCTCACGGGTGTGTACCTGACGCTGTTCTTCCACCCGAGCATGAACGAGGTCGTGTACCACGGCTCGTACGTGCCGATGCAGGGCGTCCAGATGTCCGAGGCCTTCGCCTCGACCCTGGACATCAGCTTCGACGTCCGCGGCGGTCTGCTCATCCGGCAGATCCACCACTGGGCGGCGCTGATCTTCGTCGCGGCCATGCTCGTGCACATGATGCGCGTCTTCTTCACGGGCGCCTTCCGCAAGCCGCGCGAGGTCAACTGGGTCTTCGGCTTCCTGCTGCTGGTCCTCGGCATGTTCACCGGTTTCACCGGTTACTCCCTGCCGGACGACCTGCTCTCGGGCACCGGTGTCCGCTTCATGGAGGGCGCGATCCTGTCCGTGCCGATCGTCGGCACGTACCTGTCGTTCTTCCTCTTCGGCGGCGAGTTCCCCGGCGGCGACTTCGTCGCCCGGTTCTACTCGATCCACATCCTGCTGCTGCCCGGCATCATGATGGGCCTGCTGGTGGCCCACCTGATCCTGGTCTTCTACCACAAGCACACCCAGTTCGCGGGTCCCGGCAAGACGAACAACAACGTCGTCGGCATGCCGCTGCTGCCGGTCTACATGGCCAAGGCCGGAGGCTTCTTCTTCCTGGTCTTCGGTGTCATCGCGGCCATCGCGGCGCTCGCGTCGATCAACCCGATCTGGGCGCTGGGCCCGTACCGCCCGGACCACGTGTCCACCGGTGCGCAGCCCGACTGGTACATGGGCTTCTCCGAGGGCCTGATCCGTGCCATGCCGGGCTGGGAGATCAACCTGTGGGGCCACACGCTCGTCCTGGGCGTGTTCGTACCGCTGGTGATCTTCCCGCTGATCCTGGTCGCGATCGCGGTCTACCCGTTCATCGAGTCCTGGGTCACCGGGGACAAGAACGAGCACCACATCCTGGACCGCCCGCGCAACGTTCCGACCCGTACGGCCTTCGGTGTCGCCTGGCTCACCTGGTACGTGATCCTGCTGATCGCGGGCGGCAACGACATGTTCGCGCAGTACTTCCACCTGTCGATCAACTCGATCACGTGGTTCGCGCGGATCGGCTTCTTCGTGGGCCCGGTCGTCGCCTTCGTCATCACCAAGCGGATCTGCCTCGGCCTCCAGCGCCGGGACCACGACAAGGTGCTGCACGGCCGGGAGACCGGCGTCATCAAGCGCCTGCCGCACGGTGAGTTCGTCGAGGTCCACGAGCCGCTCTCGCAGGGCCAGCTGCACACCCTCACCTCGCACACGCAGTACGAGCCGATCGAGATCGGCCCGACGGTCGACGAGAACGGTGTCGAGCGCAAGGTGAAGGCCACGGAGAAGCTCCGCGCGAAGCTCAGCAAGGGCTTCTACGGGGAGAACACCCACATTCCGAAGCCCACGGTGGAGGAGTACAAGGAGATCCAGAGCGGCCACGGCCACCACTGATCTCCGGCAGGACCATTCGAGGGATCGGTTCCGGCCCATCCCGGTGTCGCCACGGTGAGAGCCCCGTCCAGTGTCTGGACGGGGCTCTTCGCCGTCTGCGGGCCTGGATAGGCTGGCCTCCGCACCCATTCGACGTGGAACTTTTCCGAGCAGCAGGAGCGGACCATGAACGTTGTGACCCCGGCAGGCGGCGACAGCGTGGCGGCCCGCGGCTGGCCGGGTCTCCTCGACGCCCTGCTGACCGGCCGGGACCTCGGACCGGACGACACCGCCTGGGCCATGGACCGGATCATGCGGGGCGAGGCCACGGACGCGCAGATCGCCGGTTTCATGGTGGCGCTGCGGGCCAAGGGGGAGACCGTCGCGGAGATCAACGGCATGGTGCGCGCCATGTACGCGCACGCCAACCTCATCGAGGTGCCGGGCCGGACGGTGGACATCGTCGGTACGGGCGGGGACGGCGCGAAGACGGTCAACATCTCCACCATGTCGGCGCTCGTGGTGGCCGGAACGGGCGCCAAGGTGGTCAAGCACGGGAACCGGGCCGCCTCTTCGGCGAGCGGCTCCTCCGACGTGCTGGAGAAGCTCGGCGTCAACCTGGGCCTCACCCCGGCCCGGGTGGCGGAGGTCGCCGAGGAGGCCGGCATCACCCTGTGCTTCGCCGTCAAGTTCCACCCCGCGCTGCGGCACGTGGCGGCGGCCCGCAAGGAGCTGGGCATCCGGACCACCTTCAACTTCCTCGGCCCGCTGACCAACCCGGCGAGGGTGCGCGCGCAGGCCACGGGCGTGGCCGATCCCCGGGTGGCGCCCATCGTCGCCGGGGTGCTCGCGGAGCGGGGCTCCTCGGCGCTGGTCTTCCGCGGCGACGACGGCATGGACGAACTGACCACGACGGCCACCTCGCGGGTCTGGTGGGTCCGCGAGGGCACGGTCACCGAGCTGCCGTTCGACCCGCGCGACGTCGGGATCCCGATCGTGGGTGTCGCCGCCCTGCGCGGCGAGGACGCCTCGTACAACGCGGACGTCGCCCGGCGGCTGCTGGCCGGCGAGACCGGTCCGGTACGCGACGCCGTGCTGCTGAACTCGGCGGCGGCCCTGGTGGCGCTGGATCCGGGCACCGGCTCGCTGGAGGAGCAGATCGCCGCGGGCATCGCCCGTGCGGCCGAGTCCATCGACTCGGGCGCGGCGCGGGCGGCGCTGGAGCGCTGGGTGGCCGCCAGCAACGCGTAGCCGCCGCCGTGACGAGACCCCGGTCCACATCGTGGACCGGGGTCTTGTGCGCGGGGGATCTTGTGGCAGGATGCTGACCAGGTCACGAGTGACAGCGTTTTGGCCCCGGCTCGCTGTCCGGCAACCCTCCTTCCGTGGCGGGGTGCCCCGGGTGATGACCAGGCCGTAGGCAGCGAGGTCTACGGCAAGCGCGGATCCCTCGATACCAGGGGTCCTGGGTCTTCGAGGAGCTTTTTCCGTGAGCAAGCGAATGCGATAGGGCGACTCCGCCCCTTCTTCACCCCTCGGACCAGGGTCGCCGTGGCGTACGCCCGCACCCTTCCGGGGCACTTCCCGTACCCCCGCGGCGGCCGCCGAGCGCCGCCGAGCCGCGGCCGCGTACGGGCACCGACGAAGCCATTCAGCCCTGCCTGCCGGGAGATACCGCCATGTCCGCATCCCTGAACGCCGCCACCACCTCTGCCGCTGCCCCCTCCGTCGACCCCGCCTGTGGCGCGCCGCTGCCGGTGCTCGGCCGGGACGTCACCGTGCCGCTCGTCACCGGTGGCGAGGTCACCTACGCCGCCCTCGACTACGCCGCCAGCGCCCCCGCCCTCCAGCGGGTCTGGGACGACGTGGCCGCGTACGCCCCGTACTACGGCAGCGTCCACCGCGGGGCCGGCTACCTCTCGCAGCTGTCCACCGACCTGTTCGAGCAGAGCCGTGTCACGGTCGCGGAGTTCCTGGACTGCCGCCCCGCCGACCAGGTGATCTTCACCCGGTCGACCACCGACTCGCTGAACCTGCTGGCCGCCGCCCTGCCGGCCGACTGCCAGGTCTTCGTCTTCGAGACAGAGCACCACGCCTCGCTGCTGCCCTGGGGCGACGCGCGGGTCACCTACCTCAACGCCCCCCGCACCCCCGGCCAGGCCGTCGCCACCCTGGAGCGGGCGCTGGCCGACCGGGACCCGTACGGTCCGGCGCTGGTCTGCGTCACCGGCGCGTCCAACGTCACCGGTGAGCTGTGGCCGGTCAAGGAGCTGGCCGCCGCCGCGCACGCCCACGGCGCGCGGATCGTCCTGGACGCCGCCCAGCTGGCGCCGCACCACCCGGTCTCGGTGCGGGAGCTGGACGTGGACTGGGTCGCCTTCTCCGGCCACAAGCTGTACGCGCCCTTCGGCTCGGGCGTCCTCGCCGGGCGCGCCGACTGGCTCCAGCGGGCCGAGCCGTACCTCGCGGGCGGCGGCGCCTCCCGCACGGTGGCCCGCCGCGAGGACGGCGGGGTCGACGTCGAGTGGCACACCAGCGCCGCCCGCCACGAGGCCGGCTCGCCGAACGTCATCGGTGTCTACTCCATCGCCTCGGCCTGCCGGGCGCTCAAGGAGGCCGGGTTCGAGGAGCTCGTCGCCCGCGAGCGGCACCTGATCGCGAAGGTCCGCGAGGGCCTGGCGGAGGTCCCGGCGGTGCGGGTGCTGTCCTTGTTCGGGGACGACGCGCCGCGCGTCGGCGTCATCTCGTTCGTGGTGGACGGCTGGAACAGCTCGCACTTCGCGGCCGCGCTGTCCGCGGAGTACGGGATCGGCGTCCGCGACGGCCTGTTCTGCGCCCACCCGCTGGTGCGCACCCTGCTGGGCAGCGAGCCGCAGGCCCAGGGCGAGTGCGGGGCCCCCGAGGCCGCGCCGGGCGAACGCTCGCTGAACGCGATCCGCGTCAGCTTCGGCGCCGGCACCCCCGACGAGCACGTCGAGCGCTTCGTCCGCGCGGTCCGGGAACTCGTCACGGACGGCGCCCGGTGGCGGTACCGCACCGAGGACGGCCGCTGCGTGCCGGCTTCCTGACGCCGGGGCGACGCCGGGCCGCCGCGCGGCGTGGGCCGGGTGCTACGCGTCCAGGCCGATGGCGAAGGCGGCTTCCAGGTCGTGCTGGGAGTACGTACGGAACGCCACGTGGGTGTCGGTGGCCTCGACGCCCGGGATCTTGCTGATGCGCCCGGGGATGATGTCGGCCAGGTTCTCGTGGCGGGCGACGCGGACCAGGGCGATCAGGTCGTACGTTCCGGTGACGGAGTAGACCTCGCTGACGTTGTCCAGCGCGGCGATGGACTCGGCGATCTCGGGGATGCGGTCCACGCTGGTCTTGATGAGCACGATCGCGGTGATCACGGTTGGCTGTCTCCCTCGCCGGCAGTCACTGGTCGCCTCACTCTAGTCGTACGCCGATAGCGCGCCCACGCGTACAGGAAGCCCACCGAGAAGCCCACCACGTGGGCCAGGTACGCCACCCCGGGCCCGCTCTCCGCGCGGTGCGCGGCCAGCCACTGGAGGGCGAACCAGAACAGCAGCACGATCCAGGCGGGGAAGCGCAGCGGCAGGAAGAGCAGGAACGGGAACAGGCTCGTCACCCGTGCCTTCGGGAAGAGGCAGAGGAACGCCCCGAGGACGGCCGAGATGGCCCCGGAGGCGCCGACCAGGGTCTGGTCGGAGGAGGCGTTGGCCGCCGCGTAGACCGCCAGCGCCAGGTATCCGGTGCAGACGTAGAAGACCAGGAACGGCGCCCGGCCCATCCGTTCCTCCGTCATCGCGCCGAAGACGTGCAGGAAGAGCATGTTCCCGAGCAGGTGCAGCCAGTTGCCGTGGACGAAGAGCGCGGTCAGCGGGGTCAGCAGCGGGCGTCCGGCCCCCGAGAACAGTTCGTCGGGGACCACCCCCCAGTGCCGGAAGTACGCCGTGCCCGAGGACAGCAGCCGTTCGCCCGTGCCGAAGGACGGGTTCAGGCCGGATGCCGGGCCGCACAGGAAGGCCAGGCAGCAGCCGCCGATCAGCGCGTACGTGACCACCGGGCCCCGGGCCGCCTCGCGTACCGTCCGCCACTTTACGATCATGAGACAGAGCATGACGCAGGACCACCCGCTCCGTGGTGGTGCCAGGCCGTAGGGTTACGTGCTGCGGTCCGCGTCCCCCGCGGCGGGCTGGAAACGCTTTAATTGAATGAGTTACCAAGCAGAGGGCCGTCGAGTACGCCCACCTGGACCTCGCCGGGGAGCCCAAGGTCGCGGAGCGCGAGGTGGTCAGTGAGACCATCGAGTCGGTGCGCTGTCGCTGGTGCGACGCGGTGGACCAGATCGAGCTCGTGGACAGGCCGGGCACCGGCTCCTGAGGGAGCCGGGCCCACAGTAGATCACGGTAGGGGTGACGGATTGTGGAGCCAGCAAGCGGCGCTGAGCCGGCCGACGCGGCCGGCGACGCCGCCGAGGTGCTCGACCGCCCGCTGCCGGAGGGCGTGCGGCGCCGGGTCGTCGCGCTCGTCTCGGACGCCTTCGGCGGGCTGACGGTCGCGGACCTGCCGGCGCAGTTGCGGCAGTACGCCCGTTTCACCCCGACCCGGCGCGCCAAGTTCGCCGGGAACGCCATGGCCGCCGCCGTGGAGACCGACGGCGCCTTCCGCAGCCGGGTCGCGGAGAAGCTGCGCGAGGCGCAGCCGGAGCTGGCGGGTGCGCTGGACGCGTGCGCCCCGCCCGCCGCGGCCGACCCGCTGGACGTGGCGGCCGCCGCGTACGTGCTGCGCCCGGCCGGCTGGGTCAAGCTGGTGGCCGCCGCGGGCGAGGAGGCGCAGCGCGCCGACGCCGAGCGGGTCGGCGACGAGACCCGCCGCGAGGTCGAGCGGCTGCGCGGCGAACTGGCGCAGGCCCGGGAACAGCAGCGTGCCGGGGGTGACCAGGTGCGGGCCGACCTGGACGCCTCCCGCAAGGAAGCGGAATCGCTTCAGCGCAAACTGCGCAGCGCCCTGAGCGACGTCAAGCGGGGCGAGGCGGCCCTGCGCAAGGTGACGGCGGAGATCGACGGGTTCCGGGCGGAGGCGGCCGCGCAGGTGGCCGCCGCCGAGAGCGAGACGCGGCGGCTCCGGGCCCGGCTGGCGGAGGTGGAGTCGGCGCTGGAGACCTCGCGCCGGGCCACCCGCGAGGGGCGCAGCATCGAGGACATGCGGCTGCGGCTGCTGCTGGACACGGTGCTGGACGCGGCGGCGGGACTGCGCCGCGAGCTGGCGCTGCCGCCGGTCTCGACGCGGCCCGCCGACACGGTGGAGGCCGTGCAGCCGGGCCGGATGACGCCGAAGGACATCGCGGCGCGCGCCCTGTCGGAGACCGATCCGGCGCTGCTGGACCAGTTGTTGGCACTGCCGCAGGCGCACCTGGTGGTCGACGGCTACAACGTGACCAAGACCGGGTACCCGACCATGCCGCTGGAGAAGCAGCGGCTGCGGCTGCTGGGCGGGCTGTCCATGCTGGCCGCGCAGACCGGCGCCGAGATGACCTGTGTGTTCGACGGGGCGGAGCTGGCCGCGCCGGTGCTTCTCGCGCCGCCGCGCGGGGTCCGGGTGCTGTTCTCCAAGGCCGGGGTCACGGCCGATGAGCTGATCCGCCAGCTGGTGCGGGCCGAGCCGCCCGGCCGGCCGGTGGTCGTGGTCTCCACGGACCGTGAGGTGGCCGACGGGGTGGCGAAGGCGGGGGCCCGGCCGGTGACGTCCGCGCTGCTGCTGAAGCGGCTGTCGAGGGTTTCGTAACCGGGCGCGGCCTTCGCCGCTTTCGTAACTGCTGCGCGCAATGCCGGAATTGGGTGCCGGGCGGGGAGACGTACCGTCAACTCCCCGGCACGCAGCGTGCGCCACGGGTAAAAAGGCCGCTCGGGAAGCGGAATTTTCCCGGTGGGGATTTGAACTGATCACAGGAGGGTCACTAGGGTCTGTTCAAACCTTCGTGCGGTAGTTCACCCATTCGGGGTGACGGCGGAGGTGCGCTGCCGAGCTTTGCGACCGTCTTCGGCGGCTCCAGGAAGAAGGAGCTGGCGTCCGTGGCGTCCCACCGTCGACCCAAGCCGCCCACCCGCGCCCGCGTGAGCGTGCTCACCGCCCTCGCCACCGCGGCCGTCGCCCTCTCCTCCCAGTCGGCGATGGCCGCCCCGGACAAGCCGAACAAGGACGAGGTCAAGACCAAGGTCGACGGCCTCTACGAGGAGTCCGAGCAGGCCGGCGAGAAGGCCAACGCGGCCAAGGACCGCCAGGACAAGCTGGAGAAGGAGATCGCCCAGCTCCAGGACCAGGTCGCGCGCGGCCAGGACGAGCTCAACGCACTGCGCGACACCCTCGGTTCGATGGCGACCGCCCAGTACCGCGGCGGCGGCCTCGACCAGTCCGTGGAGCTGCTGCTCTCCGGCGACCCGGAGACCTACCTCGACAAGGCCGCCACGCTCCAGCAGTTGAGCGGCAAGCAGGTCGAGGCGATAGCGAAGATCCAGGCCAAGCAGCGCAGCCTCGCGCAGCAGCGCCAGGAGGCCTCCGGCAAGCTCGCCGACCTCGCCGCCGTCCGCAAGGAGCTCGCGGAGAAGAAGGCGACCGCCCAGAGCAAGCTCGCCGACGCCCAGGCCCAGCTCAACTCCCTGACGGCGGAGGAGCGCGGCCAGCTCAAGAGCGAGGCGGCCAAGGAGGGCGCGGACGCCGCGAAGGCCGCGGGCGGGGGCGGCGGGAGCAGCGCCAAGCCCGGCGCGGTGAAGGGCTCGGGGCTGGCCGCGGCCGCCCTCGCCGCCGCGGTGACGCAGGAGGGCAAGGGCTACAACATGGGCTCCACCGGCATGGCGTACTGGGACTGTTCGAGCCTGGCGCAGTGGGCCTACGGGCAGGCCGGCGCCCAGATCAGCCGCACCACCTACACGCAGGTCAACGACGGCACGCGCATCGGCATGAGCGAGCTCCGGCCCGGTGACCTGGTCTTCTTCTACGACGACCTGCACCACGTCGGCCTCTACGCGGGCAACGGCCAGGTCTTCCACGCCTCCAACCCCCGGGGCGGCGTCAAGTACGAGGCCATGCGAAACATGCCGTTCCAGTTCGGTGTCCGCGTCGGCTGAGCCGACCGCTCCGCTTCCGCGGAGGCGCGCCGTACACCGCCCATCCGGGCGAATTGCGCGGAGCCGCCCTGACCCCACGCCCCGCCGGTGACCTGCGTCTGAGGCGGGGCGTCGGCATGTGCGCCCCCGCGGCGGTCGTTGGCCGGTGCGTGGTGGCGCCGCTACTGTCTGCCACCGCGAGACCCGGTACACGGCCGTCCTACGGGGGGCGGACCCGGGCTCCGCGCAGCGGAAGGGAGCGGTTCCACGTGGCGTCCCATCGCCGGCCCGGGCTCAGCGGCCTCGACCGGAGCACCAAAGTCACCGTCTTGACCGCCGCCGCGGCGGCCACCGTCGCCGTGGCCCTGACGGGCGCGGCCGCGCAGGCGGCCCCCGGGCTCCCGCAGGACCCCCCCACCAGTACCCGCGCCCAGGTCGACCGGCTCTTCGAAGAGGCCGAACAGGCCACCGAACGCTTCAACGAGGCCGGCGAGAAGGCCGACCGGCTGCGGGCCGAGATCAGCCGGGCCCAGGACGCGGTCGCCCGCGCCCAGGACCGCGTCAACGCCATGCGCCGGGTCCTCGGCGCCTTCGCCGGGGCCCAGTACCGCTCCGGCGGCCTCGACCCGACCGTCGAGCTGATGCTGTCCGACGACCCCCGGGACTACCTCGACAAGTCGGCCGTCCTCAACCGGCTCAGCGGCCGCCAGGCCCTGCAGCTGGGCGAACTGCGCGAGGAGCAGCGCCGGATCGGCCAGCAGCGCCAGGAGGCCTCCCGCAAGCTCGCCGAACTGGAGGCGCTGCGCACGGAGGTGGCCACCCGCAAGCGTTCCGTCACGGCGAAGCTCGCCGCCGCCCGGCAGCTGCTCAACGCCATGCCCTCGGCCGAACGGGCCGACTTCGAGCGGGCCTCGCGCTCCGGCGGCCGCGCCGACGTCCTGCCCGCCCCGGCGTTCTCCGAGGACGGCGGCCAGGCCTCGGGCCGCGCGATGACCGCCGTGATGGCGGCCCGTTCGGCGGTCGGACGGCCGTACGTGTGGGGCTCCACCGGACCCTCCGGCTTCGACTGCTCCGGGCTGATGGTGTGGTCCTACCGGCAGGCGGGGGTCTCCCTGCCGCGCACCTCGCAGGCGCAGCGGTACGCGGGCCGGCAGGTGCCGCTGTCGCAGGCCCGGCCCGGGGACCTGGTGACGTACCGCTCGGACGCCAGCCACGTCGGCATGTACGTGGGCAACGGCCAGGTGGTGCACGCCCCCTATCCGGGCGCCCGGGTGCGCTACGACCCCGTCGGGATGATGCCGATCTCCTCGGTGACCCGGCCGTAGCCCCGGCGGGGCCCTGCGTACGATCGGCGGATGACCCCCCTCCGCCGGATCCCGCGCGCGCTGCCGGTGCTGCTGTGCGTGCTGCTGCTGCTGCTGCTGCTCGCGGCGGGGGCGTGCGGGGCGCCGGGCGGGCGCGGCGCCGAGGAGGCCGGGGTGCGGGAGGCCGTCGCCGCCTGGGCGCGGACCCCGCCCGCGCGGCTCGCCGGGATCCCCCTGGAGGGATGGGCGTACGAGGTCGGCTCCGTCCGGCTGGACGGCGTACGGGCCCACGTGCGCGCCGAACTGCGCTACCGGCTCGCCGGCTACGACGCGGCCCCCGCCCGCGCCGTGGAGCTGACACGGGAGGGCGCCGCCTGGCAGGTCACCGCCGACGGGCCCGCCCCGGGGGCGCCGCCGCAGCTGTGGGACCAGGGCCGGGTGGCCGTCGTGCGCGGCGCCGCCTCCCTCGTGCTCGGCGTCGGCCAGAGCGCCGGGGTCCTGGCCGAGGTGGGCCGGGAGGCCGACCGGGCGGTGCCCGCGGTGAGCGCCGCCTGGCCGCGCGCGTGGGCCCGGCGGGTGGTGGTGCTCGTGCCGGGCTCGCTGGACGCGATGGCCGCGCTGCTCGGGAAGCCCGCCGACGCCTACCGGGGGCTGGGCGCCGTCACCACCGGAAGCACCGGCGGCGGACCGGCCCCGGCCGACCGGGTCGTGGTCAACCCCGAGGGGTACGCGCAGCTCAGCGCCGTGGGCAAGGACGTCGTCCTGACCCACGAGACCACCCACGTCGCCACCCGCGCCGCCACCACGGCCATGACCCCGCAGTGGCTGTCCGAGGGCTTCGCCGACTGGGCCGCGTACCGGGGCGGTCCGCTCGCCCCGCCCGACGCCGCGCCCACCCTCGCCCGCGCCGTCCGCGGCGGGGAGCCGCCCGGCGCGCTCCCGGCCGACTCCGCCTTCGCCTTCGGCGGCGACCCGGAGGCCACCGCCCGGGCGTACGAGGGCGCCTGGCTGGCCTGCCGGCTCATCGCGGACCGGTGGGGCGAGGCGGCCCTGGTACGGCTCTACGAGGAGGCGGGACGCACACCGCTGCCGGCCGCGCTGGAGACCGTACTCGGGACGGACCTCGCCGGGCTGACGGAGGCCTGGCGGGAGGCCCTGCGCCGGGATCTCGGCTGACGCCGTCCGGTACGTTGGCAGCGATGCACAAGACGCTGATCGTGACCAACGACTTCCCGCCGCGCCCGGGCGGCATCCAGGCCTTCCTGCACAACATGGCGCTGCGCCTCGACCCCGAGCGGGTCGTCGTCTACGCCTCCACCTGGAAGCACGGCGCCGAGGGCCGGGCGGCCACCGCCGCCTTCGACGCCGAGCAGCCCTTCCCGGTGGTGCGCGACCGCACCACCATGCTGCTGCCCACCCCCCGCGTGACCCGCCGGGCGGTGTCCCTGCTGCGCGAACACGGCTGCGAGTCGGTGTGGTTCGGGGCGGCGGCCCCGCTGGGACTGATGGGCCCGGCGCTGCGCCGGGCGGGCGCCCGCCGGCTGGTCGCCACCACCCACGGGCACGAGGCGGGCTGGGCGCAGCTGCCGGCCGCGCGGCAGCTGCTGCGGCGGATCGGCGAGGGCACCGACACCCTGACCTATCTGGGGGAGTACACGCGCTCCCGGATCGCCTCCGCCCTCACCGAGCGGGCGGCGGAGCGGATGGTCCAGCTCCCGCCCGGGGTGGACGAGAAGACCTTCCACCCCGGGTCGGGCGGCGCCGGGGTCCGGGCCCGGCTGGGCCTGACCGACCGGCCGGTGGTCGTGTGCGTCTCGCGGCTGGTGCCGCGCAAGGGGCAGGACACCTTGATCGAGGCCATGCCCCGGATCCTGGCCGCCGTGCCGGACGCGGTGCTGCTGGTCGTGGGCGGCGGCCCGTACGAGGCGGACCTGCGGGCGCTGGCCGCGCGGAGCGGGGTCGCGGACTGCGTCGTCTTCACCGGGGCCGTGCCCTGGGAGGAGCTCCCGGCCCACTACGGCGCCGGTGACGTCTTCGCGATGCCGTGCCGGACCCGCCGGGGCGGACTGGACGTGGAGGGGCTCGGGATCGTCTACCTGGAGGCCTCCGCGACCGGCCTGCCGGTGGTCGCGGGCGACTCGGGCGGGGCGCCCGACGCGGTGCTCGACGGGGAGACCGGCTGGGTGGTGCGCGGCGGCTCCCCGGACGAGGCCGCCGAGCGGATCGTCGCCCTCCTCCAGGACCCGGAGCTGCGGCGGTGCATGGGCGAGCGCGGGCGGGCCTGGGTCGAGGAGAAGTGGCGCTGGGACCTCCTGGCGGAGCGCCTGCGCGCGCTGCTGTAGGCGTACGCGGGGGCGCGCGCCGGGGCGGGCGGGAATTATCGCGCGTCGGCGGCGTTCGCGGGTGCGGTCCGGGGAATCCGGTGGCCCCGGGCGGGGTCCGGCTACGGTCGAGCCATGTCTGACTGTCACTCACATACGTGTCAGCGCGGGTTATGGCCGGTTGGGCGGAATCCGCTCATGATGCGGCCATGACACCCAACCTGACGCGCCGTCACCTCCTGGGGATCGGCGCACTCCAGACCGCGGCGACCCTCGGATTCACCCGCATCGGGCTCTCCGCGGCCGCCGCCGCCGAACCCGCCGCCGCGCAGTACGCGCCCGCCATCGTCGTCGGCTCCGGCTACGGGTCCGCCGTCGCCGCGCTGCGCCTCGGACAGGCGGGGGTGCGTACCGTCGTCCTCGAAATGGGGCGGCTGTGGGACACCCCCGGCCCCGACGGCAAGGTCTTCCCCTCCACCTCGGCGCCCGACCAGCGCTCCATGTGGTTCCGCACCCGCACCGAGGCGCCGCTCGCCCAGTTCCTCTGGCTCGACGTGGTCAACCGCGACATCAGCCCGTACCCCGGCGTCCTCGACCGGGTGAACTACGGCGACATGTCGGTCTACGTCGGCCGGGGCGTCGGCGGCGGCTCCCTCGTCAACGGCGGCATGTCGCCGACCCCCCGGCGCTCGTACTTCACCGAGGTGCTGCCCCAGGTCGACGCCGACGAGATGTACGGGACCTACTACCCGCGCGCCCGCGCCATGCTCGGCGTCAACGACATCGACCCCGGCTGGTTCGAGTCCACGGAGTGGTACCGCTTCGCCCGGATCTCCCGTAAGCACGCCCAGAACACCGGTCTGAAGACCACCTTCGTGCCCAACGTCTACGACTTCGACTACATGCGGCGGGAGGCCGCCGGGACCGCCACGAAGTCCGCCCTCGCCGGCGAGGTCATCTACGGCAACAACCACGGCAAGAAGAGCGTCGACAAGACCTACCTGGCCGCCGCGATCGGCACCGGCAACGTCACCATCGAGACCATGCAGCGCGTGGTCGGCGTACGCCCGGACCCGGCCGGGGGCTACGTCCTCACGGTGCGCACCAGCGACGTCACCGGCAAGGTCACCCAGGTCCGCGAACTCGGCTGCGCCCAGCTCTTCCTGGGCGCCGGCAGCCTCGGCACCACCGAGATCCTGCTGCGCGCCCGCGAGACCGGCGCGCTGCCCGCGCTCAGCGACCGCGTCGGGCTCGGCTGGGGGCCCAACGGCAACGTGATGACCGCGCGGGCCAACCACCTGTGGGACACGGTCGGCGCCAACCAGGCCACCATGCCCGCCCTCGGCATCGACGACTGGGACAACCCCGCCAACCCCGTCTTCGCGGAGATCGCCCCGCTCCCGATGGGCTTCGAGCACTGGATCTCGATGTACCTGGCCATCACCAAGAACCCGGAGCGCGGCCACTTCACCTACGACGCCGCCACCGACTCGGCGCGGCTCAACTGGCGGAGCGACCAGAACGCCCCGGCGGTGCGGGCCGCCAAGAACCTCTTCGACCGCGTGAACCGGGCCAACTTCACGATCTACCGCTACGACCTCTTCGGCGGCAACAGGGCCTTCGCCGACGACTTCACCTACCACCCGCTGGGCGGCTGCGTCCTCGGCGAGGCCACCGACACCTACGGCCGCGCCAAGGGCTACCGGGGCCTGTACGTGGTCGACGGCTCGCTCGTCCCGGGGTCGCTCGGGGTGAACCCGTTCGTCACCATCACCGCGCTCGCGGAGCGGAACATGGCCCGGATCCTCGCCGAGGACCCCCGGTAGCCGTACGGCCGGGCCGCCTCGGCTGTCCTGGCTGCCGTCTCAGCCCCGGTCTCAGCCCCGGTACAGCGCGTCGATCTCGTCCGCGAAGTCCTTGGCCACCACATTCCGCTTCAGCTTCAGCGAGGGCGTGATGTGGCCCGACTCCTCGGTGAACTGGGAGCCGAGGATACGGAATTTCCGCACCGATTCCGCCTTGGAAACCGCCGCGTTGCCGTCGTCCACGGCCTGCTGCACGGCGGCGATCAGCTCCGCGTCCTCGCGCAGCTCCGCCGCCGTCACCCCGGCCGGCTTGCCGTGCTCCGCCGCCCAGCGGACCAGGAACTCCTCGTCGACGGTGACCAGCGCCGCCACGAACGGCCGCCCGTCGCCGACCACCATGCACTCCGCGACCAGCGCGTGCGCCCGGATCCGGTCCTCGATCACCGCCGGGGCGACGTTCTTGCCGCCCGCCGTGACGATGAGCTCCTTCTTGCGGCCGGTGATGGCGAGGTAGCCGTCCTCGTCGAGGGTGCCGACGTCACCGGTGTGGAACCAGCCGTCGGTCAGCGCCTCGGCGGTGGCCGTCTCGTTCTTCCAGTACTCCTTGAAGATGTGCTCGCCGTGCAGCAGCACCTCGCCGTCGTCCGCGATGCGCACCACGGAGCCGGGCAGCGGCTGGCCGACCGTACCGATCTTCGTCTTGTCCCACGGGTTGAAGGCCGTGGCCGCGCAGGACTCGGTCAGGCCGTAGCCCTCCAGCACCGTGAAGCCGATGCCGCGGAAGAAGTGGCCGAGCCGCTCGCCCAGCGGGGCGCCGCCGGAGATCGCGTACTCGCCGCGCCCGCCGAGCACCGTGTGGAGCTTGCCGTAGACCAGCTTCGAGAAGAGCTTGTGCTTCAGGCGCAGGCCGAGGGACGGGCCGCCCGGGGCGTCCAGCGCGCGGCTGTAGGCGATCGCCGTCTCGGCGGCCGCGTCGAAGATCCTGCCCTTGCCGTCGGCCTGGGCCTTGGCGCGGGCCGAGTTGTAGACCTTCTCGAACACGCGCGGCACCCCGAGGATCAGGGTGGGCCGGAACGACTGGAGTTCGTCCGTGAGGTTCTTGATGTCCGGTACGCAGCCCAGCCGGATCGGCGCCAGCACGGCCGCCACCTCCACCAGGCGCCCGAAGACGTGCGCGGCCGGCAGGAAGAGCAGCACCGAGCACTCGCCGGTCCGGAAGAGCGGACTCAGGCGCTCCACCACGTTGCCGCACTCGGCGAAGAAGTTGCGGTGGGTCAGCACGCAGCCCTTGGGGCGGCCGGTGGTGCCCGAGGTGTAGACGATGGTGGCGGGGTCGTCGGCGTTGGCGAGGGTGCTGCGCGCGTCCACCTCGGCGTCGGTGACCTCCGCGCCGGCGGCCTTCAGCGTGCCCAGGGCGTCCTGTTCGATCTCCCAGACCTCGCGCAGCTCCGGCAGCCGGTCGTGCAGGGCGGCCACGGTCGCGCGGTGCGCCGGGCTCTCCACGATGACGGCGACCGCGCCGGAGTCCCCGAGGATCCACTGGACCTGTTCGGCGGAGCTGGTCTCGTACACGGGGACGGTGATGCCGCCCGCGGTCCAGATCGCGAAGTCGAAGAGCACCCACTCGTAGCGGGTACGGGAGATCAGCGCGACCCGGTCGCCCGGCTCGACGCCGGCCGCGATCAGGCCCTTGGCGGTGGCCCGCACCTCGGCGAGGAACTCCGTCGCGGTCACGTCCTGCCACCGGCCGCCGACCTTGCGGCTCATGACGGCGGTGTCGGGATGCTGGGCGGCGTTGCGGCGGATGAGATCCGTCAGGTTCCCGTCCGAAGGGACCTCGTACAGGGCCGGAAGGCTGAACTCGCGCAAGACTGCTGCTCCTCTGGGCGCCATCGCCACCGTGTGGACCGACCGGACGTTACCCACCGGTAGTGGGTTCCGGATAGAGGGAACCGGCCAGATGTTCCGTGCGTCACATTTTGTACAACGCCGTATTCCGTCGGGACCCGGGCGAGGATCCGGGCGGGGACCCGGCAAAGGCACCGGCGGACCCGGAACCGCCTTGCCGACAGTAGTCGACCCGGTTCACGACTCGGAAGTAACCGCAGGTCGACCGCCTGCGAGGGTCCCTCTACCGGGCCGGGCCCGGGCGCCGCCTAGGGTGGCCGCATGGGTGGCACGAAGAGTCGTACGCGGGTCCACGTCGTCAGCGACGTCCACGGCAACACCGAAGCCCTGGCCCGGGCCGGAGAGGGCGCCGACGCCCTCATCTGCCTCGGTGACCTGGTGCTCTTCCTCGATTACGCCGACCATTCGCGCGGCATCTTCCCCGACCTCTTCGGTGTCGAGAACGCCGACCGGATCGTCGCCCTGCGCACCGCGAAACGGTTCGAGGAGGCGAGGGAATTCGGCCGCGACCTGTGGGACGGGCTGGACAGGGAGCGCATGATCGAGGAAGCGGTGCGGCGGCAGTACGCGCGGATGTTCGCCGCCTTCCCCAGTCCCACGTACGCCACCTACGGCAATGTGGACATGCCGGGTCTGTGGGCGGAGTACGCCGGACCCGGCACCACCGTCCTCGACGGGCAGCGGGTGGAGATCGGCGGCCGCGTCTTCGGCTTCGTCGGCGGTGGGCTGCCGTCGCCGATGCGGACGCCGTACGAGGTCGACGAGGAGGAGTACGCCGCCAAGGTGGAGGCGCTCGGGGAGGTGGACGTGCTGTGCTCGCACATCCCGCCGGAGGTCCCCGAGCTCTGCTACGACACCGTCGCGCGCCGCTTCGAGCGGGGCAGCGAGGCCCTGCTGGCCGCCATCCGGCGGACCCGGCCGCGGTACGCGCTGTTCGGACACGTCCACCAGCCGCTGGCGCGGCGGGTGCGGATCGGGGGGACGGAATGCGTCAACGTGGGCCATTTCGCGGCGACGGGGCGGCCGTGGGCGCTGGAGTGGTGAGGGTGCGGTGAGGGGAGCTGCGAGAGGGGCGGGAGTGGCGGCGTCCACACGCACGGTAGCCTTCACGCGGCGGCCGGGGGCCGCCCGCACACTTGTCGAACACTCCCCGGAGGAGCGACCGCGATGGCGGAACACACCAGCTCTAGCATCACCATCGAGGCCGCGCCGGCCGAGGTCATGGCCGTGATCGCCGACTTCGCCCGCTACCCCGAGTGGACCGGCGAGGTGAAGGAGGCCGAGGTGCTCGCCACCGACGCCGAGGGGCGCGCGGTGAAGGTGCGGCTGCTGCTCGACGCGGGCGCGATCAAGGACGACCACACCCTGGCCTACCGCTGGACCGGCACGGACGAGGTCAGCTGGACCCTGGACAAGTCCCAGATGCTGCGGCAGCTGGACGGCTCCTACCGGCTGGTGCCGCTGGAGGGGGGCCGCGGTACGGAGGTCACCTACCAGCTGACGGTGGACGTCAAGATCCCGATGCTCGGCATGATCAAGCGCAAGGCGGAGAAGGTCATCATCGACCGGGCGCTGGCAGGCCTGAAGAAGCGCGTGGAATCCCGCCCGGCCTGACCCCCCTGGGGCTCCGCCCCAGACCCCGCGCCTCAAACGCCGGCGGGGCTGGATGTAACCGCCGTTGTCGGCTACCACGCCGCTGCCGGGGGCCAGCCCCCGGACCCCCGCGCCTCAAACGCCGGCGAGGCTGGATTTTGCCGGTCGGCGCTGCAAAGTGCCGGCGGCGGCTGGACTTGCCCGCAGGGCAATCCAGCCCCGCCGGCGTTTGAGGCGCGGGCGGGGAGCGTGGTGTGGTGAGCCGCGCCGGGACCCTCCAGCCCCGCCGGCGTTTGAGGCGCGGGCGCGGAGCGGCGTGTGGTGAGCCGCGCTGGCGATTGAGGCGGGAACGGTGGAAGGGCGGGTAGGGGACAGCCCCGCCCCTCCAGCCTCGCCGGCGTTTGAGGCGCGGGCGCGGAGCGTCGTGTGGTGAGCCGCGCCGGCGATTGAGGCGGGAACGGGGGAAGGGCGGGTAGGGGACAGCCCCGCGCAGCGGCCCGCCCCGGCCAGCCGGGTGGCACGGCCCCGCTGAGCGGGGACACGTGGTGGCCCCGCACACGCGGGCCGCCAAAGAGAGGAACGGCATGCCGCAGGTCCTGTTGGTCACCGGCCCCGGAGGGGGCGGGCGGAGCACCGTCGCCGCCGCCACCGCACTCGCCGCGGCCCAGGCCGGCCGCCGGCCCCTGCTGGTCACCGCCGAGCCGCCCCCACCCGGCGCCCCCGCCACCCTCCACACCGCCCGCCTCGACTCCGGCGCGGAGTTCCGCAGCGAACTCGCCGCCCTCCAGGACCGCGGCGCCGCCCTCATCGGCATGCTCGGCGGCCGCCCCCTCGGCGCCGAGGAGCTCACCGAACTGCCCGGCGCCGAACAGTTCTCCCTGCTCCGCGCCCTGCGCCGGGCCGCCGCAACCCCCGCCACCGACCTCGTCGTCGTGGACATGCCCCCACTGCACCAGGCGCTCACCACCCTCGCCCTCCCCGCCCAGCTGCGCCGCTACCTCGCCCGGCTGCTCCCCGCCGAACGCCAGGCGGCCCGCGCCCTGCGCCCCGTACTCGCCCAGCTCGCCGGAGTCCCGATGCCCGCGCAGTGGCTCTACGAGGCCGCCGCCCGCTGGGACGAGGAGCTGGCCGCCGTCCAGGCCGTCGTCGAAGCCGGCACGACGGCCGTCCGCCTGGTCGCCGAACCCGGCCCCGCCGCCGACACCGCCCTGCGCACCGGCGAGCTCGGCCTCGCCCTGCACGGGCTGCCCGTCCTCGACCTCGTCGCCAACCGGCTCGTCCCGCGCGACTCCGCCGACCCCTGGGTGGCCGGGATCGCCGCCCGGCAGGACGCCTTCCTGGCCGGGCGGGACCCGGGCCTGCCCGTCGTCCGGGCGGCCCACCTCGGCCGGGACCCCGAGGGCCCCGACGACCTCGCGCTCCTCGCCGCCGCCCCCGGCATGAACCCCGCCCCCGCCGAGTCCCGCCCCCGCCCCCACTGGCGCGTCGAGGACCGGCTCGCCGCCGACGGGGTACTGGTCTGGGTGATTCCGCTGCCCCGCGTCCGCAAGAGCGAGCTCGACCTGATCCGGCGCGGGGACGAGCTGGTCCTCGCGGTGGGCCCGCACCGCAGGATCGTTCCGCTGCCCGCCGCGCTGCGCCGCTGCACCGTCTCCGGCGCCGCCCTCGCCGAAGGCGCCCTCCGCGTCCGCTTCACCCCCGACCCGCAGCAGTGGCCCCGGTCGCGCTGAGACCCGTACCGCCGTTCGGGTACCGTCGGAAGGAGGCGGTACGCCAGTACCGCACCGCACGTCCCGCCGCCGCAGGAGAGTCCGCCATGAGCGAGGCCACCGACCGCCCCACCGATGACGACGCCTGGGCGAAGGCCTGCGCCGAGGACCTCGCCGCCGAGCAGGCCCGCCGCCGCGCCGAGCGGGGAGCCGACGGGGCCGGAGCACCGACGGGCACGGCCGCCGAGGAGCTGTTCAAGCTCTTCGAGGCCGTCGCCGACAAGGTCTCCGGCCTGAACAACCCGCTCCTCGCCGCCACCGCCCAGGACGCCGTACGCCAATTCGTCAACCAGGCGAAGAGCGCCGCCAAACCCGTCGTCGAACGCAACCCCGAGGTCTTCGGCCACCTCGCCGCCGCCGGATCCGAACTGCTGGCCGCCTACCGTTCCGCCGTCGAGGGCCACGAGCGCCGCTGGACCCGGGACGAGCCGCCCGCCCCGCGCGGGCCCGCCGGCGGCGAGGACGAGGGCCCCGAGGCCGGCCCGTCCGAGCGGATCGATCTCGACTGAGACTCCGCCCGCCTCGGGTACGGTGGGCCGTGGCGGGGTTTGACCGGAAACCGAGGGACTAATGGGACTCACCATCGGCGTCGACATCGGCGGCACGAAGATCGCGGCCGGCGTGGTCGACGAAGAGGGCACCATCCTTGAGACGTACAAGGTGCCCACCCCGCCGACCGCGGACGGGGTGACGGAGGCGATCTGCGCCGCCGTCTCCGAAGTCAGCAGCAACCACACCATCGACGCCGTCGGCATCGGCGCGGCCGGTTACGTGGACGACAAGCGCGCCACGGTCCTGTTCGCGCCGAACATCAACTGGCGCCACGAGCCGCTCAAGGACAAGGTCGAGCAGCGCATCGGGCTGCCGGTCGTCGTCGAGAACGACGCGAACTGCGCGGCCTGGGGCGAGTACCGCTTCGGCGCCGGCCAGGGCCACGACGACGTCATCTGCATCACGCTGGGCACCGGCCTCGGCGGCGGCATCATCATCGGCAACAAGCTGCGCCGCGGCCGCTTCGGCGTGGCCGCCGAGTTCGGCCACATCCGGGTCGTGCCGGACGGCCTGCTGTGCGGGTGCGGGAGCCAGGGCTGCTGGGAGCAGTACGCCTCCGGCCGCGCGCTCGTCCGGTACGCGAAGCAGCGCGCCAACGCCACCCCCGAGAACGCGGCGATCCTGCTCGGCCTCGGCGACGGCACCCCCGAGGGCATCGAGGGCAAGCACATCAGCCAGGCCGCCCGGCAGGGCGACCTGGTCGCCGTCGACTCCTTCCGCGAGCTGGCCCGCTGGGCCGGCGCGGGCCTCGCGGACCTGGCCTCCCTCTTTGACCCGTCGGCGTTCATCGTCGGCGGCGGCGTCTCCGACGAGGGCGACCTCGTCCTCGACCCGATCCGCAAGTCCTTCAAGCGCTGGCTGATCGGCGGCGCGTGGCGGCCGCACGCGCAGGTGCTCGCCGCGCAGCTCGGCGGCGAGGCCGGACTGGTCGGCGCGGCGGACCTGGCGCGCCAGGGCTGAGCGCCCCCGGATGACGGTCGCCCGCCGCGCCCCCTGTGGGAGCGGCGGGCGGCTGCGTATCTTGCGGAGCATGGTGCCCGACACGATGCCCCCGCCCCCGCCGCTGCCCGACGCCGGCGCGCTGCCCGACGCACTGCCCAAGTCCCGGACCGAGCCGGACGGTTCAGCCGTGATCCGGGTCCTCAGCTACAACGTGCGCTCGCTGCGCGACGACGAGGAGGCGCTGGCCCGGGTGATCCGGGCGTGCGCGCCCGACCTGGTCTTCGTCCAGGAGGCGCCGAGGTTCTTCCGCTGGCGCAAGCACGCCGCCCGGCTGGCCGCCAAGACCGACCTGGTGGTGCTGGGCGGCGGAGCGACGGCGGCGGGGCCGCTGCTGCTCTGCTCGCTACGGGCCTTCGTGGAGCGGACCGAGGACGTCCTGCTCCCGCTGACGCCCGGGCTGCACCGGCGGGGCTTCGCCACGGCGGTGGTCCGCTTCGGGGCGGCCCGGGTGGGGGTGCTCAGCGCCCACCTCTCACTGGACCCGGCCGAGCGGGCCGCCCACGCCGAACTGCTCCTGGAACGGCTCGCGGCCCTGGACGCCCCGCACGTGATCGCCGCCGCCGACGTCAACGAGCCCCCGGGCGGCCCGGCCTTCAGCCGCCTGTCGGACACCCTCCAGGACTGCTGGACGACGGCCCCGTGGGGCGGCGGCGACACCTTCCCCTCCACGTCCCCGTCCCGCCGCATCGACGCGGTCTTCGCCTCCCCGGACGTGGAGGTCCTGGCCTGCGGAGTCCCCACGGCCCTCCCCCCGACCGACCTCCACACAGCAACGGACCACCTCCCGGTCCTGGCGGCGCTCCGGCTGCGGGCGGGACGCTGAGGCGGTACGGGCTCGCGGCGCGGGCCGGCCATCGCCCCCGCGAGGGGCTGGCGGCGGGGCGGCGGCTGCCCGCCCGCCTCCCGAGGCGCGGGTCGGCGGGTGGGGAACGGGTCCCGCCGGGCGGTGACCCGACGGTGGCCCGGCGCCCAAGGGGCCGGTGTTCCGGCGGGCGGCGCGGGGCCGGGGGAGGCCGGGTTCCGCTCGGCGGCCTCAGGGAGGGGTGGGGGTTTCCCGTCAGTCTCATCTTCCTTCCGCGTCGGGCCGCCCCGTCAAGGGCGCTCCCTTCGGTCGCGTCGCTTCGCGATGGCCTTCGGCCACCCTTGACAGACCGCCCCGCCACGAAAAGCCGAAGACCGCCGGGAAACCCCCAAGAGAACGGGCCGGTCGTTCCCTGGACACACGGCCGGATCAGCGACCAGCCGAGGTGGTCGGGGGCCGGCAGCCCCAACATCCGGGCCGACGGAGGCCGTCCGGAGCCGCCCTCGGCGCCAGGTCGCCACGCGCTTCTCATAGGTCAGCGTCCACGGTCCGTCTGGTGCTGGTGCCCAAGAAACGAGCTCCGGAGGGGAGGCCCATTGCGTTACCTCCGTGAGGTGGTCCGGTGAGAGGCGCCCACTATTTCGACCGATGTGGACGTGTCCGGCGCGTTCCATTCGTCACGGGCTTCCTCAAGCAGGTCGGAGGCTGGGTCGCCATTTCGTCACACTGACGCGATTTTCGGAACGTGGGGACTACTCCCGGTGGCTCTGCGATGCTGGAGGCCGATCGAGAGGGGCCGCAGCGATGCAGTGGAAGATCCACGGGGAACGTCCGATCTACGAGAACCCATGGGTGAACCTGTGGCTCACCGATGTGGAGACGCCAGACGGTAGCCGCTGGGAACACCACGTCGTAAAGCTCCGCCATCTGGCCGTGGCCGCAGTGCTCAACGACCGCCAAGAGGTCCTGATGATGTGGCGCCACCGATTCATCACGGACGCGTGGGCCTGGGAGCTGCCCATGGGCCTGGTGGAGGCGGACGAGACCCCCGGCGAGGCCGCCGCGCGTGAAGTCCTCGAAGAGACAGGCTGGCGTCCGGGCCCGATGAAGCCGCTGATCTACGCCGAACCGGCGAATGGCATCACGGACTCCCAGCACCACCTGTTCCGCGCGGACGGTGCGACGTACGACGGGCCGCCGACCGAGAAAAACGAGTCGGACCGGGTCGAGTGGATCCCGCTGGCGAACATCCGGGGCATGATCGACCGCCGCGAGATCGTCAGCAGTGGCTCCCTGGTCGGCCTCCTCTACGTCCTGATGGACGAAAGGGTCCGCTGACCCTGCGGGGGAAGCATCGCTCGTAGACGTGCCTCGAAAGCAACCGCGGCCGGCACCTCGCGATACGGCGCAAGCTGCTCGTAGAACTCGCGAAGGTGCCCGGCCACCCGCTCGGACGATACCGCTGCGGCAGGCACCAGGGCTTCTATGGCCGTGTGGCACGCCTGGTCGAGCTTGCCCCGCTGGAGCTGCGTGCGGGCCAGCCAGAAGGCATGGAAGGCCCGGCCACGCTGGTTCGCAGGGTCCTCCCGCGCCAGTGCACCCGCGATCAGCGGTTCGGCAATCGCTGCCTCGCCAAGACGGCCGTGTGCAATGCCGGTGTCCACGATGAGCTTCGGCTCATCGAAGTACGTCACCCATGCCGGGTCCGGGTCGCCCTCGCGGGTGCGCTCAAACTGACTGTGAGCCTCGGAGATCGCGCTATGCGTCGCCTTCCGGTCCCCCAAGGTCGCTTGGGCGAAGGCTTCGCGCATGGCCAGCATCGCCCGTACTCTCGGCGTCGCCCCGCTGGCGGCACGGGCTTGGTCCTGGGCAGCAGACACCAGTGCGAGCGCGTCCGCCGGCTTGTCCTGGTAGGTCGCTTGCAGGCTCATACAGGCCAGCACGTTGGCCATGAACGGATGATCGTCAATCACTCTGGCCAGTTGCAGAGCCTCCGAGAAGTATGCGCGGGCCTGCTGGTACTGCCGGGCGTCGAAGTACATCCAACCCGTCAGCCGCGCCAGCTCCGCCGCGATGCCGTAAAGGCCGTTCTGTATCCGCGTCGGCCGCTGGCCCTTCAACAGCCCTTCGACGTAGCGCAGCTGGCCGACGACCGCCGGTCGAAGGCTCTCTCCTCCGTGCTCGTCGTCGCGTCGCCAGTAGTCCTCGATCGAAGATCGGAGCGCCTGGAGAGTGGAAGGGCTCGGCTTGGTCCCGGCAGCCAGGGCAAGAATGCTGTCGACCTCCACGCCGGGTAAGGCCGCAAGCGGGCCAAGCCCTGCGGGAGGATGCACCGGCACCGTTGGCTCTCGCTTCGCCAAGGCAAGCGCGGCCGGTGTTTCCCACTCCCGTCGGGCAAGCCCGAGCATGTGCCCCGGGATACGCAACCCGTCGGCAATCCGCTCGATCACATCCATGTGGAGTAGCTGCCGCTGTCCCGCGATCACCTCTCCCACTCGGCTCGGCGTCAGCTCACACTCACGCGCGATCATCGACGGATAGATGCCTGCGCGTGCCTTGACCAGGCGAAAGACCCTCGCGAAGTCGCGCATGCCACACGCGTCGATCATCTCGGGATCGGTGAGCAGACTTGCCGGTAGTTCCTTCGTGCAACGTGACTCGGGCATCGGGCACGCTCCGGAGGAAGACTACGGATCGCCTCATGGTCTCAACCGTGCGTGATGTTACCCAAGTTGGGTAATCCGCTGGGCCTTTCTGGCGCGTCGTCCTGATCGCGATCCTTCTGCACATGGCGAGCGACCGAGGTCGACCGCCTTGAACCATCCGGTGGGCACTCCTGACGCAGAGCGAATTCCCCTGGGCAAGTCCTCTGGTCTGGGCCACCCGTTCGACATCCTCTCCAACCCCGGCCGCTGACCGGCAAGCGGCTTCCGGACCGAATCCCGCTCTCGCTCGATCCGTGGCCTTAGGCCACCCTCCTCTCCTCACCGGCTCGAACCCCGGGCTGGTGAGGCATGCCCCCAACAGGGCTGGGCCGGCACCCGTCGGCTCTGGACTTAAGGAAATGGGAGACACACATGGCAACGCAGAAGGAAGACCTTCTGATCGGCGTCGAGAGCCTGATCAGGGTCCAGGACCGCTTCACCGCTGCGGCGGCGGAGTCCGACTCCACCGGCACCTCAGCGGGCGACGACGGTGAGAACCGCGACGGGCTGAACCTCCCGCAGGAGTAGCACCACCAGCGCACCACAGCACCACCCGGGGGCTCGTCAGCCAAGCCGGGCCCCCGGCCTTCACCCCCATGAAGCAGGCTGGAGGAACACGTGGACCACCACTTCGTCACCGCGATGGAGAAGGCCCTCGGATGGGACGGCCCCAGGGAACTCGGAGCCGCTTTTGCCCGGGGAACGATCGAGGATCTTGACCTGCTCGATCGCCTGCTCAACCCCAAGAAGCTGCTGGACCTGGTGATGCGCCGCAGCGTCACCACCCCCCAGTTCCGCATCTTCCAGGACGGCGCCGAACTGCACCCCGGCCGCTACATCCACCCCTCCGTCACTCGGCGGGGACAAGCCATCCCCATGGCCGACATGAACCGTGTCGGTGCGCTGATGCGCGAGGGCTGCACCATGGTTCTGGACGAGGTCGACTTCTTCGACCCGGCCATGGAAGCCACCTGCCGTGCGCTCCAGTGGTGAGCCCGTGAGCTGGTGCAGGTGAACGCCTACCTGACCACCCAGGACGCCAGCGGCTTCAAGCTCCACTGGGACGACCACGACGTCGTGATCGTCCAACTCGCCGGCCGCAAGAGCTGGGAAGTCCGCAATGCCTCGCGCAAGGCACCGATGTACCGCGACTCTGCCCCCAACTCCGAGCCCAGCGACGAGAGCGTGTGGCAGGGCGTCATGGAGCCCGGCGACGTCATGCACATCCCGCGCGGCTTTTGGCACCAGGCCACTCGGGACGACCAAGGCGACGGCTATAGCCTGCACGCCACCTTCGGCATCGTGAAGCGCGTCGGCGTGAACTGGCTGGCCTGGCTCGCCGACCAGGCCCGCACGCAGGAGCTGTTCCGGTACGACCTGGACCGCTGGAACTCCCCCGGCCAGTGGGACGGGCAACAGCGGCTCCTGGCCGACGCTGTTTCCGAGATGGCTACGAAGCTGACGCCGCAGGACTTCTTCGATGCCCGCGAGCGGGAACGCCTGGCCGCCCGGCATGTCCCGGCCACCGGCCTGTTCGGGAAGCCCGCGGCCGTCGTGTGCATCACCGACTTCGAGCCCGTGATCGAGCAGCACGCCGACACTGTGGACGTCCTCGCGGGAGGCAAGAAGGTCTCCTTCTCCGGAAAGGCGTACCCCGCGCTCGCCCTGCTGCTGAGCGGCCACCCCGTCGACATCGCCGCCGCTGCCGAGCAGACCGGCTTGGACGTGCAACAGCTCGCCGAGATCCTGCTGAAGGAGGAACTGTGCACGGAGCTGACCACCGCCTTGTCCTCGGCCTACACCGGTCTCGTCACCACCGCGACATCCTGAAGGCCGCACTCGACCTCGGCGTCACGGCCCTGGACACCGCTGCTTCCTACCTCGGCTTCCGCTCGCACGCGGTGCTGGCCGAGACGGCTGCTGATCTGCTGCCGAAGTTCGCCCTGTCCACGAAGGTGGGCTTCTTCCCGGGCGCCGGAGGTGCTGAGCACTCCCTCGATCCAAGTCGGCTGCGCCTGGCCATCGAGAAGGCGGCCCAGGAACTCGGCAGAGAACCTGACACCGTGCTCCTCCACAACCCCGAACGGAGCCTCACGAGCCTGTCCCCGGCCGATGGACACGCCCTCCTCGGCAGCGCTTGCACCGCCCTGGTCGACGCGGCCCGCGAGGGCCTGTGCCGCACATGGGGTGTGTCTTCCTGGGACACCCGGCCGCTCGGCATGGTCGGGGTGGACGACCTGCCGTCTCCGGACGTCCTCATGGTCCGGGCTGGGTTCCTCGTGGGCATCGACCTCCTCGGCACCGCGGCCGTCCTGCGCAATGCATGGCAGGCGGGCGAGACCTGGGGAATGAGCCCGTTCGGGGGCGGCAACGGCAAGGCGTGGGAGGACTTCGACCCTCGCCCGTTCCTGCGACCGCCCCACGATGGCTTGTCCCGCGTGCAGGCAGCACTCCGTACGGCGTTCCATCTGCCGAGTGCTGCCGCAGTGGCCGTCGGCACCGACAATCCCGGTCACCTGCTCCAGCTGGTCACGGCCCTCGACGCGGAGGTGGACACCACCGCCGTCAGTCAGTACCTGCGCGCCCTCCTTGGGCACCGTCAGAGCTGAAGCTCGGCCAGCAGGCGCTCGGCCTCCTTCCGGGCCGGCGCCAGCAGCGGGTCCTCCTCATACGCGTGGGGCCCGACGATCTTCGACAGGAAGAACAGCGACATCAGCTTGCCGTCCCGGCCCTCCAAGTCCGCGTGCCGTTCCCGGCGGACGCGGTCCGCCAGCGCCGGGACGGCCAGCGCGTTACCCCACAGCGTGGCGGCGTCCAGGCCTCGGGGCGCCATGCCCCAGTCCTCCCAGTCGATAATGGAGAACTCCGGCCCCATCACATTGGCCCAGGTGAGATCGGCATGAGCAGGCGCCCACCGCTCGATCCGCGTATCGGTGATGCCGGGGAAGACCTCGCCGAGTGTCTGCGTCACCTGCTCCTGGGTGATCGTCACCGTGTCCGGCGTCGCGGTTCGCGGCGTCTGCTGTTCAGCGAGGGCGTCCAAAGACGCGTTGAGAGCCGACCACCACGCATCCGGCAGGCCCGGGTCTTCGAGCACCATGGCGCCCTTGGCGACTGACGGCGAAGCAAGCAGCTCCAGCTCATCCGCACGCCACATCACCGGTTCCCCCGGCTCGCGCCACGCCACGCCCTGGTACCACTCGGGCATCGCCACCCCTTGCAGAACGGCAGCGGCCTCGGTCCCGTTCCAGCCCTGCGAGCCGATCCGCTCGAATCCCCGCCGCTCGATACGCACCCACGTGCCCCGGTCCGTACGTCCCCCCAAGGAGCGGCGTTTGCGTACCAGTGCCTCCCGGTCCAACAGCACGTGCAGGGCCTCCTCCACACGTTCCAGCACGCCTTCGACCGGCTGACGGCGCAGGTCTACACGGGCGGCGACAGGCAGGGAAACAGCCATCATGACCTCCTCGGCGAACGGATGACCGTAGCAGCAGCGGTCTCTCCGACACGACCCGTTCGAAGGACGATGAGACTGACGGGACCCCCCATACCTGCTCTGAGGCAGTCCTGCCCAGGCCCCGCCTCCCGGTTCCGGGTCGGCGGGGCCGGCAGTCGCCGGCCCGCCCGTACCCCCCGGGGTCAGACCACCGCGCCGCGGCCCGGGTCGTCGGGGTCGTTGTCGTCGTGGGTCATGCGGGCCACCAGGGTGGCGAAGCCGCCCAGGAAGCCGCCGATGCCGAGGGTGGTCAGCCACCAGGTCATGTCCCACTGCAGCAGCACCGCCACCAGCAGCAGTACCGGGCCGCCGACCACCGCCAGCCACGCGAACTTCGCCGTCGTGTCCGCCTGCGGGAGTTCCGGTTCCGGGGGGACGAAGTGGCCCTCGTCCTCGCCCCTCGGCTCGGCCGGCGTGTGGTCCCGCGGCCCGGCGACCGGGGCGGCCGGCGCACCCACGCCGGGGGCGAAGGTGACCGAGCTGCCCAGGGCCGGGGGTTCCGGCTCCGGGGCCGCCGGCGGCGCCGGCTTCACGTCCTCCTCCGGCAGCATCACGTTCTCGATCGGCCGGAACGGCCTGGACCCCGGCGGGTCCGGCGGTTCCTGCCCGTACCCCGCGACGATCGCGGCCCACGCCGCCTCCTCGTCCAGCGGGGGCACACCTCCCGAGGTCTCCTCGTGCTCAGCCACCGCTGGCCGCCCCCTCCCTGCCGACGCTCTCCGCGAGCCGCCCGACGAACGCATAGCTGTCCGCGAAGATCCGCTCCGCGTCGTAGTCCAACGTCGCGACGTGGTAGCTCTGTTCCAGCAGCGTCTCGGTGACGTCCGTCGAGGACACCCGCGCCAGGATCCGCGCCGAGTCCACCGGCGGCACCACGTGGTCCTGCGGGCTGTGCAGCAGCAGCACCGGCTGCGTGACCTGCGGCAGCTCGGTGTCCACCAGCCGGAAGAACTGCCGCAGCGAGTGCGCGGCCCGGGTCGGGACCCGGTCGTAGCCGACCTCCACCGAGCCCGGCTTCGCGATGTCGCTGGCGATGCCCGCCGTCGAGCGGAGGAAGTGCTGAGCCACCGGCAGGGCGAACGCCAGCGGGTCGTGCACCTTGTTGGCCGGGTTGACGAGGACGATCCCGCTGATGGCGTCCCCGTGCCGGGCCGCCAGCCGCAGCGTCAGCGCCCCGCCCATGGAGAGCCCGAAGACGAACACCCGCTCGCACCGCTCCAGCAGCTCCCGCAGCGCGCGGTCCACCTCGGCGTACCAGTCCTGCCAGCCGGTGAGCTGCATGTCCTGCCAGCGCGTCCCGTGTCCGGGCAGCAGCGGCAGGGAGACCGTCAGCCCGCGCGCGGCCAGGTACTCGGCCCAGGGGCGCAGGGACTGCGGGGAACCGGTGAAGCCGTGGCAGAGGAGGACGCCGACCTCTCCGCCCTCGTGGCGGAACGGCTCGGCTCCAGGGAGGACGGGCACCAGGGTCTCCTTGGTCATGAGGGTTGGCGGGTGCGTTGCTCTGTGTGACTTCACCGTACGCGACCGGCGTGACACCGACCAGGGTCGTCGGGCCGCTCCGGCGGGAGGCAGAGGATAAGGTCTGTTCGACAGACACAGGAAGGCTTTCGAGTTGATCTACGGCGCAATGAAGTTCTCCATCGGCGGGTCCCTGAAGCTCGCGTTCAGGCCGTGGGTGGAGGGCCTGGAGAACATCCCCGCCGAGGGGCCGGCGATCCTCGCGAGCAACCACCTGTCCTTCTCCGACTCCTTCTTCCTGCCGGCGGTGCTGGACCGGAAGGTCACCTTCATCGCGAAGGCCGAGTACTTCACCTCCCCGGGGGTCAAGGGCAAGCTGACGGCGGCGTTCTTCAAGGGCGTCGGCCAGCTCCCGGTGGACCGCTCCGGCGCGCGCGGCGCGGGGGAGGCCGCCATCAAGAGCGGCATCGAGGTCATCGAACGCGGGGAGCTGTTCGGCATCTACCCCGAGGGCACGCGTTCGCCCGACGGCCGCCTCTACCGCGGCAAGCCCGGCGGCCTGGCCCGGGTGGCGCTCGCCACCGGCGCCCCCGTGATCCCGGTGGCGATGATCGACACCGAGAAGATCCAGCCGCCCGGCAAGGTCGTCCCGAAGCTGATGCGTCCCGGCATCCGGATCGGCAAGCCGCTGGACTTCAGCCGCTACCACGGGATGGAGGGGGACCGCTTCATCCTCCGCTCGGTGACCGACGAGGTCATGTACGAGATCATGAAGCTCTCCGGCCAGGAGTACGTGGACATCTACGCGACGGCCGCCAAGCGGCAGATCGCGGACGCCGAGAAGGCCGCGGAGAAGGCCGCCAAGACGGCCAAGGCCGTCGAGAAGGCGGACGGCGGGGAGTAGCGGCGGGCGGTCGGCGCGCCCGCACGGGGGTGGGGGAGATGGCCAGGCGCGAACGCGTCGTACGGATGTCGGTCGAGCAGCCGCTGTGGCGGGCCCTGACGGCCTACCGGCTGCTCACCACCGTCTACGCGGTGCTCCTGTTCGCCTCCGCGTACCGGAGCTACGACCGGCCGTGGGTCGTGGTCGGCTACCTCGGGGTGCTCGCCGTCTGGACGGCGGCGACCCGCCGCCGGGCGGCCTCCGCCGCGGCCTGCACCCGCGGCTTCCTCGCCCTCGACCTCACCGTCGCGCTGGCCGGGATCCTGCTCACCCCGCTCGCCGACACCCACGAGCGGATCGCGGCGGGCGGCCCCACGCTCCCCAGCATCTGGACGGCCGGGTCCGTCCTCGCCTTCGCCCTCAAGGGCGGCTGGCGCTGGGCGGGCATCGCCTCCACCTTCGTGGCCGTCGCCAACATCGTCATCCACGGCGGCGACCCCACCCGCGACACCCTGCACAACGTGCTGCTGGTCTGGGTCGCCTCGATAGCGATCGGCTACGTCGTCGAGGTCGCCCGGGCCAGTGAGGCCACCCTCGCCCGCGCCCTGGAGATCGAGGCCGCCACCCGCGAGCGCGAACGCCTCGCCCGCGACATCCACGACGGGGTCCTCCAGGTCCTCGCCATGGTCCAGCGGCGCGGCACCGAGCTGGGCGGCGAGGCCGCCGACCTGGGCCGGATGGCCGGGGAGCAGGAGGTCGCCCTGCGCACCCTGGTCTCCAGCGGTCTGCTCCCGCCCTCCCGGGTCTCGCGAGACGGGTCGCGGGGCGCCCTGGTGGACAGCTACGAGGTGGAGGAGCCCGGCGCCGACGAGGGGGAGCTGGACCTGCGTTCCCTGCTCGCCCCGTACGCCGGCTCCCGGGTCAGCTTCGCCGAGCCCGGCGCCCCCGTGCTGCTGCCCCCGCCCGCGGCGCGGGAGCTGGCGGCCGCCGTCGCCGCCGCGCTGGACAACGTACGCAGGCACGCCGGTGCCGGGGCCAGGGCCTGGATCCTGGTCGAGGACTGGGGCGACGAGGTCCTCGTGACCGTACGGGACGACGGCCCCGGCATCGCGGCCGGGCGGCTCGACCAGGCGGCGGGCGAGGGCCGGATGGGCGTGGCCCTGTCCATCCGGGGCCGGCTGCGCGACCTCGGCGGCAGCGCCGAGCTGGTGTCCGTCCCCGGACAGGGCACCGAAGTGGAACTGAAAGTACCGAGGGGGAGGACCCAGTGACCGAGCCGATGAACGGGACCAAGGAGCACGGCGAGCAGGAGGGGCCCGACGAGCACGCCGAGCTCCGCACGATCCGGGTCATGGTCGTCGACGACCACCCCATGTGGCGCGACGCCGTCGCCCGGGACCTGGCCGCCGCCGGCTTCGACGTCGTGGCCACCGCCGGGGACGGCCCGGAGGCCGTGCGCCGGGCCCGCGCCGTCACCCCCGGGGTGCTGGTCCTCGACCTCAACCTGCCCGGGATGCCGGGCGTCCAGGTCTGCAAGGAGCTCGTCGGCGCCGATCCCGCGCTGCGCGTCCTCGTCCTGTCGGCCAGCGGGGAGCACGCGGACGTCCTGGAGGCCGTCAAGTCCGGGGCGACCGGCTACCTGCTGAAGTCCGCCGGGGCCCGGGAGCTGATCGACGCGGTGCGCCGCACGGCCGCCGGCGACCCGGTGTTCACGCCGGGCCTGGCCGGCCTGGTCCTCGGCGAGTACCGGCGCCTGGCCACCGGCCCGGCGCCCGCCACCGCCGACGAGCCGAAGGCACCGCGGCTGACCGACCGGGAGACCGAGGTGCTGCGGCTGGTGGCCAAGGGGCTCTCGTACAAGCAGATCGCGGAGCGCCTGGTCATCTCGCACCGCACGGTGCAGAACCACGTGCAGAACACCCTCGGCAAGCTCCAGCTGCACAACCGGGTCGAGCTGGTCCGGTACGCGATCGAGCGCGGCCTCGACGACGCGTGAACGCGCCCGGCGGGTGACGTCCGTCGTACTTACGTCCCCGTACGAGTGAACACGCGTACGCAACGCCTCGCGATTCCACCGGAATTGACCCGTCCAGGCCCCTTGCTGTGACCTGTGTCACCACTAGCGTGACCGTCATGGCGAAGGGAGATTCCATGAAGGTCGGAGTGCTCACGGGTGGCGGCGACTGCCCCGGACTCAACGCGGTGATCAGGGCGGTCGTCCGCAAGGGCGTCCAGGAGTACGGGTACGGGTTCACCGGGTTCAAGGACGGCTGGCGGGGGCCCGTCGAGGGGGACACCGTCCCCCTCGACATCCCCGCCGTCCGCGGGATCCTGCCCCGCGGCGGGACCATCCTCGGCTCCTCGCGCACCAACCCGTTCAAGACGGAGAACGGCGTCCGCGCCATCAAGGAGAACCTCGCGAAGGCCGAGATCGACGCGCTCGTCGCGATCGGCGGCGAGGACACCCTGGGCGTGGCCGCCCGGCTGTACGAGGAGTACGGCATCCCCTGCGTCGGGGTGCCGAAGACCATCGACAACGACCTGTCGGCCACCGACTACACCTTCGGCTTCGACACGGCCGTCGGCATCGCGACCGAGGCCATCGACCGGCTGCACACCACCGCCGAATCGCACATGCGGGTCCTCGTCGTCGAGGTGATGGGCCGGCACGCCGGCTGGATCGCCCTGCACTCCGGGCTCGCGGGCGGTGCCAACGTCATCCTCATCCCCGAGCAGCGCTTCGACATCGACAAGGTCTGCGCCTGGGTCACCTCCCGCTTCAAGGCGAGCTACGCGCCGATCGTGGTCGTCGCGGAGGGCGCGATGCCGACGGACGGCGAGATGGTGCTCAAGGACGCCACCACCGACTCCTTCGGGCACGTCCGGCTCTCGGGCGTCGGCGAATGGCTGGCCAAGGAGATCGAGGCGCGCACCGGCAAGGAGGCCCGTACGACGGTCCTCGGGCACATCCAGCGCGGCGGCACCCCGAGCGCGTTCGACCGCTGGCTGGCCACCCGCTTCGGGCTGCACGCGATCGACGCCGTGCGCGACGGCGACTTCGGCAAGATGGTCGCGCTCAAGGGGACGGACATCGTCCGGGTGCCGATCGCGGAGGCGACCGCGAAGCTGAAGACGGTCGACCCCGCCCTGTACGAGGAGGTCTCGGTCTTCTTCGGCTGACCGGGCGGCGTGCGCGGCGTGGCCGGGCCATGGGTCGTATCGTGACGAAACGACCCATGGTCCGACCGGCCCGACGTACGGGGAGCACCTGTGGAGATCCTGGCCTTCGGCGTGACCGCCGACGAGAAGCCGCTGCTGGAGCGGGCCTTCGCGGGACGGCACGAGGTCCGCTGCCTCGACGTCTTCCTCAGCGAGGACACCGCGCCCATCGCGGCGGGCTACGAGGTCATCTCCTCCAGCGTCAACGCCGACCTCGGCGCCCGGGTCCTGCGCGTCCTCGCGGCCGGCGGGACCCGGATGATCGCCCAGCGCTCCACCGGCTTCAACAACATCGACCTCGACGTGGCCCGGCGGCTGAACCTGACCGTCGGCCGCGTCTCGTACTACTCCCCCTACTCGGTCGCCGAGTTCGCCTGGACGCTGGCGATGGCCGTGAACCGGCGGATCGTCCGGGCCGCCAACCGCACCCGCGACTTCGACTTCCGGCTCAACGGCCTCATGGGCCGGGACCTGCGCGGACGCACGGCCGGGGTCCTCGGCACCGGCAAGATCGGCGAGGCCTTCACCCGCATCGCGCACGGCTTCGGGATGAACCTGCTGGGCTGGGACGCCACGCCGAACCCGGCCTGCCTGGAGCTGGGCATGGAGTACGTGGACAAGGAGACGCTGCTCGCCGGCGCCGACCTCGTCAGCCTGCACGTACCGCTGATGGAGTCCACGCACCACCTCATCGACGCGGCCGCCCTGAAGGCGATGCGGGACGACGCGATCCTGGTGAACTCCAGCCGCGGCGGTCTGATCGACACGGAAGCGCTGGTCACGGAGTTGCGAGCGGGCCGGTTCGCCGGGGTGGGGCTGGACGTGTACGAGGCGGAGGCCGGGGTGTTCTTCCTGGACAAGTCCCTGGAGGCCGTCGAGGACGACACGCTGGCGCGCCTCGTCACCTTCCCGCACGTACTGGTGACCTCCCATCAGGCGTACTACACGCGCGACGCGGTCGGCCAGATCATCGACACCACCGTCGCCAACGTGGCCGACTACCTGGCCGGCCGCCGCTCCGAGAACACCCTGGTCCCCGACGCGCCCCCGGCGTGAGCCGCCGCCGGGGGCCCGTCCGGCTCCCGGCGGCGCGCCCTCAGGCCCGCTCCCGCGCCGGGGCGCGGACCGCCTCCAGCAGCGAGCGCAGCAGGTCCACCCCGCGCAGCGTGAGCACGGACTCCGGGTGGAACTGCACGCCTGCGAAGCCGGCCGCGGAGCGCAGGGCGTGGACCTCGCCCGTCACCGCGTCCCGGGAGACCTCGACGCCCCCGGCCGCCAGCCGCACCGCCGACTCGTCGGAGCACTGCGCCGTGTAGGTGTTGTAGAACCCGACCACCTCCGGCGCCCCGAACAGGTCGATCCGCGTCTGCGCCCCCTGCGCCGGTCGCGCCTTGCGCACCAGCGGCAGCCCCAGTTCGGCGGCGAGCAGCTCGTGGCCCAGGCAGACGCCGAGGATCCCGCCCCGGTGCCCGGCCAGCAGCTCCCCGGTCAGGGTGCGCAGCGTACGCATCTTCGGGTCGTCCGCCGCGGCCGGATCGCCCGGCCCGGGGCCGAGGACGACCGGCCCGTCCCAGGCGAGGGCCGCCGCGCGCAGTCCGGGGTCGTCGTAGCGGCGTACGGTCACCTCCAGGCCGGTCACCCGCAGCATGTGCGCCAGCATCGCGGTGAAGGTGTCCTCCCCGTCGACCACCAGCGCGTGCCCGGCCGGCGCCGCGGGCCGCTCCCGCATCCGCAGCCAGAACGGCGCCAGGTCCGCGCGGCGGGCGGCCAGGGCGGCCCGGACCCGGGGGTCGTCGCCCAGCCGGGTCCCGTCGAAGGCCGGGCGGGGCGCAGCCTCCCGTACGCCGAGCGCCGCCAGCACCCCGGCGGCCTTGGCGTGGGTCTCGGCGACCTCGCCGAGCGGGTCGGAGTGGCGCACCAGCGTGGCGCCGACCGGCACCCGCAGGGTCCCGTCGGCCGCGATGTCGGCGGTGCGGATCAGGATGGGGGAGTCCAGGGTCTGGCCGCCGGCCGCGTCCAGGCCGAGGAGGGCCAGCGCGCCCGCGTAGTAGCCGCGGCCGCCGCTCTCGTAGCGTTCGATCACCCGGCAGGCGTTCTGTACGGGCGAGCCCGTCACGGTGGCCGCGAACATGGTCTCCCGCAGCACTTCGCGGACGTCCAGCGAGGAGCGTCCGCGCAGTTCGTACTCGGTGTGCGCGAGGTGGGACATCTCCTTGAGCCGCGGCCCGACGACGACCCCGCCCCGGTCGCCGACCGTGCACATCATCTTGAGCTCCTCGTCGACCACCATCGACAGCTCCTCGGTCTCCTTGCGGTCGCCGAGGAAGGAGAGCAGCGACTCGGCCGTCGGGCCCCCGGCCGGATAGCGGTAGGTGCCGCTGATCGGGTTCATCACGACCGTCCCGCCCGCCATCCGTACGTGGACCTCCGGACTGGCCCCGACCAGGGTCCGCTCGCCCGTGTGCACGACGTACGTCCAGTACGCGCCCCGCTCGCCCTCCAGCAGCCGCCGGAACAGGGCGAGCGCGTCGGCCCGGCCGAAACCGTCGATCCGGCCCCCGAAGGTCCGCCGGATCACGAAGTTGGCGCCCTCGCCGCGGCCGATCTCGTCGCGGATCACCCGCTCGACGGTGGCCGCGTACCGCGCGTCGGGGATGTCGAAGCCGCCGTCGCGGACCCGCACCGGGTGGGCGGGCAGGGCGGCCAGCGCCGCGTCGAGCGGGATCTCGTACGCCTCCTCGGCGCTCAGCACGCTCAGCGGGGTGCCGTCGTCGCGGACGTCGAAGCCGCGCTCGCGGATCTGCCGGAACGGGACGAGGGCGAGGGTGGGCAGCTCGCGGACGGGCAGGTCGGCCAGGTGCGCCGCCTCGTGCACCGGCCCGAGCAGCACCTCGACGGTGTCGTGGTCGCGGCCCGGGGTGCGGCGGCGCAGCAGGGCGAAGGGCGGGCAGGCGGCGTCGAGGAGCCGGCTCGGGTCGAAGGGGGGCTGGGGCATGGTGGGTGTCCTTCCGGCGGATCCGCGGACCGGTGAACCGGTGAACCGGTGAACCGGTGAACCGGTGGACCGGCGGATCGGGTGGCTTGTCGGCAGGAGGGACGGCCCGGACGCGCGAACGCGGAAGGCCGCCCCTCGGGGCGGCCTTCGCGTCGCTCGTGTCAGTGGGTACGCACGAGGGGTGGGCCGCCGGGAGCGGACCACCACCAGTTCAGGTGGGACTGTGCGTGTGCGTACATGCGGGGCACCCTAGCCGAAGCCGGCGCCATCCCGCCGCATCCGTGGCGGACCGGGATGTGAACCATGGAATCCGTCCGTTTTCCGGGGCCCGGGCCTTGGAGCCACGCCGTCTCACCAGGTGGGCGCTGGGCCGGACGGCACGGGGGACGACGTAATGTGTACGGGGTGACCGTGAACGCTGAAACCCAAGCCCCCGCCCATCAGGCGACCTGGCGAGACCTTCCCGCGGCGCAGCAGCCTTCGTACCCCGATGCCGAGGCACTGCGCGCTGTCGTCGCGGACCTCGAATCGTATCCTCCCCTCGTTTTCGCGGGTGAGTGCGACCAGCTGCGCGCCCGTCTGGGAGCCGTCGCCAAGGGCGAGGCGTTCCTGCTCCAGGGCGGCGACTGCGCCGAGGCCTTCGACGCCGTGTCCGCCGACCACATCCGCGCCAAGCTGAAGACGCTGCTCCAGATGAGCGCCGTCCTGACGTACGCGGCCTCCGTGCCCGTCGTCAAGGTCGGGCGCATCGCCGGCCAGTACTCCAAGCCGCGCTCCAAGGACACCGAGACCCGCGACGGCGTCACCCTGCCGACCTACCGCGGCGACTCCGTCAACGGCTTCCCCTTCACCGAAGAGGCCCGGATCCCGGACCCCGAGCGGCTGAAGCGCATGTACCACGCCTCGGCCTCGACGCTGAACCTGGTGCGCGCCTTCACCACCGGCGGCTACGCAGACCTGCGCCAGGTGCACGCCTGGAACCAGGACTTCGTGAAGTCCTCCCCGTCCGGGCAGCGCTACGAGCAGCTCGCGCGGGAGATCGACAACGCGCTGAACTTCATGAAGGCCTGTGGCACCGACCCGGCCGAGTTCAAGGCGGTGGAGTTCTACGCCTCCCACGAGGCGCTGCTCCTCGACTACGAGGGCGCCCTGACCCGCACCGACTCGCGGACCGGCAAGCTGTACGACACCTCGGGCCACATGGTGTGGATCGGTGAGCGCACCCGCCAGCTGGACCACGCGCACGTCGAGTTCTGCTCGCGGATCGCCAACCCGATCGGCATCAAGCTCGGCCCGACCACCACCGTGGACGAGGCGCTGACGTACATCGACCGCCTGGACCCCGAGCGCGAGCCGGGCCGGCTGACCTTCGTCGTCCGCATGGGCGCCGACAAGGTCCGCGAGAAGCTCCCCACGCTGGTCGAGAAGGTCACGGCGTCCGGTGCGACCGTCGCCTGGGTCACCGACCCGATGCACGGCAACACCTTCGAGGCGGCCTCCGGCCACAAGACGCGCCGTTTCGACGACGTGCTCGACGAGGTCAAGGGCTTCTTCGAGGTCCACAAGGCGCTGGGCACCCACCCGGGCGGCATCCACGTCGAGCTCACCGGTGACGACGTCACCGAGTGCGTGGGCGGCGGCGACGAGATCTTCGTCGACGACCTGCACCAGCGCTACGAGACGGCCTGCGACCCGCGCCTGAACCGCAGCCAGTCCCTGGACCTGGCGTTCCTCGTCGCGGAGATGTACCGCGATCAGTAAGTGGCTTCGTACGACGATGGGGCGCGGATCGCTGTGATCCGCGCCCCATCGGCGTATCCGGGTCTTTCAGGCGACCCTCACTCCAGGTACGGTTAGGTAAGCCTCACCGAATACGGGATGGCCTTGCCGAACCGTTCCACCCCTTGGGAGGTGAACCGCGTGTACGTCTGCTCTTGCTTCGGGATCACCGACCGGCAGGTCAAGGAACACGCGGCCGCCGGGGCGTGCACCCCGCGCCAGATCGCCTCGGTGACCAAGGCGGGAACGGACTGCGGTTCCTGTGTGCGCACCATCCAGGGGATCCTCGGCCGCGGGGCGTGCCCGCGCCGGGAACTGCTGGAGAAGGGCGACGCCGCGGCCGTCCTGGCGGCCGACACCCGGCTCGTGGCCGGCGCCGGGTCCGCGCCCGAGCCCGCGCTCGCCGACGCGGCCTAGCTGCGGCTCGCCGCGCCTCGCTGCGCCGGAGCCCGGGCCACTGCCCTGGCTCCTCTGCCCCGGGTCCGCTGCCCCCGCCTAGCTCTCCGGCTGCTCGATCTGCTGCGCGAGGTAGAGCGGCTCGCCGAGGGTCTCGATCAGTTCCAGCTGGGTGTCGAGGTAGTCGATGTGGTGCTCCTCGTCCTCCAGGATCTCCTCGAACAGCCGCGCCGAGGTGACGTCGCCCTTGCCGCGCATGACCTCGATGCCCCGCCTGAGACGGTCGATGGCCTCGACCTCGACCTGCCGGTCCGCCTGGAACATCTCCGTCAGGGTCTGGCCGACGCGTACGTGGAAGAGGCGCTGGTAGTTCGGCAGGCCGTCGAGCATCAGGATGCGCTCGGTGATCTTGTCCGCGTGCTTCATCTCGTCGATGGACTCGGCACGGGTGTAGTGGGCGAGCTTCGTCCACCCCTTGTTGTCCTGGATGCGGTAGTGCAGCCAGTACTGGTTGATGGCGGTGAGCTCGCCGGTCAGCTGCTCGTTGAGAAACTCAAGGACCTCGGGGTCGCCCTGCATCGCAGAGGCTCCTTCCAGGCAGTGTCAGCTAGGTGACGGGGCAGGTGCGCGCATCTTTGCACCGCCGCCGGAGGCCGTCCAGTAAGTACCTCCTTAGTGGGAGTTGCCACGACTTGCCCCTCTGCGGGTGTACCGGGGGTACGCCCGCGCGTACCTGGTCGTGACCACCCGGCCCCGTCTGTCACCATGGAGACATGGGTCAGCCGGAACGCCGGGAATCTCCGGGAGCAGAGCAGTTCGAGCTCCCTCCGGGGCAGCGGTTGCAGCGGGGCTGGCCCGTCACCCACTACGGTCCCGTGCCCAAGTTCAAGCCGGACCGCTGGGAGTTCCGGGTCTTCGGTGCCACGGCCGACGGCGAGAAGCACTGCTGGAACCACGAGGAGTTCGCGGCCCTGCCGTTCGACTCCGTCGTCGCGGACCTGCACTGCGTGACCAAGTTCAGCATGCTGGGCGCCGAATGGGGCGGCGTGCTGGCGCGAACCCTGACCGCCCTCGCACCACCGGCCCCGCAGGTCACGCATGTGATGGTGTGGGCCGAGTACGGCTTCAGCTCCAACATGAGGCTGGCCGATTTCAACGCCGAGCGGACCGTGTTCGCCACCCACATGGGCGGCGAACTGCTGACGGCCGAGCACGGCTTCCCGCTGCGGCTCGTGGTCCCGCACCTCTACGCCTGGAAGGGCCCCAAGTGGGTCCGTGGCATCGAGTACATGACCGCCGACCGGCGGGGCTTCTGGGAGGAGCGGGGCTACCACAACATCGGCGACCCCTGGCGCGAGCAGCGTTACTCGTACCAGGAGGTCCCGGGGGACGGTCCGGAGCTCTAAGGCAGCACCTCGTCAGTGGTACTGGTGGACCACCGCGTGGCCCTTCCCGCGGCCGATCAGCCACTTGTTGACCGGGGTGGTCACGACGAAGGCCAGGGCGAGCGAGAGCGCGAGCGTCGTCCAGAACAGGGCGTCCGAGAGGTGGGCGTCCATGGCTCCGGGCCACACGGCGATGACCCCGTTGTCGATCAGCTCCATGACGGCGATCGAGACGGTGTCCGCCGCCAGCGCCACCCGGACGGCCGAACGGAGGTCCACTCCGGCGGCGAGGATCCCGCGCAGGGTGAGCGCGTAACCGAAGACGAACGCGAGCACGATCGCGAGGACCATCGTCGGGAGGTTGCCCCAGCCCAGGGCGGTGCCGACGACCATGCCGAGGATCTCGCCGATGGCGCATCCGGTGAGGCAGTGCAGGGTGGCCCGCGCGGCGGTGGCCCAGCCGGCGGGGGCGGCGCCGTGCGCGTGGTCACCGTGCGGGTGCACTCCGTGCGGGTGTTCGTGGTGGTGGGCGTGCTCGTGGTCGTGGGCGTGTGCCTGGTCCTGGTCCATGACGACCCCCTGAGGGAAAAGCCGGGTGTACGGTCCTGCCGAGAGACAGAACCGTATACCCCCCAGGGGTATTCCTCAAGGAACCTGCGGATCAGTGGGCGCCGCGCAGCTCCTTCAGCAGGGCCACGTCCGCCGCGTGCCCCTCCTTGCCGCCCGGGGTCTCGATGATCAGCGGCACGCCCTCCGTCTCGGGGTGCGCGCACAGCTCCGCGAAGGCCTCCCGGCCGATGTGGCCCTGGCCGATGTTCGCGTGCCGGTCCTTGTGGGCGCCGACGCCCTCCTGGGAGTCGTTGGCGTGGATCAGCTTCAGCCGGCCCGGGCCCACCGTGTCCACCAGCAGGTCCAGCGTCTGCTTGGTGCCGCCCGGCTCGGCCAGGTCGTGCCCGGCCGCGAAGATGTGGCAGGTGTCCAGGCAGATGCCCAGCTTCGGATGGTGGTCGAGGGCCTCGAAGTACGGGCCGAAGTCCCAGGTCCGGGAGCAGAGCGAGGAGCCCTGCCCGGCCGTGGACTCCAGCAGCAGGAACGGGTCGTCCTCGTGCACCAGCTCGTCCAACAGGGGCAGCATGTACTGCCTGACCTGCGCGTACGCCGCCTCGCGCGGTCGGCCCCCGGTCGCCGAACCGGTGTGCACGACCACGCCGAGCGCGCCGATCTCGCGGCCCCGGCGCAGCGAGTGGCGCAGGGACTCCACTGACTTCTCCACGGTCGCCTCGGTGTGCGAGCCGAAGTTGATCAGGTACGGGGCGTGCACGTACGCGGGGAGGGACTCCTCGGCGCAGCCCGCCCGGAACAGCTCGTCCTGGGCCGGGCTGCCGGCCGGGGTGGCCCAGCCGCGCGGGTTGGCGACGAAGACCTGGAGGGCCTCGGCGCCCATCGCGCGGGCGTACGGGAGACCGACCGAGGCGAGGCCGCCGGCGACGGGGACGTGCCCGCCCACGGGGTTGCGTATCACGGGTGCCACCTCACAGTCCCTTCGTCCGCAGCGTCACGGTGCTGCCCTCGGGGGCGCCCTGGCCGCCCGGCACCGACTGGGTGTCCACCGTGTTGCTGAAGGAGAGGAAGGGCCGGTCCACCTTCACCTTGAAGCCCAGGCCCTCCAGCGTCTTGCGGGCCGCGTCCGCGTCCTGGCCGGTCACGTCCGGCACCTGGACCTGGCGCGGGCCCTTGGACACGGTCAGCGTGACCGTGTCGCCGCCCGCGGCCTGGGCGCCGGCGGCGAGCGACTGGCTCGCGACCGTACCGGCGGGCGAGGCGGAGTTGACCTGCTCCTGCGCCGTCGCCGCCTTCAGCCCGACGGCCTCCAGCGCGGCGCGCGCCTGCTCGACGGGCTTGCCGGTGACGGCCGGGACGGGCACCGGGCGGCCCTTGCTGACGACGAGCGCGATGGCGGTGTCGGGGGCCAGCCGCTGGCCGCCCCCGGGCTTGCTCTCGATCACCGAGCCCTGGGCGACGTCCTGGCTGAAGGCCTGCGTGACGATGCCGGGCGCCAGGCCCGTCCGCGTCAGCTCCGCTTTGGCCTCCTCCAGCGGCCTGCCCTTGAGGTCGGGGACGCTGATGACCTCGGGGCCGCGGGAGACGGTGAGGGTGACGGCGCCGTTGCCGCGGATCCGCTTGCCGCCGCCGGGATCGGTGTTCATCACCGTCCCGCGGTCGAAGGCGTCGCTGAACTTGCGGTCCACCCCCTTCACGCCGAGACCGGCGGCGGACAGCTGGGAGCGGGCCTGCTCCTCCGTCTTGCCGAGGAGGTTGGGGACCTTGGTGAACTGGCCGGAGTTGATGTACCAGACGCCGATGCCGAGTCCGAGCGCGAGCAGGACCGCGGCGATGACGAGCACCGGGCCGCGGCGGCGCGGACCGGCGGGCGGGGCGGGGGTCGCGTGTGATGCGTGCGCCGTCTGCGTCATGTGGGTCGTCTGCGTCGCCTGCGCCGGGGGGTGCTCCAGGCGCGAGGTGTGGTGCACGGGGTGGGGGTTCTCCAGCGGGCGAGGGATCACGCTGGTGCGGTCCTCGGTGGCCGCCCGGTCCCTGGCCCGCGCCTGCGGCGGTACGGCGTCCAGCTCGGTGTCCCCGAGCGCGGCGCGGGCGGCGCGGACCAGCCCGAGCAGCGCCACGGCGTCGGCCGGACGCAGCTCGGGGTCGCGGGCGGTGGCGCTGGCGACGAGGGCGTCGAGGGCCTCGGGGAGCCCGGGGACGGCCGCCGAGGGGGGCGGGACGTCCTCGTTGAGGTGCTGGTAGAGCACCTGGGCGGGGGAGCCGCCGGTGTGCGGCTTGGTGCCGGTGAGCATCTCGTACAGGACGACGCCGCAGGCGTAGACGTCGACGCGGGTGTCGGTGACCCCGTTCTCGATCTGCTCGGGCGCGAGGTAGGAGACGGTGCCGAGCACCGAGCCGGTGGTGTTCGTCACGGCGTCCACGGAACGGACCAGGCCGAAATCGGCCACCTTGACGCGGCCGTCGTCGCCGATCAGGACGTTCTCGGGCTTCATGTCCCGGTGGACGAAACCGGCGCGGTGGGCGGCGCCGAGGGCCGCGAGCACCGGCTCGAAGATGTCGAGCGCGGCCCGGGGCTGGAGCGCACCGCGCTCGCGCAGCACGTCGCGCAGGGTGCAGCCGGAGACGTACTCCATCGCGAGGTAGGTGTACGGGCCGTCCGTGCCCTGGTCGAAGACGGCGACCACGTTGGTGTGCGCGAGGCGGGCCACGGACTTGGCCTCGCGGATGAAACGGTCCACGAAGGCGGCGTCGGCGGCGAGCGCGGGGTGCATCACCTTGAGGGCGAGGACGCGGTCGAGGCGGGTGTCGACGGCCCGGTAGACCGTGGCCATGCCGCCGGCCGCGATGCGGGCGTCGATGCGGTAGCGGCCGTCGAGCACGCGCCCGACGAGGGGGTCATCCAGGGTCGTATCCACCCGCCGATTCTACGAGCCGACGCGTCGGCCCCGTCCGGGGCGTCCAGGTTGCAGCGCAGCCGTGACACGGCCGGACGGCCGGGGGCCGTGGGGGCGCCCCCTCGGGAGGAGCGCCGACGGCCCTTGCCCGGGGGCTCCGGCGAGCCGCACCCCGCCGGCCCGCCTCGCGGAGGGCTGGGGGCTTCCCGCCAGTCCCATCGTCCTTCCGCGCCGGACCGGTCCCTCAAGGGCGCTCCCTCCGGTCGCGTCGCTCCGCGATGGCCTCCGGCCACCCTTGACCGACCACCCCGCCACGAAAAGCCGAAGACTGCCGGGAACCCCCCGGAGGAACGGTCAGGGGCCAGAACAGCCAGAAGCGGGCACCTCACCGCTGCCCGAGCCGTCTCCGCTCAACCGCTGATCCCGCCGCCGTCGTTGGTCCAGGCAGGCTTCCAGGGTGTCGAGGTAGTCGGTCGGGACGATGTTGCGGACGGCGGTGGTGAATTCGAGACCGGTCGCATCGCGGATGTAGGCGAGCCGCACCCACCGCTCCGCACCGCTGCCCGCGACGTTCTCGTTGACCACGGCCATCAGCTCGCCCTCGACCCCGGACGCGATGTCCCGTACCCGACGGCCCAGCAGCCGGTGCCGCACGTACTCGTACTGCTCAGCCATCGGACGCCTCTTGGAAGGAGTCGATGAAGAGTTCCCAGCCGGTGCGGGCGCGATCAAGGAGGGCCTGGCTCGGAGCGGGAGGAGCCTTGGGCGCGGGCCACGGATCGTGCGCCGTGTCGAGTTCGAGCACGCCGTGGGCACAGCTGTGGATGATCCGGCTGGTCATGGGTACTCCCTGAGTCGGTGCTGGCGGCCGGTGTGAATAGGTAACCGCGCGCACACCCTCCGCGAGTACCGTTGGAGGCTCGGAGAAGCATGCAAGCCATGCACCTGTCGGGAGCTGCTCATGGCGCAACGCTCACGCACCGCGAATACCGGCCTGTCGACGCTTCTTGAGCAGGCTGGATGGTCAAGAAGCCAGTTCGCCTCGATCGTCGACCGGGTCGGGGCCGAAGCCGGGATCGCTCTCAAGTACGGCCAGCCCGCCGTCTCCCAGTGGGTGGCGGGTCACCAGCCCCGGCCGCAGGTCAGGCCGCTGATCATCGAGGCGTTCGAACGGAAACTGGCCCGGCCGGTGACCTACGCCGAGGCCGGCCTCAGGCCGCCGGGCGGAGCGGCGGACACCGTGCGGGACCTCGTAGACCTGGGAAGGGCCGACATGGATCCAACGCGACGCGGCGTGATCGCCGCAGGAGTCTTCTCCGCGGCGCTCGCCATCCCCCTCTTTCCGAGCCTGGCGCGGGCCGACACCCCCGAGCCGATAAGGCCGGGCAAGGCGACGACGCGGATCGGGCAGGCGCAGGTGACCGCCGTGGAGGCGATGACCGACCGGATCGCGGACATCCTCGACGAGCTCGGCGCAGGTCATGCCCGGCCGATGGCGGCCGCCTTCCTCGTGAACACGGTCGGGCCCTGGCTGAAGGCCGAAGCGGCCGCACCCGTACGCCGGAGCATGCTGGCGGCGGCTTCCGACCTCGTGTACCTCACCGGCTGGATGGCGATGTACGAGCGGCAGCATCGCCTCGGCCAGGAGTACTACGTCAACGCGCTCAAGCTCGCCGGGGAGGCGGACGACCACGTCACGTACTGCCGCACCCTGCGCGGCATGTCCCTCCAGGCCTCGAACCTCGGCTACGGCCGACGCGCCCTCGAACTCGCCGACTCGGCGGCGGAGGCGGCACCCGTGGCCGGACCTCGGCTGGTCGCGTTCCTGCGCGGGCAGCAGGCTCACGGCGCGGCGATGGTGGGAGACAAGCGCCAGGCCTTCACCCGGCTGCGCGAGGCCGAAGAGGCGCTCGCCCGGGCCGACGACCGGAGGGAGTCGGTGGGCGGGTACGACCGGACCGCGTACCTCTTCCACGTGGCGCACGTCCAGAACGAGACGAAGGACGTACCGGGCTCGGTCCGGACGCTCCGGGAATCCATCCGGGTGCAACCGGCGAACGAACGGCAGGGCCGTCTCCACGCCTACGGACTCCTCGCCCAGCGGCAGCTGTCGATCGGCCACGTGGAAGCCGCGTGCGAATCCTGGGGCCGGTTCCTGGACGAGTACGAGGTGCTGTCCTCGGCGCGCGGCGACGAACACTTCGAGCTGATGAACCTCCGCCTCCGCCCCCACCACACGGTCCGCGCGGTCCGCGACCTCCACGAACGCGCCCAGCTCGTCGGCACGTTGAAGGGCTGACCCCATGGCAGACGAGACAACCCACGCCCAGGGCACCGCGGGGTTCCTGTTCGAGCTCGGCGTGCTGAAGCGCGAGCGTCGGTCGGGGTGGTGGCACACCGGGGTCAGGGATCCGGAGAGCATCGCCGAGCACAGCTTTCGCGTCGCCGCCATCGGGGCCGTGCTCGCGATGATGGAGGGCGCCGACGCCGCCAGGGTCACGCTCATGTGCGTCATGCACGACACCCAGGAAACCCGCATCGGCGACATCCCGCACATCGGCCGCCGCTACCTCAAGGCCGCTTCGAACGAGGAGATCACCGCCGATCAGCTCGCGACCGCCCACCCGGCCGTCGCGGCCGGCATCCAGGCCGTCGTGGCGGACTACGAGAACGGCACCGATCCCGAGGTGGTCATCGCCCACGACGCCGACAAGCTCGAATGCCTGATCCAGGCCGTCGAGTACCGCGAACAGGGCAACGTGAACGTGCAGAACTGGATCGACTCCAGCCTCAGCGCCCTGAAGACCACCTCGGCCAAGGCCCTGGCCGAGGCGGCACTGAGCATGTCGTCCCTGGCCTGGCGACAGACCTTCCTCCCTCGTTGACGGCCGCCGACGGATCGGCCTGGGCGCTGTTTCGTAGCCCCCAGTACCTCCCGGAGGCGGCTTGCCGGTCCCCGCGCCCTCAGAACGCCGGGCGTTCCGGGTCCAGGGTGGCGCGGCCCGTGGTGGGGGAGGAGGGGGCGGCGAAGCGGCGTGGGGGGATGCGGCCGGCGCGGTGGGCCAGGCGGCCCGCCGTGACGGCGTCCCGCATGGCCGCCGCCATCAGGACGGGGGCCTGGGCCCGGGTCACCGCCGAGGCGAGCATCACCGCCGCGCAGCCGAGTTCCATCGCGAGGGCGGCGTCCGACGCCGTGCCGGCCCCGGCGTCCAGGATGACCGGGACCCCGGCCCGCTCCGTGATCAGCTCGAAGTTGTGCGGGTTGCGGATGCCGAGCCCGGAGCCGATGGGGGAGCCGAGCGGCATGATCGCCGCGCAGCCCACGTCCTCCAGCTTCCGCGCCAGCACCGGGTCGTCGTTGGTGTACGGCAGGACCGTGAAGCCTTCGTCGACCAGCGTCTCGGCGGCGTCGAGCAGCTCGACTCCGTCCGGCAGGAGCGTGCGCTCGTCGGCGACGACCTCCAGCTTGATCCAGTCGGTGCCGAGCGCCTCGCGCGCCAGGCGGGCCGTGAGCACGGCCTCGCCCGCGGTGAAGCAGCCCGCCGTGTTCGGCAGGACGGCGATGCCGAGCCGGTCCAGGACGGAGAGGACCGAGCCCTGCACCGTCGGGTCCAGGCGGCGCATGGCCACGGTGGTCAGCTCGGTGCCGGAGGCGAGGAGGGCGCGTTCCAGCACGTCCAGGCTCGGGGCCCCGCCCGTGCCCATGATCAGGCGGGAGGTGAAGGTCCGGCCGCCGAGGGTGAAGAGGTCGTCCGCCATGGCCGTCAGCCCCCCTGTACCGCGGTGAGGATCTCGACCCGGTCGCCGTCGCCCACCGGGGTGTGCGGCCAGCGTCCCCGCGGGACGACGGTCTCGTTGAGGGCGGCGGCCACGCCGGAGGGGGCGGCGGTCAGGGTGGCGACCACGGCGTCGAGGGTGGTGCCGGCCGCGACCTCGCGCGGCTCGCCGTTGACGGAGATGCTCATGCGTAGGACTCCTGACGCGTGGGGGAGAAGCGGCGCGGGGTGAAGGGGCGGGCGGCCTCCGGCACGGTGCCGGTGGCCAGCAGTTCCGCCATCACGTCGCCGGTGACGGGGGTCAGCAGCACCCCGTTGCGGTAGTGGCCGGTGGCCAGGTGCAGGCCGGGCAGCTCGGTCGGGCCCAGCAGGGGCGCGTTGTCGGGGGAGCCGGGGCGCAGTCCGGCCCGGGTCTCGACCAGCGGCAGTTCGGTGATGCCGGGCACCAGGTCGTGGGCGTCGCGCAGCAGCTCGTACACCCCGCCCGCGGTGACGGTGGTGTCCCAGCCGAGTTCCTCGCTGGTGGCCCCGACCACCAGCTCGCCGTTCTCGCGCGGCACCAGGTAGACGTGGCTGCCGCGCACGACGGCCCGTACGGTCCGGGACAGGAACGGCGCGTAGGCGGCCGGTACCGACAGCCGCAGCACCTGCCCCTTCACGGGCCGCACCGGCACCGCCACCTCGGGCGGCACCCCGGCCAGCCGGCCGCTGAGCGAGCCGGCCGCGAGGACCGTCTGGTCGGCGCGCAGCTCCGTACCGTCCTCCAGTACGGCGCCCAGCGCGCGCCCGGCCCCGGTCAGCAGCCGGGCCGCCGCCGCCCGGTGCACGGTGACCCCGGCCCGGGCGCAGGCGGTGAGCAGCGCGGCGGCGAGCCGGCGGGGGTCCACCTGGTGGTCGCCGTCGACGCGCAGCCCGCCGCGTACGCCCGGGGCCAGCATCGGCTCCAGGCGGCGGCACTCGCGGCCGGTCAGCCACTGCGCGTCCAGGCCGCAGCGGCGCTGGAGGGCGTGCAGTTCGCGCAGGTGGAGGCGGTCGTCGGCGTCGAGGGCGACGGCGAGGGTGCCGCAGGCCCGGTAGCCGATGTCCATGCCGCCGCTGGCGTCGGCCAGTTCGGCGGCGAAGCGCGGGTAGCGCGCGGCGGAATCGACGTTGAGCCCGAGCAGCGTCTCCTCGCCGTAGTGCAGTTCGGTGACGGCGGCGAGCATGCCGGCCGCGACGCGGGCGGCGCCCCCGCCGGGATCGGGGTCGGCCAGGGTGACGCGCAGTCCGCGTCCGGCCGCCCGCCAGGCCGTGACCAGGCCGATGATGCCGCCCCCGATGACGAGGACGTCGCTTCCCGTCCGGGACGTCCCGGATGTTCCGGATGAGTGCATGGGCGTCCAGCCCCTCCCTTCGCCGGCATGACCCGGATCAGGTTCGTACGGTCGGAGGCCGGCCAGCCTCCCTCTCAGCCCGGTGCGCCCGGACTCCCGCGATAGGTACGGTGGCCAGACTAACCCCGGCGGGGGTGGCGGGTAAGGCTGCCTCCCCGGGCGCCACGCCCCCGTGGTGCCCTCGTGGCGCTCCCGCCGTTCCTGACAGACCGTCAGTTCATTAGGCTGGGCGCGTGAGCGAGCAGACGCAGCAGACGAAGCCCGGTGTCGTGATCGTCGGCGCCGGAATGGCCGGGGTGCAGACCGCGGTGGCCCTGCGGGAACAGGGCTACACCGGCCCCGTGACCCTCCTGGGCGCCGAACCCCACCAGCCCTACGACCGGCCCCCGCTGTCCAAGGCGGTGCTGCTCGGCAAGGCCGAGGACTCCGCCTTCGACGTCGCCTTCGACGTGGACTTCGAGGACCTGCGCATCGACCTGCGCCTCGGCGTCGAGGTCACCGGCGTACGGGCCGCCGCGCGCGAGCTGGACACCCCGGCCGGCCCCCTCTCCTACGAGGTCCTCGTGCTGGCCACCGGCGCCGAACCGCTGACCCTGCCCGGGGCCGAGGGCGTCCCGGGCGTGCACCTGCTGCGCACCCTGGACGACGCCGTCCGGCTGCGCCCCGTCCTGGCGGCCCCGCACGACCTCGTCGTCGTCGGCGCGGGCTGGATCGGCGCCGAGTTCGCCACCGCGGCCCGCGAGGCCGGCCGCGCCGTCACCGTCGTGGAGGCGGCCGACCGGGTCCTGGCCGGGGCCCTGCCCGCCGAGGTGGCCGCCCCGATGGCCCGGTGGTACGCCGAATCCGGCGCCACCCTGATCACCGGCGCCCGGGTGGCCGCCGTCGAGGAGGGCCTGGTCCGGCTCGCCGACGGCCGGGAGCTGCCCGCCGGGGCGGTGGTCGTCGGCATCGGCGCCCGCCCCGCCACCGGCTGGCTCGACGGCTCCGGTGTCGAACGCGGCCCCGACGGCTCGATCACCGCCGACGCCCACCTGCGCACCTCCCTGCCCGGGGTGTACGCCGTCGGCGACTGCGCCTCCTTCCCCTCGGCCCGCTACGGCGCCCGCCTGCTGGTCCACCACTGGGACAACGCCCTCCAGGGCCCCCGGGCCGTCGCGGCGAACATCCTCGCCGGGGAGCCCGTACAGGCATACGACCCCGTGCCCTACTTCTGGTCCGAGCAGTTCGGCCGCTTCGTCCAGTACGCCGGCCACCACGGCGGCGCCGACACGCTGCTGTGGCGCGGCGACCCGGACGAGGCGGCCTGGTCGGTGTGCTGGCTGCGCGACGGCGCCCTCGTCGCGGTCCTGGCCGTGGGCCGCCCCCGCGACCTGGCGCAGGGGCGCCGGCTGATCGAATCGGGCGTCCCCCTCGATCCGGCCAGGGCCGCCGATCCGGCCGTCCCGCTGAAGTCGGCCACGGCCTGATGCCGGGGGCCGCCGGCCCCGGACGGGGCCGCTCGGGTACCGGCGGTCAGTGGGAGATGGCAGGCTTGTACCCGTGACCGAGATTGACGCAAAGATCGACGCCCTTGTTCCCGCCTGGCTGCACCTCCCCGACATCGCGGAGATGCTCGACATCGAAGTGACCCGGGTCCGCCAGCTGGTCAAGGAAGGTCAGCTGCTCGCCGTGCGCCGCGGCCAGAACCGTTCCCTCCAGGTACCCGCTCCCTTCATCGACGGGGACAAGATCGTCAAGGGCCTGGTCGGCCTGCTGACCGTGCTGCGCGACGACGGCTTCTCCGACGAGGAGATCCTGGAGTGGATGTTCACCCCGGACCCGACCCTGCCCGGCACCCCCGCGCAGGCGCTGAGCGAGAATCGCGGCACGGAGGTGAAGCGACGCGCCCAGGCGCTCGCCCTCTGACCGGCTGATCCACCGGCGTACGGGCCCGCCCCGGCCCGTACGCCACCATCACGGGGGGAACACCCATGCAGCAGCTGTCCGACGCCCGGCTCTACCTGTGCACGGACGCCCGCAAGCGCCAGGGCGACCTCCCCGCGTTCCTCGACGCCGTCCTCTCCGGCGGCGTCGACATCGTCCAGCTCCGCGACAAGGGCATGGAGGCCGGCGAGGAACTCGACCACCTCCAGGTCTTCGCCGAGGCCGCCCGCCGCCACGGCAGGCTCCTCGCCGTCAACGACCGCGCCGACGTCGCGCACGCCATCGGCTCCGACGTCCTCCACCTCGGCCAGGGCGACATCCCCGTCCCCGCCGCCCGCGCCATCCTCGGCGAGGGGGTCCTCATCGGCCGTTCCTGCCACGCCGAGGCCGAGGTCGCCGCCGCCGTCGCCGAACCCGGCGTGGACTACTTCTGCACCGGCCCCTGCTGGCCCACCCCCACCAAGCCCGGCCGCCACGCCCCCGGCCTGGACCTCGTGCGCTACGCCGCCTCCCTGGAGCAGACCCGCCCCTGGTTCGCCATCGGCGGCATCGACCGCACAAACCTGGACGAGGTGCTCGACGCCGGAGCCACCCGCGTGGTCGTCGTCCGCGCCCTCACCGAGGCCGCCGACCCCTACGCGGCCGCCCACGAACTCTCCAAGCGGATCCGCGCCCGCCTGGCCTAGTGTCCAAAAACATGTCCAATTGATGGACAGCGCTTCGGCGTGCGGGACCGCCCGTCTAACCTGCGGGTATGGCCTTTGGTACCGCTTCCACCTGGTCGGACCGTGCGCACACGGTCCGCGACCTCCTCGCGTCCGGGCGCTCGTACTCCTTCGAGTTCTGGGCCCCCAAGACCGAGAAGGGCGAGCGCAACCTCTGGAACGCCCTGCGCCGGATCGAGGCCGTCTCCCCGAGCTTCGTCTCGGTCACCTACGGAGCCGGCGGCTCCACCCGCGGCGGCACCGTCCGCGCCACCCAGCAGATCGCCGCCGACACCACCCTGACCCCCGTCGCGCACCTCACCGCCGTCGACCACTCCGTCGCCGAGCTGCGCCACGTGATCGGCCAGTTCGCGGACGCCGGCATCCGCAACATGCTCGCGCTGCGCGGTGACCCGCCGGGCGACCCGATGGCCCCCTGGGTCAAGCACCCGGAGGGCGTGGACTACGCCGCCGACCTCGTCCGGCTGCTCAAGGAGTCCGGCGACTTCTGCGTGGGCGTCGCCGCCTTCCCCGAGATGCACCCCCGTTCGGAGGACTGGGACACGGACATCCGGCACTTCGTGGACAAGTGCCGTGCGGGCGCGGACTACGCGATCACCCAGATGTTCTTCGATCCCGAAAATTATCTGCGGCTGCGCGACAGCGCCGCCAAGGCCGGCTGCGAGACCCCGATCATCCCCGAGGTCATGCCCGTTGTGGCCATCAAGCAGCTCGACCGGCTGCCCCAACTGAGCACCGCCGTCTTCCCCGCGGACGTGAAAGAGCGCATGCTCGCCGTCAAGGACGATCCGGCCGCTGTACGCTCCATGGGCATCGAGTTCGCCACGGAGTTCTGCGCGCGGCTGCTGTCCGAGGGTGTCCCGGGGCTGCACTTCATCACGCTGAACAACTCCACGGCGACCCTTGAGATCTACGAGAACCTGGGCCTGCACCAGCGGGCCTGATCGGCCGTCTCCCGTTCCCGCGCCGGCGGCCGTACCGAGAGGGGCCTTGCATGGGAATGACGGTCCTCTACATCGCGTTCGGCATCGTCGCGTTGTGGCTGCTTGCCGAGGTCCTGATGCAGTACAAGGCCCGGCTGCGCTGGCGCCTGCTCGCCTTCGCCGGGTTCGCCGGCGTCGTAGCGGGGGTGGTGCTGCCGTCGGTCGTCGTGATCGCCGTGGGCGCGACCGCCTTCGCCGTCGGCCAGACCCTCGTGACGCTCTCCTTCCGCAAGGGCTTCGTGGCCGGCTGGGCCCTGCGCCGCGGCGGCGAACCCGTCCGCCAGACGCGGAGCCGGCGCCGGCGGGGCGGCCCCGCGCCGCGCCGCGAACCCGCCCTGGAGGTCACCGGGGTGGAGTACGGGGCCCCGGGCGCGGACGCGCGGAGCCCGGAGCGCCATGACGACTCCGACGACGTGTTCACCCCGCGGCCGGTGCCCGAGGAGACGGGCTCGTACGGGATACAGGGTTTCGCCTCCGGGCAGCCCGACGCCACCGCCGCCTTCGCCTCGCCCTTCACCACGGCCGAGCAGGACGCCCACCAGTACGCCGCCTCCTACGACCCCCAGCAGGGCCAGGGCGGTTACGACTACACCGGCTACCCGGCCGGCGGCGAACAGCAGGTCTACGCCGCCTACTCGGACCCGTACATCGGCACCGGCGGCGGGCTCACCCCGGCCGCCCCCGGCGACTACCCCGACTACACGGCGTACACCGCCTACCCGTCCTACGCCGACCCCGCCGCGCAGCAGTACTCCACCGACACCCCGCCCGGCGGAGTGTGGGTCCCGCAGCAGCGGGCCACCGACGCCCCGGCCGGGTACCCGGAGCAGGACGGCCGCCAGCAGCCGCCGCAGGGGTACCCGTACCAGGGCGACGCGAACGGCGGCGGCAACGGGAACGGCGCCGGCGAGTACGAGCAGTACCGCTACTGACGGCGTCCGGGCCCGGGGCCCCGGCTCACCGCGAGCCCCGGAAGCCCTCCCCCTCCACGATCAGCCCGGCCACCAGGGCCCCGGTCATCCCGGCGTGCGCGAGCCCGCCGCCGGGGTGCGCCCAGCCGCCCGCCAGGTACAGCCCGGGCAGGGCCGTCGCGTTGGCGGGGTACAGCAGCCGGCCGCCGTCCCCGGCCAGGGCGGGCGGGGGCACCGAGCCGCCGAGCGCGCCCGTCGCCGCCTCCACGTCCGACGGCGTACGCACCTCCAGCCACAGCAGCCGCTCCCGCAACCGCGGTACGGCCCGGGCGGCGAGGTCCAGCAGCTCCTCGGGGTCCGGCACCGGGGCCCCGCCCGCGGGGCCGCACACGGCGGTCACCGTGACCGCCTCGTGGTCGGCGTCGGGCCGGGTGGCCGGGTCGTCCGGGCGCAGGACGGTGACGTCGAGCCCGGGGGAGTGCACCAGCGTGCGGTGCACGGTGCCGTCCGGCCGGGCCCCGCGCAGGGCCAGCAGCAGGGTCAGCCGGCCGGGCACCCCGTCGCCGCGGGCGGGCGCGCCGCCGTGCGGCCAGGACACCGACCCGGCCGGGAGCCGCCGCGGGTCCATCCCGCAGACCACGGAGTCGGCCGTCGCCTCGGTGCCGTCGCCCAGCAGCACCCCGGCCGCCCGGCCACCCCGCGCCAGGACCTCACGTACGGGCGTGTCGAAGGCGAAGGTGACCTTCCGCTCCAGGCAGCGCTCGTAGAGGGCGGTGGCCAGCTCGCGCATGCCGCCCAGGACGTACCAGCTGCCGAAGGTCTGCTCCATGTAGGGCAGCGCGGCGGCGGAGGCGGGCGCGGCGTCCGGGTCCAGCCCGTACGCCCGTACCCGTCCGGCCAGCAGCTCCCCGAGCGGGCCGCCCAGCTCGCGCGCGGCCACCTCGGCCAGCGAGGGGGTGCGGCGGCGCAGCAGGCCGCTCCCGCGCAGCGCCGGATAGGGGTCGCGGCCCAGCACCTGCCAGTCGGGGCGCAGCGGCTCCTCCAGCAGCGGGCGGCGGGTGGCGTCCCAGGTGTCGCGGGCGCGGCCCAGGACGGCGTTCCAGCGCTCGCCCGCGCCCTTGCCGAAGGCCTCGTCGAGGGCGGCCGCGACGCCGCCGCGCGAGGCGCCCGGGAGGGTGACGGAGGTGTCGGCGAGGACGTGCCGGACGGCCGGGTCCAGCTGGACCATGCCGACCAGGTCCTCCAGCGGGCGCTTGCCGGTCTTCACGAACAGGTCGCGGTAGACGGCGGGCAGGTGCAGCAGCCCGGGGCCGGTGTCGAAGGTGAAGCCGTCGCGGGCGAAGCGGCCGACCGCCCCGCCGTAGGAGGCCCCCCGCTCGTACACCGTCACCTGGTGTCCCGCGACCGCCAGCCGGGCCGCCGTCGCCATCGCGCCCATGCCGGCGCCGATCACCGCAATTCTCGCCATGCGGCTGAGCCTATCGAGCGAGGTCAGGGCGTCAGCCCGGTGGTGCCCCGGTACCGTCGCGGACTCCGGCGGCCAGGTGCTTCTCCTCGCGGCGCTGGGCCCGGCGGCGGCGGAAGCGGCGGATCCGGCTCCAGAGGAAGGCCACCATGGCCAGGCCGGTGGCCAGCAGGACGGCCGCGATGACCGCGGCGGCCTGCGGGTTGAACATGGCGAAGGTGACGAGACCGGCCACGCCGAGGTCCTCGGCCGTGCTGACCACGATGTTGCTGAGCGGCTCCGGTGAGGTGTTGATCGCCATCCGGGTGCCGGCCTTGACGAAATGGCTGGCCAGGGCGGTGGAGCCACCCACGGCGCCGGCGGCGAGGTCGGACAGGGAGCCGCTCTGCCCGGCCAGCAGGGCGCCCACGACGGCGCCCGCGACCGGCCGGATCACGGTGTGGACGGAGTCCCAGAGGGAGTCCACGTACGGGATCTTGTCGGCGCCCGCCTCGCAGAGGAAGAGCACGCCCGCCACGATCAGGACGTCGGTGCGCTGGAGCGAGGCCGGGACCTCGTCGGTCAGGCCGGTGGCGCCGAAGATGCCGAGCAGGAGGACCACGGCGTACGCGTTGATCCCGCTGGCCCAGCCGCTGGTGAAGACCAGGGGGAGCACACTCACCCGGCCATCATGCCGCACGCGGCGCCGCCCGCCCGGTACGGACGTCGGGGGAACGCCGAGGGGACCGCGGCCCGCAGGCGGCGGTCCCCTCGGCGAAGGACTGGGTGGAACGGGTACGGGGGCTACTGCCCCTGTTCGTCACGGCGGCGCTGCCACCGTTCCTCGATACGGGTCATCATCGACCGGCGCTGACGGTTGTGGCCGCCACGGGCCGAACCGACTGCACTTCCGGAGACGGGCTGCTCGCCGGGCTTGGGTGCCTTGCGCCAACCGGTGACGACGAGGACCGTACAGGCCAGCATGACGAGGAATCCCACCACACTGATCCAGAGCACTTCCTGCCAGATCACACCGGTCATGAGGAGCGCGATACCCACCACAATGCCTGCGACTGCCTGGTAGACCCGTCGCCGGGTGTACGTGCGCAGTCCACTGCCCTCAAGCGCTGTCGCGAACTTGGGGTCTTCGGCGTACAGCGCTCGCTCCATCTGCTCGAGCATTCGCTGCTCGTGCTCCGAGAGCGGCACGGGAGTCCTCCTCATCCGTCGGTCGCGGGGGGTAGCGACCAGGGGTCCCCTTCAGGATAGGCGGGGAATCGCCCCCGTGAATACCCGCCCTCTACGCCACATTCTGCAACCGCTGAGCCAAGAAAACATGGAGCAATGCGTGAAACGTACCGTCGCCAGCGCGGTCACTGAGGCGCTTATTCCCCACTGAGCTCTCCGGCATGCCGACAGGTGCTTCCGATCATACGTGGCCGAGGGCCGGTTCGGAGGGCGAAGCGGGAGAGCCCGTTCGGGCAAGGCCGCAGATCAGGCGGGCTTCTGGCCGAGGACGTGCAGTTGCGTGGCGACCGCGTGGAAGGCGGGCAGCTCGGCTGCGGCCTCCTCCAGTCGCAGCAGTGCCTCCACCGCGCCGGGCTCGGTGTCGACCAGGACGCCGGGCACCAGGTCGGCGAAGATCCGCACGCCGTGGACGGCGCCGACCTCCAGGCCGGCTCCGCCGACCAGCTCGCTCAGCTGCTCTGCGGTGAAGCGGCGCGGCACCGGGTCGCCGGAGCCCCAGCGGCCGGCCGGGTCGCCGAGCGCGGTGCGGGCCTCGGTGAAGTGGCCGGCCAGGGCCCGGGCGAGGACCGCCCCGCCGAGGCCGGCGCCGAGCAGGCTGAGGACGCCGCCGGGGCGCAGCGCGGCGACGGCGTTGGCCACGCCCTCGGCCGGGTCGTCCACGTACTCCAGCACGCCGTGGCAGACCACCACGTCGTACGCCTCCCGCTGGACCACGTCCAGCAGGCCCTGGGCGTCGCCCTGGACCCCGCGGACCAGGTCGGCCACCCCGGCTTCGGCGACCCGGCGCTCCAGCCCGAACAGCGCGTTCGGGCTGGGGTCGACCACGGTCACCCGGTGGCCGAGGCGGGCCACCGGCACGGCGAACTTGCCGGTGCCGCCGCCGGTGTCCAGCACGTCCAGGACGTCCCGCCCGGTCGCCTTCGCCCGGCGGTCGAGGGCCTCCTTGAGGACCTCCCACACCACGGCGGTGCGGAGGGAGGCACGGGGGCGGGAAGTGTCCGACACGGCTGATGACTCCTCGGCGCGTAAGGGTGGGGGAGCGGTGCGTGCCCCACCCTATTGCCTCGGCCGACCGGGCAGGTCATCCCGCCTGGGGACGCTCCGGCCGCGGCTGGGGGAGGGGCTGGGCCGGGGGCTGGAGCGCCAGCATCCGCTCCACCAGGCGCAGGAACATCCCCACCTCCCGTACGAGGTCGTCCGCGTCCCGGCCGCTCGCCGCATCCGCTATGCCCGCCTCCGCCCGGGCCCGGCGGGCCGCGCCCGAGGCGAACAGGGCGCTCCACTCGGTCAGTTCCGGAGCTGTCTCCGGGAGGACCTCCCACGCGCTGCGGATCCGGGGCCGCCGCCTCGGGCGGGCCGGCTCGGGCCGGCCGCGCGCGGCCAGCACGGCCGCGGCGGCGCGCAGCGCGGCCAGGTGGGCGGTGGCGTACCGCTCGTGGGGCCGGGGCAGTTGCGCCGCCTCGGCCAGGCCGCCGCGGGCCTTGGCGAGCAGGTCCAGGGCGGCCGGTGGTGCGGCCGACCTGCGCGGGACGGGGTGGACAGGGGACGGGGACGGTGTGGCCATGACGAACCTCCTGTCGATGCGTGGTGCTCGGCGGTGTTGCGGGTACGCGGGTGCGTACATCCATCGTGAACGGGCCCACTGACAATCGCGCTGACCTGCGCTTTCGCCCTCAAGACCGGTCCCGTGTGGGGGGTTTGGCGCCGGACCTGCTAAGTTTTTGAACTGACCGGTCAGTTCAAAAGAGGTGCAAACGAAGGGGGGAAGGCGTGGACAGCCCGCACGGCGCGGCCGTCAAGGCCGCCGGCTTCGGACTCAAGGGCCCGCGCGGCTGGGCCTTCCGCGGCGTGGACATCGACGCGGAGCCCGGATCGCTCGTGGCGCTCGAAGGACCGTCCGGCAGCGGCCGGACCTGCCTGCTCCTGGCGCTCACCGGGCGGATGAAGTCCACCGAGGGCCAGGCCGAGATCAGCCGGCACCGGCTGCCGAAGAAGATGGCGGCGGTCCGCCGCATCGCCGCCCTCGGCCCGGTCCCCGGCGTCAACGACCTCGACCCCGCCCTGACCGTCGCCGAGCACCTGCGCGAGGGCGCCCTGCTCCAGCGCCGCTACGACGGCCCGGTGCGCGCCCTGCTGCGCCCGCGCGGCGAGCGCCGCGCCCGGGCGGCGGCCCGCGTGGACGCCGCTCTGGCCGCCGCCGGACTGGACCCGGCGACCCTGCCCAAGGGGAGCCGGACCGCGGTGCGCGACCTGGACCGGCTGGAAGTCGTACGGCTCTCCCTGGCGCTGGCGCTGCTCGGCAGCCCCCGCCTGCTGGCCGTGGACGACCTCGACCTCAAGCTCTCGGACGCCGAACGGGCCGAGGCGTGGGCGCTGCTGCGCTCGATCGCCGACCGGGGCACCACCGTCCTCGCGGTGTGCAGCGAGGCCCCGGAGGGCGTGCTGGTGATCCGCACGGGCGCCGCCGCCGCACCGGCCGAAGCCGAAGCCGAAGCCGAAGCCGAAGCCGAAGCCGAAGCCGAAACCGCCCCCGCTGCCGAGCCCGCCCCCCCGACGGCCGTCGTCCCCGGCACCACTCCGAAGATCACCTGGGGCCGGCCGGCCCCGGACAACGACACGGACGGCGACACGGACGGCGTCGCGGACCGGCCCGAGGACGGCGGGGCCGCCACCACTGCCGCCACCACCCACGACGACGACGAAGACCCGAAGGGGGCGGACGATGCGCTCGCCGAAACTGGCCGCGCTTGAGCTGAAGCGGTTCGGGCGGGGCAAGCTCCCCCGGGCCGCTCTCGTCGCGCTGCTCCTCCTGCCGCTGCTCTACGGAGCCCTGTACCTCTGGTCGTTCTGGGACCCGTACGGCCGTCTCGACAAGGTGCCCGTCGCCCTCGTCAACGCCGACCAGGGCACCACCGCGGACGGCAAGCGCCTCGACGCCGGCGGGGAGATCACCAAGAAGCTGCACGCCAGCAAGACCTTCGAGTGGCACGAGGTCAGCGCCGCCGACGCGGCCAAGGGCCTGGAGGACGGCACCTACTACCTCTCCCTCACCATGCCCGCCGACTTCAGCGCGAAGATCGCCTCCAGCGGCGGCTCCGACCCCACCACCAGCGCCCTCCAGGTCCGCACGAACGACGCCAACAACTACATCGTCGGCTCGATCTCCCGGACCGTCTTCGCCGAGGTCCGCTCGGCGGCGACCGCCAACGCCTCCCGCGGCTTCCTGGACAAGATCTTCGTCTCCTTCTCCGACCTGCACGACAAGACCGCCGAGGCCGCCGACGGCGCCGACAAGCTCAAGGACGGCGCGGGCAAGGCCCAGCAGGGCGCGAAGGACCTCGCCGACGGCCTGGACACGGCCAAGGAGAAGACGGGCGAACTCACCGGCGGGCTGAAGAAGCTCAACTCCGCCGCCGGCCAGCTGGAGGACGGCACCAAGGAGCTCGCCTCCGGCACCCAGACCCTTGCCGACAAGGTCAACGGCGCCGCCGACAAGGCCCGCCCCTTCGTCAAGGACCCCAAGAACCTCGCGGACAGCGCCAAACTCGTCGCCGACACCGCGAAGGTGGTCAACAACCACCTCGGCAAGCTCGTCGAGAAGGCCCCGGTGCTGGCTGCCCTCAACAAGCGGGCCGCCGCCGATTCCGACGGCCTGTACACGAAGTACTGCGTCAGCCCCGCCTCCGGCCAGCCGCTCCCGCCGGGCCTGTGCGCCGCGGCGAAGAAGGCCAGGGACACCGCCGCCGAGGCCGCGCTGCTCTCCGCCGACGTCAACACCCTCGTCGGGAACTCGAACGGCGACGTCGACAAGCTGCGCGGCCAGCTGAGCGACCTGGAGACCACGGCCCGCGAGCTCGCCGTCAAGGCCCCCGGCCTCTCCGCGGACCTCGAATCGGCCGTCGCCAAGGTCAACGCCCTCAACACCGGCGCCCACAAGGCCGCCGACGGCATGGTCCAGCTGCACTCCGGCATCGGCACCGCCGCGGGCGGCTCCGGGGCCCTCAGTGAGGGCGTCGGCAAGCTCGGCGACGGCGCGCGCACCCTCAACGGCGGCATCTTCAAGCTGGTCGACGGCAGCGGCGACCTCGCGGGCGGCCTGCACGACGGCGTCGGCAAGATCCCCGACTACGACCAGCAGCAGCGCGACGCCCGCACCCAGGTCATGGCCGACCCGGTCAAGCTCGCCAACCAGGCCCTGCACAAGGCGCCCAACTACGGCACCGGCTTCGCCCCGTACTTCATCCCGCTCTCGCTGTGGGTCGGCGCGATGGTCGCCTACATGCTGATCGCGCCGCTGAACAAGCGGGCCCTCGCCGCCGGCGCCTCGCCCTGGCGGGTCGCGCTGTCGGGCTGGCTGCCGGTGGCGGCCCTCGGCGTGGCACAAGTGGGCGCGCTGATGTCCGTACTCCACTGGGGCCTCGGCCTGGAGATGGCCCGGCCGGCCCTCACCCTCGGCTTCCTGTTCCTGGTCACCTGCTGCTTCGCGGCCATCGTGCAGTGGCTCAACGCCAAGTTCGGCGCGGCCGGGCGGATCCTGGTACTGGCCCTCCTGATGCTCCAGCTGACCTCGGCGGGCGGTACGTACCCCGTCCAGACCAGTCCGGGCTTCTTCAACGCCATCCACCCCTACCTGCCGATGTCGTACATCGTCGAGGGCCTGCGCCGGCTCATCACCGGCGGCGACCTCACCCCGGTGTGGCAGGGCTGCGGGGTGCTGGCCGCCTTCACCGTGGGCGCCCTGGCCCTCACCGCGCTCGCCGCCCGCGGCAAGCAGGTCTGGACGATGGACCGGCTGCACCCCGAACTGAGCCTGTGAGGGGCGTTGACCTGTGAGAATCAGCGCCATGGAAAGCAGCAGCACCGGTACGGGCACGGGCGGCGCACGCCGCCAGGCCACCCGGCAGAAGCTCTACGAAGCCGCCGTCACCCTCATCGCCGAGCAGGGTTTCTCCGCGACCACGGTCGATGAGATCGCCGAGCGGGCCGGCGTCGCCAAGGGCACCGTCTACTACAACTTCGCGAGCAAGACCGACCTCTTCGAGGAGCTGCTGCGGCACGGGGTCGGTCTGCTGACCGCCTCGCTGCGGGACGCCGCGCGGGAGACCGAGGAGCGGGGCGGGACGCGGGTCGAGGCGCTCGACGCCATGATCCGGGCGGGGCTGGTCTTCATCGACCGCTACCCGGCCTTCACGCAGCTGTACGTGGCCGAGCTGTGGCGCACCAACCGGGCCTGGCAGTCCACCCTGATGGTGGTGCGGCAGGAGGCGGTCGCGGTGGTGGAGACGGTGCTGCGGGAGGGCGTCGAGCGGGGGGAACTGAGCCCCGAGATCGATGTGCAGCTGACGGCGGCGGCGATGGTGGGGATGGTGCTGGTCGCCGCGCTGGACTGGCAGGCCTTCCAGAGCGAGCGGTCGCTGGACGACGTCCACTCGGCGTTGTCGCTGCTGCTGCGGGGGCGGGTGAGCGGGAGCCGGTGACCCCCCGGTCGGCGGTGCCCTCCGGGGGTGGGGGCGGCGTAGAACTGAGTATCCGTACCTAGTCGCACAGATGAGTACGCGTACGGATGGCCCCCGGCCGCGCGGACAGCAGACTGGGGGCATCGGGCGGACGCCGCCCGCACCGCGGACACGGGGCCGCGGAGCGAGCGGGGTCCGGGGGGACCCGGAATCGCGAATCGCCGGTGGGGCAGGGCTCGGGGGGAACGAGCCCAACCCCACCGGCGTTTGCGTTGCCCCTTCTTCACGCGCCGCTCGCACGGCTCGGCCGTGGGCGGCCCTTCCCTTCTTTATGCGCCGCTCGCACGGCTCGGCCGTGGGCGGCCTCCCCGGCTTCGCCGCGCTGCGCCGGACTCCGTCCGTCGGGCCGCCGGGCGGAGCCGCTGCGCGGGGCCGGCCCCTCCCCGCCCTTCCACCGTTCCCGCCTCAGACGTCGGCGCGGCTGAAAGAGCCGGGCCGCAGCCGTGGTGCGCATCGGGTCCGTGCCCCACCGCGCCTCACCCCACGGCGCTCCGCGCCCGCGCCTCAAACGCCGGCGGGGCTGAGGTTGCCCGCCTTGGACATCCCGGGGGTCTGAGGTTGCCCACCCCGGTTGGCAAAGATCAGCCTCGCCGGCGTTTGAGGCGTGGGGGTCCGGGGGCTGGTCCCCGGGAGCGGCGCGCAGGGGGGACGAGCCGCCCGGTCACCCCCGACCCCGCCGCCGGCGCCGTCAGGGGCGGCGGGGGCGGAGGGTGGTGAGGCGGGTGGTGTACGTGGTGAGGCGGGTGGTGGCGGCCGCGGTGGTGCGGGAGGCCGACTGGGGGAGGAAGAGGGCGCGCAGGCGGGTTCCGCGGGAGGCCGAGGCGAGGAGGGCGGCGCCGGCCCGGAGGACGTCCGCGCGCAGGGCCGGGTAGCCGGCGTCCGCGCCGGGCGGGGCGTACAGGGCGCGCTCCACCGCGCCCGCGACCCGGCGCACCGCCTCGGCGGCCTCTCCGTCCAGCCCGCCCAGCAGCACCACCCGTTCCCCCGCCCCGCGCGGCGACAGCGCCTCGTCGGGCGGGATCCCCACGTCCCAGGCGCAGTCGCCGAGTTCCCGCCAGGCGTCCAGGACGTCCCCGGTCGCCAGCCGGCGGGCACGCACCCGGCGCCGCCACAGGAGCGGGACGATGGGCAGGGCCAGCACGGCCAGGACCCCCGCGCTCCAGGCGAGGACCGCGCCGGCGGACACGCCGCCCGAACCGGCCCCGAGGTCCTGCTTCGGCGCGGCCACCCCGCACTCGCCGAGCTTCTTCAGCTCCGGCGGGCAGGCGTCGTTCTGCGAGGGCGCCGCCGAGGGCGCCGCCGCGGACTGCGAGGGCAGCGCGGACGGCGCCGACGGCTGCGGCGCCGGGACGTCGGTGCGGCTGTAGTCCGGCACCGAGATCCCCGACCGCGGCGTCGGCTCGAACCGGGTCCAGCCCACGCCCTCGAAGTACAGCTCCGGCCAGGCGTGCGCGTCCCGCATCGAGACGTTCACGCTGCCGTCGGACTGCTTCTCGCCCGGGGTGAAGCCGACCGCCACCCGCGCCGGGATGCCCAGCGTGCGCGACATCGCCGCCATCGAGAAGGCGAAGTGGACGCAGAAGCCCTCCTTGTCCGCCAGGAAGCGGGCGATGGCCTGCGAACCCGTCCCCGAGGACACCTTCGTGTCGTAGCGGAAGCCGCCGTTCACCGCGAAGAAGTCCTGGAGCCGGACGGCCCGCGTGTAGTCGTCCCGCGCGCCCTGCGTCACCCGCCGCGCGGTCTCCGCCACCACCGGCGGCAGGTTGTCCGGCAGCCGGGTGTACTCCGCGCGCACGAAGGGGTTGGGCTCCGGCGCGGCCTGGAGCTGCGCCGCGGTGGGCCGCAGCAGCAGGCTCCGTACGGTGTACTGCGCGCCCTGCACGTTCTGGAAGCGGTCCTTGCCCAGCTGGTCGCCGACCAGCGTCCGGCCGACCGGCTCGTAGCGCCACTTCCCGCCGATGTCCACCTGCGTTGCCGGGTACGGCATCGGCAGGTAGCGCTGGGCGTACGTCTCCGCCGCCGAGACGGTGGTCCGCACCTCCGCGGCGCTCCCGCGGACCTGCTCGCTGAGCCCCATCGGGTTCGGCAGCCGCTGCGGCACATCGGTCAGCGGGCGCCCGGAGGCCTCCCACTTGACCCCGTTGAACTCGTCCAGCGCCAGGATGCGCAGGTACTGCTCGCCCAGCTGCGGGCTGTCCGTGCGGTACTTCAGCACCACCCGGTTGTCCGTCGCGTTCAGGCTGCTCTGCAGGGACACCAGCGGGTTCACCGCGGAGATCGTGCCCCCGCCGCCCGCGACGGCCGCGTCCTCGCCGGGAGCGCCCAGCACCCCGCCGCCCAGCGAGGGCAGTACGGCCGGCACCGCCAGCGCCAGCCCCAGCGCGACCGCGCCGATGCGCCGCCCCGTGCGTACGGGGGCCAGCGCCCGCCCGCCGCCGCCCGGGCCGCCCCCGTACCCCGAGGCGGCCGAGACCCGCGTGCCGGGGGCCGCGCCGAAGACCCGGCCCCACTGGGCGAGCCGGTCGCGCCCCTCCGACAGCAGGAGCAGCAGGTAGCCGGCGCCGGCCAGCAGGAACGCGAACCAGGAGCCGCCCTGGCCCGCCGACAGCCCGGCCGCCACCGAGTACAGCGCCAGCAGCGGCAGCCCGGCCGCCGCGGCCGTGCGCAGCGTCACCGCCAGCAGGTCCACCAGCAGCCCGACCAGCAGCATCCCGGACAGCAGCAGCAGCCGGATGCCGTCGGAGAGCGGTGCCGGTATGGCGAACTCGCCCACGTCCCGTACGCCGCGTTCGAACAGTGCCCCGAAGTCGGTGACCAGGAAGGCCAGCGGCCCGCTCCCGGTGGACTCGCCCTTCCCGGCGAAGAGGAAGGCCAGCAGCAGCAGCGTCACCAGCAGCTGCGCGCCCACGGTCAGCGGCCGGGCCAGCGGCACCCGCCGCGCCCCCGCCCCCACCGCGGCCTGTACGCACAGCAGCGCCGCTCCCTGGAGCAGCCAGCCGGAGGTCTCCACCAGCGGGGCCAGCGACCAGGAGGTCAGCAGCGTCGCCAGTACGCCGAACAGCGTCACGCGTGCCCGCCCGCTCATGCCCGGCCTCCCGCCGCTCCCGCGCCGAGGGGGGTGTCCCCGGCCTGCCGCCACAGTTCGGCGAACGCGGCGCCGGGCGGTACGGCCAGTGCCGTCCAGCCCGCCTCGCGCAGCCCGCGCAGCCGCTCCTCCACCCGGGTGGGCTCGCCCGCCCAGGTCGCGGAGTCCAGTACGAACGCCACCGCGCCCGCGCTGCGCTGCCGCATCCGGGCCGCCGTCTGCGTCTGTACGTCGTCCAGGTCGCCGAAGAACGCGATGAGCAGGCCGTCCCCGCCGGCGCCGAGGCCCGCTCCGGGCCCGCGCACCGCTTCGAGGGCGCGGGTGAGCCCGGCGGCGTCGGAGTGGCCGACGACCGCGAGGGTGTCCATCATCAGCCCGGCCGCCTCGGCGGACTCCTGCCCGCCGGCCGAGAAGCCTCCGGAGCCCTCACCGGGCACCGAGTCGCCGGTGTCGGTGAGCAGCCGCACCGAGAAGCCCTGTTCCAGGACGTGCAGCACGGTGGAGGCGGCGGCGGAGACCGCCCACTCGAAGGCCGAGTCGGGGCCCGCGCCCTCGTAGGCGCCGCCGCGGGTGTCGAGCAGGACGGTGGCCTTGCTGCGCTGTGGGGTCTCCTCGCGGCGCACCATCAGCTCGCCGTAGCGGGCGGTGGAGCGCCAGTGCACCCGGCGCAGGTCGTCGCCGCGCCGGTAGGTGCGGGGGATCACGTCGTCGTCGCCGGCCAGCGCGAGCGAGCGGCGGGCGCCGTCGCCGTAGCCGTTGGCCTCGCCGGTCACGCGGACCGGGGGCAGCGGCTCGGTGCGGGGGATGACGGTGAGGGTGTCGTAGGTGCTGAAGGAGCGGGTGAGCTCGACCAGCCCGAAGGGGTCGTTCAGCCGCAGCTGGAGCGGGCCCAGCGGGTAGCGGCCGCGCAGGTCGGAGCGGACCCGGTAGGACACCTCGCGGCGGCCGGAGGCCTCGACGCGGTCCAGGACGAAGCGGGGCCGGGGGCCGAGCACGTAGGGCACCCGGTCCTGGAGCATCAGCAGTCCGGTGGGCACCCGCGAGACGTTCTCCAGCCGCAGCTGGACCCGGGCCTCGGATCCGGCGGCCACCCGCGCGGGGGTGAGCAGACGGCCGGAGGTGACCCGGTGGCGGGTGCGGTGCAGGGTGAGTACGCAGATCAGCGGCAGGGCGATGAGCAGCAGGCCGACGCGGAGCAGCTGGCCCTGGCCCAGGACGTACGCGCACACGGCGGCGGCGGCCCCGGCGGCCAGGAACGAGCGGCCGCGGGTGGTCAGCCCGGCCAGCGAGGCCCGCAGCCCGCCCGGGTCCCGAACCTCCCCGCCGGCGCCGCCCGGGGCACCGGCGCCCATCAGAAGCCCCGGATGCCCGCGCCGGGCGGCATCTCGCCGCGGGCGTGCGCGGCGGGGACCGGGGTGCGCTGGAGGATGTCGTGGACGACCTGCTCGGCGGTGCGCCGGTTCAGCTGCGCCTGCGCGGTGGGCAGCAGCCGGTGCGCGAGGACGGGCCCGGCCAGCTGCTGGACGTCGTCGGGCAGGACGTAGTCCCGGCCGGCCAGGGCGGCGCAGGCCTTCACGGCGCGCAGCAGGTGCAGGGTGGCGCGGGGCGAGGCGCCCAGGCGCAGGTCCGGGTGGCTGCGCGTGGCGGAGACCAGGTCGACCACGTAGCGGCGCACGGGCGGGGCCACGTACACCTCGCGGACCGCTTCGATCAGCTTGACGACGTCGTGGGCGTGCGCGACGGCGGTGAGGTCGTCCAGGGGGGAGACCCCGCCGTGGACGTCGAGCATCTCCAGCTCGGCCTCGGGGCTGGGGTAGCCGACGGAGACGCGGGCCATGAAGCGGTCGCGCTGGGCCTCGGGGAGGGGGTAGGTGCCCTCCATCTCCACCGGGTTCTGGGTGGCGACCACCATGAAGGGGCTGGGCAGCGCGTAGGTGGTGCCGTCGATGGTGACCTGGCGTTCCTCCATCGACTCCAGCAGCGCCGACTGCGTCTTGGGCGAGGCGCGGTTGATCTCGTCGCCGATGACGATCTGCGCGAAGATCGCGCCCGGCTTGAACTCGAACTCGCGGCGCTGCTGGTCGTAGATGCTGACACCGGTGATGTCGGAGGGCAGCAGGTCCGGGGTGAACTGGATGCGCTGCACCGAGCAGTCGATGGACTTGGCGAGCGTCTTGGCCAGCATGGTCTTGCCGACGCCCGGCACGTCCTCGATCAGCAGGTGGCCCTCGGCGAGGAGCACGGTGAGCGCGAGGCGCACGACCTCGGGCTTGCCTTCGATCACGCCCTCGACCGACTGCCGGATCCGCTCGGCCGTGCTGGTCAGATCAGCGAGGCTCGCTCGGTCGTCGTACGTGGTCACCTGGTTCTCCTCGGCCCTTTCCCAGGGCCGACGCCGCTGGCGCGCGAACCGGCCCACCCCGAAACACGGACGCCGTTCCGGAGGGGTTCCGGGGCGCGTCTCCCCGCATTCTTGACGCCGTCACGGCCCGGTGTCACTCAAGAGGCGGGATCGATCTCCCGCAGGAGTCCGGTGTGCACGTCGAAGACGAAGCCTCGCACATCGTCCTTGTGGGGCAGGAAGGGGTTCGTGCGGACCCGCTGCATGGACTGGCGGACGTCCTGGTCGACGTCGCGGAAGGCCTCGACGGCCCAGGCGGGGCGCTGGCCGACCTCGTCCTCCAGCTCGTGCCGGAAGTCCTCGGTCAGGCTTTCGAGGCCGCATCCGGTGTGGTGGATCAGTATCACCGTGCGGGTGCCGAGCGCGCGCTGGCTGATGGTGAGCGAGCGGATGGTGTCGTCGGTGACGACGCCGCCGGCGTTGCGGATGGTGTGGCAGTCGCCGAGTTCCAGGCCGAGGGCCTTGTGCAGGTCGAGGCGGGCGTCCATGCAGGCGACGACGGCGACGTGCAGCACCGGGCGGGCGTCCATGCCCGGGTCGGTGAACCGGGCGGCGTAGCGGCGGTTCGCCTCTACCAGTCGGTCGGTGACGGAGTCGCCGCCGGGTGCCTGGGGTGCGGGGCCGGCGGGCAGGGATGCGGAAGTCGTCATGGTTACGACGTTAGTGGTCACGGGCGGGGACGGCACGGGGCGAGAGGGGACAAAGAACGTCAACGGATCTTGTTGTGAGCTAACCCACAGGAGTGAGCCGGGGGCCGCCGCCCGGGTGATTCACGGCTTTCGCGGCTTCCCTTCCAGGGGGCGCACCGGGCGCGGGGCGGTTCGTTGACCGGGGCGGGCGTTGCACTAAAGTGACGCGAACCGGCCGGAGCCCGGCCCTCACCGGCCGCCCGGCCCCCTGGTAAAACTCCGCGTGCGCGGCGCGGCGTACGCCTGCCGCGCCGTTATCTGAGAGGGCGCTTTGACTAGCGAGTCCCGACATGTCCCGGTGATGCTCCAGCGGTGCCTGGACCTGTTGGCCCCGGCGCTGGAGAGGCCCGGGGCCGTCGTCGTCGACTGCACCCTCGGCCTCGGCGGCCACAGCGAGGCCCTGCTGACCCGGTTCCCCGAGGTACACCTGATCGGCCTCGACCGCGACAAGGAGGCCCTGCGGCTCTCCGGCGAACGCCTCGCGCCCTTCGGGGAGCGGGCCACCCTCGTCCACGCGATCTACGCCGACCTCGCCGAGGTGCTGGACGGGCTGCGGATCCCGGCCGTCCAGGGCATCCTCTTCGACCTCGGCGTCTCCTCCATGCAGCTCGACGAAGCCGACCGCGGGTTCGCGTACGCGCAGGACGCGCCGCTGGACATGCGCATGGACCAGACCACCGGGATCAGCGCCGCCGAGGTCCTCAACACCTACGCGCCGGGCGAGCTGGTGCGGATCCTGCGCCAGTACGGCGAGGAGAAGCAGGCCAAGCGGATCGTGTCGGCGATCGTGCGGGAGCGGGAGAAGGAGCCGTTCAGCAACAGCGCACGGCTGGTGGAGCTGATCCGGGACGCGTTGCCGCAGGCGGCGAAGCGGACCGGGGGCAACCCCGCCAAGCGGACCTTCCAGGCGCTGCGGATCGAGGTCAACGGGGAGCTGTCCGGGCTGGAGAAGGCCATCCCGGCGGCGGTCGACCGGATCGCGGTCGGCGGGCGGATCGCGGTGCTCTCGTACCACTCGCTGGAGGACCGGCTGGTCAAGCAGGTCTTCGCGGCCGGGGCCACCTCCACGGCGCCGGCCGGGCTGCCGGTGGTGCCGGAGAAGTACCAGCCGAAGCTGAAGCTGCTGACGCGGGGCGCGGAGCTGCCGACGGAGGAGGAGATCGCCGAGAACCGGCGGGCCGCTCCGGCGCGGTTCCGCGGGGTCGAGCGGATCCGCGAGGCGCGGCTGTGAGCCCGGCGGGCCGCGCCGGGGGCGGTGGCGGGGCCGGCAAGGCGGGTCGCTTCGTCCGGGTGCGGCCCGCCGGGGCCGGCGGGGCTTCGGGCGCGCAGGCGGCGCGGATGCCGTTCGTCCTGCTGGTGGTGGCGCTGCTGGGGGGCGGGCTGATCAGTCTGCTGCTGCTGAACTCCGCGTTGAACCAGGGGTCCTTCCAGCTGACGAAGCTGAAGAAGGAGACCACCGCCCTGACGGACGAGGAGCAGGCGCTCCAGCGGGACGTGGACGGGTACTCGGCGCCGGACGCGTTGCAGCGGCGGGCGCGGGAGCTGGGGCTGGTGCCGGGCGGCAGTCCCGTCTTCGTCGGGGCCGACGGCAAGGTCGCCGGCACCGCCGCGCCGGCGGAGGCCCCGTCGCCCCCGGCGGCCGTACCGTCCGCCCAGCCGCAACCGAACCAGACCCCCGGAAGGTGACGCCGTGACGCGGACCCCCGGATGTGGCCCTGCCCGGCGTGCCCGCGCGGCCTCGCCGGCGTGTGAGACGTGGGAGGTGCGGTGAGTCCGCAGAAGGTGCCGGGGCCGGCCCGGCGGGCCGGCGCGGCGCGGGCGCCGCACACCATTCGGCTCGGGAGTCCGCGGCCCCGGCTGCGGCTGGTCGGCGTCGGGCTGACGCTGGTCATGCTGGCCTTCGTCGTCCGGCTCCTCCAGGTGCAGGCCGTCGACGCCTCCGCGTACTCCGCCAAGGCCTCCGAGAACCGCTTCACCAGCTACACCCTGGCCGCCGAGCGCGGCGAGATCACCGACCGCCGGGGCGTGGCCCTGGCCACCAGCGTCGACGCGTACGACATCACCGCCGACCCCAAGATGTTCACCCCCCAGGAGAGCAAGGCCCCCGACGCCCCCGAGCAGGCCGCCGCCCTCCTCGCCCCCATCCTCGGCAAGGACGCCAAGGAGCTCACCGCCCGCCTGAAGACCAAGAACACCCGCTACGTGGTCCTGGCCCGCCGCCAGACCCCCCAGGTGTGGAACCAGATCAAGGACCTGAAGAAGCTCTTCGCCGACAAGGCCGCCGCCGACAAGAAGCGCAACGGCCCCGGCGCCAACGTCATCGCCGGCGTCTTCAACGAGGTCAGCAGCAAGCGCGTGTACCCGAACGGCACCCTCGCCGCCGGGATACTGGGTTACGTCAACGCCGAGGGCAAGGGCGGCGGCGGCCTGGAGTCCTCCCTCGACAAGAAGCTGGCCGGCAAGGACGGGCAGCTCACCTACGCCCAGTCCGGCGGCCGCCCCGTCCCCACCGCGGGGTCCAGCGAGAAGCCCGCCGTACCCGGCGACGACATCGAGCTGACCATCGACCGCGACATCCAGTGGGCCGCGCAGTCCGCCATCACCGAGCAGGTCGAGAAGTCCGGCGCCGACCGCGGCTACGTCGTCGTCCAGGACACCCGTACCGGCGAGGTCCTCGCCATGGCCAACGCCCCCGGCTTCGACCCCAACGACCTGACCCGGGCCAGTACCGCCGCCATGGGCAACGCCGCGCTCCAGGACGTGTACGAGCCCGGCTCCACCGCCAAGGTGATGTCGATGGCCGCCGTGCTGGAGGAGAAGAAGGCCACCCCCGACACCCACGTCGAGGTCCCCAACCGGCTCCACCGCGGCGACCGGCTCTTCAAGGACGACGTCGACCACCCGACCTGGTACCTGACCCTCAACGGGGTCCTCGCCAAGTCCTCCAACATCGGCACCATCCTGGCCACCGGCCAGCTCGGCGCCACCCAGACCGAGGCCAACAAGGTCCTGTACTCCTACCTGGACAAGTTCGGCATCGGCCGCCCCACCGGCCTGGACTACCCCGGCGAGTCCCGCGGCATCCTCGCCCGGCCCGAGGCCTGGTCCACCTCCCAGCAGTACACGATCCCCTTCGGCCAGGGCCTCTCCCTCAACGCCATGCAGGCGGCCTCCGTGTACTCCACCATCGCCAACGGCGGGGTCAGGATCACCCCCACCCTGGTACGCGGGACGAAGGGCCCCGACGGCCGCTTCACCCCCGCCCCGGCTCCCGGACAGACGCGCGTGATCAGCGCCGAGACCGCCAAGACCCTCTCGGAGATGCTCGAATCCGTGGTCGACGACCAGGAGGGCACCGGCACCAGGGCCCGCATCCCCGGCTACCGGGTCGGCGGCAAGACCGGCACCTCCAACCGGGTGGATCCGGCCACCGGCCGCTACAAGGGCTATACCGCGTCCTTCGCCGGTTTCGCCCCCGCCGACGCCCCGCGGATCACCGTCTACTGCGCCATCCAGAACCCCACCAAGGGCAGTTACTTCGGCGGCCAGATCTGCGGCCCGATCTACAAGACCGTCATGGAGTTCGCCCTCAAGACCCTCCAGGTCGCCCCCACCGGAACGGCCCCCGCCGGGCTGCCCGTGACCTTCGACCCCGGCCCGCGGCCGGCCGCCCCGAACACCGCGCCCACCACCGCACCCAACACCGCACCGAACACCGCCCCGACCAGCCCGCAGCCCGGTCCGCAGACCGGACAGTGAACCGGCCGACCGGCCAGAAACGCGTGAGGCACCATCAGTGACAACGATCACCCCGAACCCCGGGAACCAGTCGGCCGCCGACGCCCGGGGCGGGCCCTCGCTTCGCGAGCGGCCCACCGCGCCCGGTACGCTCACCGCCGTGCCCCACGCTGATCAGCCCAGAACCGCCCAGAAAGACGCCCCGGCAGCGCCGCCGGGAGCGCCCCGGCCCGTGTCCGCCCGCCCGACCCCCCTGGGCGCGCTGGCCACCCTGCTGGGACTGCCTGAGCCAGACGCCGCACAGGTCACCGGCATCACGCACGACTCCCGTGCCGTGCGCCCCGGCGACCTGTACGCCGCCCTGCCCGGCGCCCGGCTGCACGGCGCGGACTTCGCCGCGCAGGCCGCCTCCCTCGGCGCCGCCGCCGTACTGACGGACCCCGACGGCGCCGCCCGCGCCGCCGCGACCGGCCTGCCCGTCCTCACCGTCGCCGACCCGCGCGGCCGGATGGGCGAACTCGCCGCCGAGATCTACGGCCGCCCCGGTGCGGGCCTGCTCCAGCTCGGCATCACCGGAACCTCCGGCAAGACCACCACCGCCTACCTCGTCGAGGGCGGCCTGCGCGCGGCCGGCCGCGCCACCGGACTCGTCGGCACCGTCGAGATGCGCATCGGCGACGAGCGCATCAAGTCCGAGCGCACCACCCCCGAGGCCACCGACCTCCAGGCCCTGTTCGCCGTCATGCGCGAACGCGGGGTCGAGGCCGTGACCATGGAGGTCTCCAGCCACGCCCTGGTGCTCGGCCGGGTCGACGGCTGCGTCTTCGACGTCGCCGTCTTCAACAACCTGAGCCCCGAGCACATGGAGTTCCACTCCGGCATGGAGGACTACTTCCAGGCCAAGGCGCAGCTCTTCACCGAGCGCCGCGCCCGCCTCGGAGTGGTCAACGCCGACGACGAGTACGGCCGTCGCCTGGCCAAGGAGGCGACGATCCCGGTCGTCACCTTCTCCGCCACCGGCGACCCCGCCGCCGACTGGCGCGCCGAGGACGTGGTCCTGGGCGCCGCCGACTCCACGTTCACCCTGCTGGGTCCCGAGGGTCAGCGCGTACGGGCCACCGCCCCGCTGCCGGGCCCGTTCAACGTCGCCAACACCGTCGCCGCGATCGTCACGCTCGCCGCCGCCGGCATCGACCCGCAGACCGCCGCCGACGGCGTCGCCGCGGTCCCCGGGGTACCGGGCCGGCTGGAACGGGTCGAAGCGGGCCAGCCGTTCCTGGCCGTCGTGGACTACGCGCACAAGACCGACGCCGTCGAATCGGTGCTGCGGGCGCTGCGCGAGGTCACCGAGGGCCGGCTGCACATCGTGCTCGGCTGCGGCGGCGACCGCGACACCACCAAGCGCGCCCCGATGGGCGCCGCGGCCGCCCGCTTCGCCGACACCGCGATCCTGACCTCCGACAACCCGCGCTCGGAGGACCCGCTCGCCATCCTCGCCGCGATGTTCGAAGGCGCCGTCTCCGTACCGCCCGAGGAGCGGGGCGCCGTCCTGGTCGACGCCGACCGGGCCGCGGCCATCGCCGCCGCGGTCGCGCGCGCCCGGGCCGGCGACACCGTCCTGGTGGCCGGCAAGGGCCACGAGCAGGGCCAGGACACCGCGGGCGTCGTCCGTCCCTTCGACGACCGCGCGGTGCTGCGCGCCGCCATCGAACGCCAACAGCAGGCTCCCCAGGCCGAGGTGACCCCGTGATTCCCCTCTCCCTCGCCGAGATCGCCGACATCACCGGCGGGCAGCTCCACGACATACCGGATCCGTCCGTCCTGGTGACCGGCCCCGTCGTGTTCGACTCCCGCCAGGTGGAGGACGGCAGCCTGTTCGCCGCCTTCGTCGGTGAGCGCGTCGACGGGCACGACTACGCCGCCACGGCCATCGGGGCGGGCGCCCGCGCCGTCCTCGCCACCCGGCCCGTCGCCGTGCCCGCCATCGTCGTCCCCGACGTGGTCGCGGCCCTCGGGGCGCTCGCCGGGGCCGTGGTCGCCCGGATCGGAACCGACGTGGTGGCCCTGACCGGTTCGGCCGGCAAGACCTCCACCAAGGACCTCATCGCCCAGGTCCTCCAGCACCACGCGCCGACGGTGTGGACGCCGGGCAACCTCAACAACGAGATCGGCCTGCCGATCACCACGTTGCGCGCCACCGAGGAGACCCGGCACCTGGTGCTGGAGATGGGCGCCCGCGGCATCGGCCACATCCGCTACCTCACGGGGCTCACCCCGCCCCGCATCGGCCTCGTACTGAACGTGGGCACCGCCCACATCGGCGAGTTCGGGGGCCGCGAGGCCATCGCCCAGGCCAAGGGCGAGCTGGTCGAGGCCCTGCCGTCCGAGGCCGAGGGCGGCGTCGCGGTGCTGAACGCCGACGACCGCCTGGTCCGCGCCATGTCGGCCCGTACGAAGGCCCGTACGGTCCTCTTCGGCGAGGCCGAGGACGCCGACGTACGGGCCACGGATGTCCGTATGACGTCCCAGGGGCGGCCTTCGTTCACACTCCACACACCCACCGGGTGCGGTGACGTGACCTTGCGCCTGTACGGTGAGCACCACGTGTCGAACGCGCTCGGCGCGGCCGCGGTCGCCCATGTCCTGGGCATGTCCGCCGAGGAGATCGCCACCGCGCTCTCCGGGGCGGGCACCCTGTCCCGGTGGCGGATGGAGGTCACCGAGCGCGCGGACGGCGTCACGATCGTCAACGACGCCTACAACGCGAACCCCGAGTCCATGCGGGCCGCTCTGCGAGCGCTCGCCGCGATGGGCAGCGCCGCACAGGCGAACGGGGGCCGCACGTGGGCGGTGCTCGGCCCCATGGCCGAGCTCGGTGACGACGCGCTCGCCGAACACGACGCGGTGGGACGGCTCGCCGTCCGGCTCAACGTGAGCAAGCTCGTCGCAGTCGGGGGCAGGGAAGCGTCCTGGCTGCAACTGGGCGCCTATAACGAGGGTTCGTGGGGTGAGGAGTCGGTGCTCGTGTCCGACGCACAGGCGGCGGTCGACCTGTTGCGCAGTGAACTGCGCCCGGGTGACGTCGTGCTGGTGAAGGCTTCCAGGTCGGCCGGTCTGGAGCGGGTCGCGCAGGCTCTGCTCGAAGGCGAGGCCTCCGACCGATGAGGCAGATCCTGTTCGCCGGTGTCATCGGCATGTTCCTCACCGTCATCGGCACCCCGCTGCTGATCAAGCTGCTGGCCCGCAAGGGCTACGGCCAGTTCATCCGCGACGACGGCCCGCGCGGCCACGCCGGGAAGAAGGGGACGCCCACCATGGGCGGCATCTCCTTCATCCTGGCGACGCTCATCGCGTACGCGGCGACGAAGGCCATCACCGGTGAGTCGCCCAGCATGTCGGGTCTGCTCGTCCTCTTCCTGATGGCGGGCATGGGCGTGGTCGGCTACCTCGACGACTACATCAAGATCGTCAAGCGGCGCTCGCTCGGTCTGCGCGCCAAGGCCAAGATGGCCGGCCAGCTGATCGTCGGCATCGCCTTCGCGGTGCTCGCGCTGCAGTTCTCGGACTCGCGCGGCCTGACCCCGGCCTCCACCAAGCTGTCGTTCGTCACGGACTTCGGCTGGGCGATCGGCCCGGTGCTGTTCGTGGTCTGGGCGCTGTTCATGATCCTGGCCATGTCCAACGGCGTGAACCTCACCGACGGTCTGGACGGCCTCGCCACCGGCGCCGCCGTGATGGTCTTCGGCGCCTACACCTTCATCGGCGTCTGGCAGTTCCAGGAGTCCTGCGTCAACGCGCAGACCCTGACCAACCCGAACGCCTGTTTCGAGGTGCGCGACCCGCTGGACCTCGCGGTCGTCGCCTCCGCCCTGATGGGAGCCTGCTTCGGCTTCCTGTGGTGGAACACCTCGCCCGCCAAGATCTTCATGGGCGACACCGGTTCGCTCGCCCTCGGCGGCGCGCTCGCGGGCCTGGCCATCTGCTCCCGCACGGAGTTCCTGATGGCCCTGCTCGGTGGTCTCTTCGTGCTCATCACGATGTCGGTCGTCATCCAGGTCGGCTCCTTCAAGATGACCGGGAAGCGCGTCTTCCGGATGGCCCCGCTCCAGCACCACTTCGAACTCAAGGGCTGGTCCGAAGTCCTCGTGGTGGTCCGCTTCTGGATCATCCAGGGCATGTGCGTGATCGTCGGTCTCGGTCTCTTCTACGCGGGATGGGCAGCAGACAAGTGACCTCCTGGCAGGACAGGAACATCACCGTCGCCGGCCTCGGCGTGAGCGGCGTCAGCGCCGCCCGCGCCCTGGCCGGCCTCGGCGCCGTGGTGACGGTCGTCGACGGCGGCGACACCGCGGGCCACCGGGCCACGGCCGCGGAGCTGGAGGCGGCGGGGATCTCCGTACGCCTGGGCGACGCGCACACCCTCCCCGAGGGCACCGACCTCGTGGTCACCTCGCCCGGCTGGAAGCCCGACAGCCCCCTGTTCGAGGCCGCCGCCAAGGCCGGGGTCGACGTCGTCGGCGACGTCGAGGTCGCCTGGCTGCTGCGCGGCCCTGACGCCGCCCCCTGGCTCGCGATCACCGGCACCAACGGCAAGACCACCACCACCCAGATGCTGGCGTCGATCCTGCGGGCGGCCGGTCTGAAGACCGCCGCCGTCGGCAACATCGGCACCCCGATCATCGACGTGGTGACCGGCGAGGAGAGCTACGACGTCCTCGCCGTCGAGCTCTCCAGCTACCAGCTGCACTGGGCGCCCTCCGTACGCGCCCACTCCGCGGCCGTCCTCAACCTGGCCCCGGACCACCTCGACTGGCACGGCTCCATGGACGCCTACGCCGCCGACAAGGGCCGCGTCTACGAGGGCAACACGGTCGCCTGCGTCTACAACGCCGCCGACCCCGCCACCGAGGCCCTGGTCGTCGAGGCCGACGTCGAAGAGGGCTGCCGCGCCATCGGCTTCACCCTCGGCGCGCCCGGCCCCTCCATGCTCGGGGTGGTCGACGGGATCCTCGTCGACCGGGCCTTCGTGGAGAACCGGCAGAAGAACGCCCAGGAGCTCGCCGAGGTCAAGGACGTCAACCCGCCGGCCCCGCACAACATCGCCAACGCCCTCGCCGCCGCCGCCCTGGCCCGCGCCTTCGGCGTGCCGCCGCGCGCCGTCCGCGACGGCCTGCGCGACTTCCGCCCCGACGCGCACCGCGTCGCGTACGTGGACGAGGTCGAGGGGGTCACGTACATCGACGACTCCAAGGCCACCAACACCCACGCGGCGCAGGCCTCGCTGGCGGCCTTCGAACCGGTCGTCTGGATCGCCGGGGGCCTCGCCAAGGGCGCGACCTTCGACGAACTCGTCCAGCGGTCCGCCGACCGGCTCCGCGCGGTCGTGCTCATCGGCGCCGACCGGGCGCTGATCGCCGAGGCGCTCGCGCGACACGCGCCCGAGGTCCCGGTCGTCGACCTCGACCGGACCGACACTGGGGCGATGCTCGCAGCGGTCCGGGAGGCGGCCGGGCTCGCGGAGCGCGGCGACACGGTCCTGCTGGCGCCCGCGTGCGCCTCGATGGACATGTTCGCGAACTACAACAAGCGTGGGGACGCGTTCGCCGACGCCGTGCGCGAACTGGCCGCCGAGAGCGCCTAGGTCGACCCGGGCAGGTCTCCTGCCCGACCCGGCTGCTCGCCTCGTACGAGTGGAGGGGAAGATCACAGATGCCGGTCAAGCAGATGCTGCCGGGGCGGCGGCCGTCCGCCGTGAAGGCGCAGGGCCGCAAACGCCCCGCCGCCACCGCGGGGCGGCCCGCCCGGCGCGGGCCGCTGGAGCGGCTGCGGCGTGTCCAGTGGCAGGTGAACAAGGCCTGGGACCGGCCGCTCACCGCCTATTACCTGATTCTCGGCAGTGCGCTGCTGCTGACCGGGCTCGGCCTGGTGATGGTCTACTCGGCGTCCATGATCAAGGCCCTCCAGCTGGGCCTGGGAGACGCGTACTTCTTCAAGAAGCAGTTCCTGGCCGCCCTGATCGGCGCCGTCCTGCTCTTCGCCGCCTCCCGGATGCCCGTCAAACTGCACCGGGCGCTGTCCTACCCGGTGCTCGCCGGAACCCTGTTCCTGATGGTCCTGGTCCAGGTCCCCGGGATAGGGGTCTCGATCAACGGCAACCAGAACTGGATCTCGCTGGGCGGCCCGTTCATGCTCCAGCCCAGCGAGTTCGCCAAGCTGGCCCTGATCCTGTGGGGCGCCGACCTGCTGGCCCGCAAGGGCGAGAAGGGGCTGCTGAGCCAGTGGAAGCACCTGCTGGTGCCGCTGGTCCCGGTCGCCTTCCTGCTGCTCGGGCTCATCATGCTCGGCGGCGACATGGGCACCGCGATGATCCTCGGCGCCGTCCTGTTCGGGCTGCTCTGGCTCGCCGGGGCGCCGACCCGGATGTTCGCGGGCGTGCTGGTCTTCGCGGCTGCGATCGTCGCCCTGCTCATCAAGACCAGCCCGCACCGGATGGACCGGCTCGCCTGCCTGGGGGCGACAGACCCGGGCAAGAACGACCTTTGTTGGCAGGCCGTGCACGGGATCTATGCCCTCGCGTCGGGCGGATGGTTCGGTTCCGGCCTGGGTGCGAGTGTGGAAAAATGGGGGCAACTACCCGAAGCGCACACCGACTTCATCTTCGCCATCACCGGTGAGGAACTGGGACTGGCAGGGACGCTGTCGGTACTCGCCCTGTTCGCGGCCCTAGGCTATGCGGGTATCCGCGTGGCCGGACGCACGGAGGACCCCTTCGTACGGTATGCCGCGGGAGGCGTGACCACCTGGATCACGGCGCAGGCCGTGATCAACATCGGTGCGGTGCTCGGTCTGCTGCCGATCGCCGGGGTCCCCCTCCCGCTGTTCTCCTACGGAGGGTCGGCCCTGCTGCCGACCATGTTCGCGGTCGGACTGCTCATCGCCTTCGCGCGGGAGGAGCCGGCGGCGCGGGCGGCGCTCGCGATGCGCCAGCCGAGGTCCGGCCGGCTGCGGAGCGGGCCGATATGGAAGTCGATGAGACGGCGCGTCAAGAGGCGTCCGTCCGGAGAGCGGTGAATTTCGGTGCATGTCGTACTCGCCGGTGGGGGGACCGCCGGCCACATCGAGCCGGCGCTCGCCCTCGCGGACGCCCTGCGCAGGCAGGACCCGACCGTGGGCATCACCGCCCTCGGTACCGAACGCGGCCTTGAGACGCGGCTGGTCCCGGAGCGCGGCTACGAGCTGGGGCTGATCCCCGCCGTACCGCTGCCCCGCAAGCCGACGCCCGAGCTGATCACCGTCCCCGGACGGCTGCGCGGCACGATCAAGGCCGCCGAGGAGATCCTCACGCGGACCAAGGCCGACTGCGTCGTCGGCTTCGGCGGCTACGTGGCGCTCCCCGGCTACCTCGCCGCCAAACGGCTCGGAGTGCCGATCATCGTCCACGAGGCCAACGCCCGGCCCGGACTGGCCAACAAGATCGGCTCCCGCTACGCGCACGCCGTCGCGGTGTCCACCCCGGACAGCAAGCTGCGCGGCGCCCGCTACGTGGGCATCCCGCTGCGCCGGTCCATCTCCACCCTGGACCGGGCCGCCGTACGCCCCGAGGCGCGGGCCGCCTTCGGTCTGGACCCCAACCTGCCGACCCTGCTGGTCTCCGGCGGCTCGCAGGGCGCCCGCCGCCTCAACGAGACCATCCAGCAGGTCGCGCCGACCCTCCAGCGCTCCGGGATCCAGATCCTGCACGCGGTCGGCCCGAAGAACGAACTGCCGCGTGTCGACAACATGCCCGGGATGCCGCCGTATGTCCCGGTACCGTACATGGACCGGATGGACCTCGCGTACGCCGCCGCCGACATGATGCTGTGCCGCGCGGGCGCGATGACCGTCGCCGAACTCTCCGCCGTCGGGCTGCCCGCCGCGTACGTACCGTTGCCGATCGGCAACGGCGAACAGCGGCTCAACGCCCAGCCGGTGGTCAAGGCCGGCGGCGGCCTGCTCGTCGACGACGCGGAGCTGACGCCCGACTGGGTGCTCGGCCAGATCCTGCCGGTGCTGTCCGATCCGCACCGCCTGTACGAGATGTCCCGCGCGGCCGCCGAGTTCGGCCGCCGGGACGCCGACGACCTGCTCGTCGGCCTGGTCTACGAGGCGATCGCGGCCGTACGTAACCGCTGACCCAGGAGGCACAGGAGTGGCCGGAGCGACGGCACAGCGCGGCACTTCCGACCGGCCGGGCGGCGGGGGCGGGGGCAAGGGCTCCGGCCGCCCGGCGCGGCCGCGGCCGCCCCGGCCCCCCGAGCCGCCGGAGCGGACCGGCCCGCGGGGGCCCGGCGCCGGACGGCGGCGCCGGATCACCCTGCTGGCCTCCCTCGCCGCCGCGGCGCTCCTCGTCGCGGGCGGCACCTGGGCGCTCTACGGCTCCTCCTGGCTCCGCGTCGAGAAGGTCACGGCCTCCGGCACCGAGGTGCTCACCCCCGAGCAGGTCCTCGCCGCCGCGGCCGTGCCCCTCGGCGCGCCCCTCGTCGGGATCGACACCGACGAGATCGCGGCCCGGCTGCGGCAGCGGCTGCCGCGCATCGATTCGGTCGACGTGGTGCGCGCCTGGCCGCACGGGATCGGGCTGAAAGTGACGGAACGCAAACCCGTCCTGCTCATCAGAAAGGGCGCGGAGTTCGTCGAAGTGGACGCTTCGGGTGTGCGATTCGACACGGTCCGACAGGCGCCCGCCCACGTCCCGGTCCTCGACCTGGCGGCCGAGCGCTCCCCGAGCGCCCGGCGCTTCGACGAGCAGCGGCTGCTGCGCGAGGCGGTCGCCATCGCCGGCGGCCTTCCCGAGGCCGTCGCCAAGGAGACCTTGCAGGTCAAGGTGGGCTCGTACGATTCGGTCCGGCTGGAGCTGACGAAGGGGCGCACGGTGGTGTGGGGGAGCGGTGAACTGGGCGACGCGAAGGGGCGAGCGCTGACCGCTCTGCTCAAAGCCGCGCCCAGGGCCGCCCACTTCGACGTGAGCGTCCCCACCGCCCCTGCGGTGTCCGGGAGTTGACGTCGGGTCGAACGGCGGAGCACCCTGGTTGGCCACCGATACGGGTGATCACATAGGGTGAAAAGAAAAACGGGAGGTTCGGCGTGTTCGTTGAACCCGCGCTACTTGTCGACTTAGTGTCCTGTTCGGAAGTCCATGGGATCCAAGGAACGGACACATCCCTAACCCTAAACTTCAGGGTGAGGGTTCGGGTCGGCGGGTAGGGACCGCCCCAATTTCGGCATCAGTCGTCGCACCGCAGGCCCGCGAGGCGGCGACACGTAAATCGAGGCGAGAGGCCTTCGACGTGGCAGCACCGCAGAACTACCTCGCAGTCATCAAGGTCATCGGTGTCGGCGGCGGTGGTGTCAATGCCATCAACCGAATGATCGAGGTCGGTCTCAAGGGCGTCGAGTTCATCGCCATCAACACGGACGCCCAGGCGCTGTTGATGAGCGACGCCGACGTCAAGCTCGACGTCGGCCGGGAACTCACCCGGGGCCTCGGCGCCGGAGCCAACCCGGCCGTCGGTCGCAAGGCGGCAGAGGACCACCGCGAGGAGATCGAGGAGGTCCTCAAGGGGGCCGACATGGTCTTCGTCACCGCCGGCGAGGGCGGCGGCACCGGCACCGGCGGCGCACCCGTCGTCGCCAACATCGCGCGCTCGCTGGGCGCCCTGACGATCGGTGTGGTCACCCGGCCGTTCACCTTCGAGGGCCGGCGCCGCGCGAACCAGGCGGAGGACGGCATCGCCGAGCTCCGCGAAGAGGTCGACACCCTCATCGTCATCCCCAACGACCGACTGCTGTCCATCTCGGACCGCCAGGTCAGCGTGCTCGACGCCTTCAAGTCGGCCGACCAGGTCCTGCTCTCCGGCGTCCAGGGCATCACCGATCTCATCACCACCCCGGGTCTGATCAACCTGGACTTCGCGGACGTCAAGTCCGTGATGTCCGAGGCGGGCTCGGCCCTGATGGGCATCGGCTCGGCCCGCGGCGACGACCGCGCGGTGGCCGCCGCCGAGATGGCGATCTCCTCGCCGCTGCTGGAGGCCTCCATCGACGGGGCCCGCGGCGTGCTGCTCTCCATCTCCGGTGGCTCGGACCTCGGTCTCTTCGAGATCAACGAGGCCGCGCAGCTGGTGAGCGAGGCCGCCCACCCCGAGGCGAACATCATCTTCGGCGCCGTCATCGACGACGCGCTCGGCGACGAGGTGCGCGTCACCGTCATCGCCGCCGGGTTCGACGGGGGCCAGCCCCCCGCCCGCCGGGACAACGTCATCGGTGCCGCGTCCACCAAGCGCGAGGAGCCGGCCCCGGCTCCGGCCCGCGCGCCGGAGCCGGTCCGTCCGGCCTTCGGCGGACTCGGCTCGGTGACCCCGCGCGAGGACCCCCCGGCCCCGGTGGAGCTCCCGGTCGAGCCGGCGCCCGCGCCGCAGGTGCCGACGGCCCGCCCGTACCAGGACAGCCCGGCCGAAGAGCTGGATGTCCCGGACTTCTTGAAGTGACCCTGGGGCAGCACAGCGAGAACGGCGCCCACTTCGCCTTCACCGACCGGTGGGGCGGGGTGAGCGCCGTTCCGTACGAGGAGCTCAATCTCGGCGGCGCGGTCGGAGACGACCCGGCCGCCGTTCGCGCGAACCGGGCCGCCGCGGCGGGGGAGCTGGGCATCGACCCGGACCTGGTCGTCTGGATGAACCAGGTACATGGGCGGGACGTGGCGGTGGTGGACGGCCCCTGGCCGGCCGGCCGGAACGTTCCGGCGGTGGACGCGGTGGTGACCGCCCGCCGGGGGCTCGCCCTCGCGGTCCTCACCGCCGACTGCACCCCGGTGCTGCTGGCCGATCCCGTCGCCGGGATCGTCGGGGCCGCCCACGCCGGGCGGCCCGGGCTGGTCGCCGGGGTGGTGCCCGCCGCCGTCGAGGCGATGACGGCCCTGGGGGCGGACCCCGCGCGGATGGTCGCCCGTACCGGACCGGCCGTCTGCGGACGGTGTTACGAAGTGCCCGCCGACATGCGGGACGCGGTCGCCGCCGTGGTACCGGCCGCGCGGGCCGAGACCAGCTGGGGGACACCGGCCGTGGACGTGGTCGCCGGGGTGCACGCGCAGCTCGCGGAGGCGGGGGTGGCGCACCGCCACCGTTCGCCGGTCTGCACACTGGAGTCGCGGGACCACTTCTCGTACCGCCGTGACCGGGTGACCGGGCGGCTCGCCGGATATGTGTGGTGTGAACGGATCGATGACAGACCGTAAGTCGGAACTCGCGGAGAACCTCGCGCGGGTGGAGGAGCGGATCGCGTCCGCCTGCGCGGCGGCCGGCCGGGAGCGGGACGAGGTGACCCTGATCGTGGTCACCAAGACCTACCCGGCGAGCGACGTACGACTGCTGGCGGACCTGGGGGTCCGTCATGTTGCGGAAAACCGGGACCAGGATGCCGGCCCCAAGGCGGAGGCCTGTGCGGATCTGCCGCTGAGCTGGCATTTCGTGGGCCAGTTGCAGACGAACAAAGTCCGTTCGGTGGCGGCTTACGCGCACGTCGTGCAGTCGGTCGACCGGCCGAAGCTCGTCAGTGCGCTGTCGGCGGCCGCCGAGGCGCGGGGACGCGAACTCGGCTGTCTGGTGCAGATCGCGCTCGACGCCGAGTCGGGGGAGCGCGGGGCCCGTGGCGGCGCCGCCCCCGATCTGCTCCCGGAGTTGGCCGGCCTCGTTGCCGCCGCCCCGGGACTGCGGCTCGACGGCCTCATGACGGTGGCTCCGCTGGCCGGCCCCTACGCGGGGCGCGAACGGGCCGCATTCGAGCGGATGATGGAATTGTCATCCGGCCTGCGCGCGGACCATCCGGCTGCCACGATGGTGTCGGCCGGAATGAGCGCCGACCTGGAACAGGCCGTCCTGGCCGGTGCGACACATGTACGCGTCGGCACTGCGGTACTCGGCGCGAGACCCCGGCTCGGGTAACGTCGCGAAGAAAGTCGGACCACAGCAGAAAATATGGTCATTTCCGCAGATGAGCGGACAGACCACGTGGATCGCGGGCAGTTGGTTACTTTGGTGACACAGCGACTTCGCTGACGGACACAGCGACACCTGCGACAGGGCGATCCACCACAGAGCGGAGGACTCGGAGAATGGCCGGCGCGATGCGCAAGATGGCGGTCTACCTCGGCCTCGTGGAGGACGACCGGTACGACAACCCGGGGTACGACCCCGATGACGAGTTCGAGCCCGAGCCGGAACCGGAGCGCGCGCGGGACCGGGATCGCCGACAGCAGCCCGTGCACCAATCGCCCGTACCGGACGAACCGGTACGAGTAGTACAGCCGCCGGCGCCACGGGAGCCTCTCCCAATTCCGTCAGAAAACGGACGTCCAGCGCGAATTGCCCCCGTGGCATCCATCACACCTGACCGCACCAGCCTGGAGAAGAACGCCCCCGTGATCATGCCCAAGGTCGTCTCCGAGCGGGAGCCGTACCGCATCACGACGCTGCACCCCCGGACCTACAACGAGGCCCGTACCATCGGGGAACACTTCCGTGAGGGCACTCCGGTGATCATGAATCTCACCGAGATGGACGACACGGACGCGAAGCGTCTGGTCGACTTCGCGGCCGGTCTCGTCTTCGGTCTGCACGGCAGTATTGAACGCGTGACACAGAAGGTGTTCCTGCTGTCGCCTGCTAACGTCGATGTCACGGCGGAGGACAAGGCCCGCATCGCGGAGGGCGGGTTCTTCAACCAAAGCTAGACCGATCCGTCAGACACGGGACCGGGAACAGAGCGAGAACGGGGAGAGGGAAGCGCGGGATGGGCGTCGCACTGCAAGTGGTCTACATCGCGCTGATGTGCTTCCTCATCGTGCTGATCTTCCGACTGGTCATGGACTACGTGTTCCAGTTCGCCCGCTCATGGACACCCGGCAAGGCGATGGTGGTCGTTCTGGAGGCCACCTACACTGTCACCGATCCACCGCTCAAGCTTCTCCGGCGATTCATCCCGCCGTTGCGTCTCGGGGGCGTGGCACTCGACCTGTCCTTCTTCGTTCTGATGATCATCGTTTACATCCTCATCAGTTTCGTGAGCACCGCTGCGAGAAGCGTGTGAACGATGAGCTTCTCCGCGCACGCGGGGACAGTCCCGATACGGTCTTGCCGACTGCCGACGACTACGTAGAGGTGAAGAAGACATGCCGCTGACTCCCGAGGACGTGCGGAACAAGCAGTTCACGACCGTCCGCCTCCGAGAAGGCTATGACGAGGACGAGGTCGATGCCTTCCTCGACGAGGTCGAGTCGGAGCTGACGCGCCTGCTGCGCGAGAACGAGGACCTGCGCGCCAAGCTGGCCGCCGCGACGCGTGCCGCCGCGCAGAACCAGCAGCAGCAGCAACAGCAGCAGAACATGCGCAAGCCGGAGCCCCAGGACCAGCGAGGCCCGGGCGCCCCCGTGCCCGCGGCCATATCCGGCCCGCCGCAGCAGCAGCAGCCGCAGATGGGCCCGCCGCAGCTGCCCGCCGGCCCCGGTGGACACGGACCGCAGGGTCCGGGCCAGATGGGCAACCCGATGCAGCAGCAGTCCATGGGCGGCCAGCACCCCATGGCGCAGCAGCAGCAGATGGGCAACCCCATGCAGCAGCAGTCCATGGGCGGACAGAACCCGCTCGGACAGCCGATGGGCCAGCAGATGCAGCCGATGGGGCAGCAGATGCAGCCCATGGGTCAGCAGATGCAGCCGATGCAGCAGCAGATGCAGCAGCAGCAGCCGCCGCAGCTGCCGCAGCAGGGCCCCGGTGGCGACAGCGCCGCCCGCGTCCTGTCGCTCGCGCAGCAGACCGCCGACCAGGCGATCGCCGAGGCGCGCTCCGAAGCCAACAAGATCGTCGGCGAGGCCCGTTCGCGTGCCGAGGGCCTGGAGCGGGACGCCCGTGCCAAGGCCGACGCGCTGGAGCGGGACGCGCAGGAGAAGCACCGCGTCGCGATGGGCTCGCTGGAGTCCGCCCGCGCCACGCTGGAGCGCAAGGTCGAGGACCTGCGGGGCTTCGAGCGTGAGTACCGTACGCGGCTGAAGTCCTACCTGGAGTCGCAGCTGCGCCAGCTGGAGACCCAGGCCGACGACTCCCTGGCCCCGCCGCGGAACCCGGCCGGCCCGGCCCTGCCGCCGTCGCCGTCGCCCTCGATGGCTCCGGCCGGCGCGATGGGGCACTCCATGGGTGGTCCGTCCCCGATGGGCGGCCCCTCCCCGATGGGCGGACCGTCCTACGGCGGGCAGCAGCAGATGTCCCCGGCGATGACGCAGCCGATGGCTCCGGTACGGCCGGCCGCGCCGCAGCCGATGCAGCAGGCGCCGTCTCCCATGCGGGGCTTCCTGATCGACGAGGACGACAACTAGGGGCGCCGCCGCCCCTGTCGGCAGTCTGACGGGCCGGGCCCGGTAACCCCCAAGGGGTCACCGGGCCCGGCCCGTTCTCGTACCCTGGTGCTCCACTCCAGCCCCGGCGCCGCGAACGTCGGCGGGTCCGATCGCGAGGTCACCGTGACGCCTTCCGCCTTCCTGCTCCGTGCCCTCGACGCCCCGGGCGAGCCGCCGCTGCGGCCGCTGCCGCCCGTGGTGGCGGAACTCCTGCGCTCGCTGCGGGTCCCGCCCCGGCTGGCGGCGCACCTGCGCGCGGTACACGACGTGGCGGTCGAACTCGTCGAGGGGATACGGGACCGGTACCCGGATCTGGACGTCGACCGTGACGCCGTCCTCTTCGGCGCGGCGACCCACGACATCGGCAAGGCCCTGCACCCCGAGGAGCTCGCCGGGCCCGGCTCGGCGCACGAGGCGGCCGGCCGCGACCTGCTGCTGGAACGCGGTTTCCCGTCCGCGCTCGCCCGGTTCGCCGCCACCCACGCGAGCTGGGACGGTCCCGCGGTGACGATCGAGGACCTCCTGGTCAGCACGGCGGACAAGGTGTGGAAGGACAAGCGGGTCCCCGACCTGGAGGACCGGCTCGTCCGGGCGCTGGCCGGGGCGACGGGCCGGCCGCCCTGGGAGGAGTACCTCGCGCTCGACGACCTGCTCGCCCGCCTCGGCGCGGACGCCGGCCCTCGCCTGGCCTTCCAGGCGGCCTTCCCGGTCCACGCCTGACCCTCGCCGCGGCCGGGGGAGGAAAGCGGAAGCGGCCCGCGCCCCCGGTGGGGGTGCGGGCCGCTTCGGGGGTGGTTATGCCTTGCGGAGGTGGAAGGTCAGGGACAGGGGGGTGTCCGTGAAGGGGGGGCCGTACGTGGTGTCCGGGGGGGTGGGGGAGAAGTCCGTGGCGAGGACCTCGTCCGCGATCAGGGGGGCGTGGTCCGTCAGGGCCTTCACCACCTCCGGGTCCGTGGAGGACCAGCGCAGGGCGATGCGGTCCGCGACGTCCAGGCCGGAGTTCTTACGGGCCTCCTGGATCAGGCGGATCGCGTCCCGGGCCAGGCCCGCGAGCCGCAGCTCCGGGGTGATCTCCAGGTCCAGGGCCACCGTCGCGCCGGAGTCGGACGCCACCGACCAGCCCTCGCGCGGGGTCTCCGTGATGATGACCTCCTCGGGGGTGAGGGTGATCTCCTCGCCGTTCAGCGAGACCACCGCCTCGCCCGACCGCAGCGCCAGCGACAGCGCCGCCGCGTCGGCCGCGGCCACCGCCTTCGCGACGTCCTGGACGCCCTTGCCGAAGCGCTTGCCCAGCGCCCGGAAGTTCGCCTTGGCGGTGGTGTCCACCAGCGACCCGCCGACCTCCGAGAGGGAGGCCAGGGAGGAGACGTTCAGCTCCTCCGTGATCTGCGCCCGCAGGTCGGCGGAGAGGGCGTCGAAGCCCGTCGCGCCGACCAGCGCCCGCGAGAGAGGCTGGCGGGTCTTGACGCCGGACTCCGCGCGGGTCGCGCGGCCCAGCTCCACGAGGCGGCGTACCAGCAGCATCTGCTGCGAGAGGACCGGGTCGATCGCCGAGGTGTCCGCCTGCGGCCAGGAGGAGAGGTGCACCGACTCCGGGGCGTCCGGGGTGACCGGGACGATCATGTCCTGCCAGACCCGCTCCGTGATGAAGGGGGTCAGGGGGGCGAGCAGGCGGGTCACCGTCTCCACGACCTCGTGCAGGGTGCGCAGGGCCGCCTTGTCGCCCTGCCAGAAGCGGCGGCGCGAGCGGCGCACGTACCAGTTCGAGAGGTCGTCCACGAAGGAGGACAGGAGCTTGCCGGCGCGCTGGGTGTCGTACGCCTCCATCGCCTCGGTGACCTCGGCGACGAGGGTGTGCAGCTCGGAGAGGAGCCAGCGGTCCAGGACCGTGCGGTCCGCCGGGGCCGGGTCGGCCGCGGAGGGCGCCCAGTTCGACGTACGGGCGTACAGCGCCTGGAAGGCGACGGTGTTCCAGTACGTGAGGAGGGTCTTGCGGACCACCTCCTGGATCGTGCCGTGACCCACGCGCCGCGCCGCCCACGGGGAGCCGCCGGCCGCCATGAACCAGCGGACCGCGTCCGCGCCGTGCTGGTCCATGAGCGGGATCGGCTGGAGGATGTTGCCCAGGTGCTTGGACATCTTGCGGCCGTCCTCGGCGAGGATGTGGCCGAGGCAGACCACGTTCTCGTAGGCCGACTTGTCGAACACCAGGGTGCCGACCGCCATCAGCGTGTAGAACCAGCCGCGGGTCTGGTCGATGGCCTCCGAGATGAACTGCGCCGGGTAGCGCTTCTCGAAGATCTCCTTGTTCTTGTACGGGTAGCCCCACTGCGCGAACGGCATCGAGCCCGAGTCGTACCAGGCGTCGATGACCTCCGGCACGCGGACGGCCTCCAGCGCGCAGCCCTCGTGGGTGCAGGTGAAGGTCACCTCGTCGATGTACGGGCGGTGCGGGTCCAGGCCGGAGTGGTCCGTGCCCGTCAGCTCGCTCAGCTCTGCGCGGGAGCCGACGCACGTGAGGTGGTCCTCCTCGCAGCGCCAGATCGGCAGCGGGGTGCCCCAGTAGCGGTTGCGGGAGAGCGCCCAGTCGATGTTGTTGTTGAGCCAGTCGCCGAAGCGGCCCTGCTTGACCGACTCCGGGAACCAGTTGGTCTTCTCGTTCTCCCGCAGCATCGCGTCCTTGACGGCGGTGGTGCGGATGTACCAGGACGGCTGCGCGTAGTAGAGCAGCGCGGTGTGGCAGCGCCAGCAGTGCGGGTAGCTGTGCTCGTAGGCGATGTGCTTGAAGAGCAGGCCGCGCGCGTCGAGGTCGGCGGTCAGCTTCTCGTCGGCCTTCTTGAAGAAGACGCCGCCGACCAGCGGGACGTCCTCCTCGAAGGTGCCGTCGGGGCGGACCGGGTTCACGACGGGCAGGCCGTACGCGCGGCAGACCGCGAGGTCGTCGGCGCCGAAGGCGGGGGACTGGTGGACCAGACCGGTGCCGTCCTCGGTCGTGACGTACTCGGCGTTCACGACGTAGTGCGCCTCGGCCGGGAACTCGACCAGGTCGAAGGGGCGCTCGTACGTCCAGCGCTCCATCTCCTTGCCGGTGAAGCTCTGGCCGGTGGCCTCCCAGCCCTCGCCGAGGGACTTCTCCAGCAGCGGCTCGGCGACGACCAGCTTCTCGGCGCCGTTCGTGGCGACGACGTACGTGACCTCGGGGTGCGCGGCGACCGCCGTGTTGGACACCAGGGTCCAGGGGGTCGTCGTCCACACCAGCAGCGCCGCCTCGCCCGCGAGCGGGCCGGAGGTCAGCGGGAAGCGGACGTAGACGGAGGGGTCGACGACCGTCTCGTAGCCCTGCGCCAGCTCGTGGTCGGACAGTCCGGTGCCGCAGCGCGGGCACCAGGGGGCGACGCGGTGGTCCTGGGTGAGCAGGCCCTTGTTGAAGATCTCCTTCAGCGACCACCAGACGGACTCGACGTACTCGGGGTCCATGGTCCGGTAGGCGTCGTCCAGGTCGACCCAGTAGCCCATGCGGGTCGTCAGCTCGGCGAAGGCGTCGGTGTGGCGGGTCACGGACTCGCGGCACTTGGCGTTGAACTCGGCGATGCCGTACGCCTCGATGTCCTGCTTGCCGTTGAAGCCGAGCTCCTTCTCGACGGCGAGCTCGACGGGCAGGCCGTGGCAGTCCCAGCCGGCTTTGCGGGCCACGTGGTAGCCGCGCATGGTGCGGAAGCGGGGGAAGACGTCCTTGAAGACGCGGGCCTCGATGTGGTGCGCGCCGGGCATGCCGTTGGCGGTGGGCGGGCCCTCGTAGAACACCCACTCGGGGCGGCCCTCGGACTGCTCCAGGGTCTTGGCGAAGGTCTTGCTCTCCCGCCAGAAGTCGAGGACCGCGTGTTCCAGTGCGGGCAGGTCGACCTGGGCGGGTACCGGGCGGTATTGCGGCGGTGTGGTCATGAGGCTGAACTCTTCCTCCGGCGGGATGTCACTTCCGTCCGGAGGGACGAGAGCCGTCCCGGTCAAGGACGCGCTGCTCCCGCGGTACCACCCTCCTTGGCCGCCGGACGCGCCGGTGGCCCCCTCATTGGGGTGCGAAGCCGGTTCTACTGGCCGTACGGACATCCGTACGGCGTTCTTCCGGCGGCTCCGGGGTGATCCTTCACATCGCGCTCGCCCCCGGGCTCTCACCGTCCCCGGGTCGCTCCTGGCTGCGTCCGACGCTACTCGTCCCCATCCATGCCTCTCGCTGGGCCCAGTGTACGGGCCGGGGCCCGGCTCGGCAGACCGGGTTTTCGGCGGGGGCGCGGTGACCCGGATGGGCTGATCGGCGCGTACGGGATCCACCGGGGCGGGCGGGGCGGATTACCGGGCTTCCCGCTGGGCACAACGGATGCAGGTTGACCTCGATGGACGTGTGCCCCGTTGCCGTGTGGTCGGCGCCGATTTATCGTTCCGGCACGATTCGCGAACAAGATCACAGTATGTGAAAAGGGGCCGCTGCCATGGTGGCGAAGAAGACGACGGGCGCGGCCAAGAAGACGGCGGCGGCCGTGAAGAAGACGGCCGCCAGGAAGACCGCGGCCGGCGCGAAGAGCGGCGCCGCCGGCACGACCGTGACCGCGGTCGACGGGACGCCGGCGGAGCAGAAGGCGGCCCCGGCGAAGAAGGCGGCCGCGAAGGGCACCACGGGCAAGGCCGCGGCCAAGAAGGCCACGACCGAGGGGGCGGCCCCGGCCGCGCGGAAGACGGGAGCTCGGAAAGTGGTTGCCAAGAAGACCGCGGGTAGCGCGGGTACGGCCAGGAAGACGGCCACCGCGGCCACCAGCGGGCTCCCGAAGGTCCGGGCCACGGCGGCCACGGCGCCCGAGGAGCTCGCCGTACGCCCGGGCGAGGACCCCTGGAGCGAGGAGGAGGTCGAGGAGGCGCGCAAGGAGCTGATGGCGGAGGTGCTGCGGCTGCGCGCCGAGCTCGACGCCTCCGAGGTGGCCATCACGGGCCTGATGCGCGACTCGGGCGACGGCGCGGGCGACGACCAGGCCGACACCGGTACGAAGAACATCACCCGGGAGTCCGAGCTGGCCCTCGCCGCGAACGCCAGCTCCATGCTGGAGCAGACGGAGCGGGCCCTGGAACGGCTGGAGGCGGGCACGTACGGGCTCTGCGAGAACTGCGGCAAGCCCATCGGCAAGGCCCGGATGCAGGCCTTCCCGCGGGCCACGCTGTGCGTCGACTGCAAGCAGAAGCAGGAGCGGAGGCACTAGGCGCGTCAGGTGTTGCCTGACGTACTCTCGTGTCTCGTCGGGATCGGGCTAGTCGAGGGACTCACGTGGCAGAGGCGGAGCACATCATCGGTACTCCGGACGTCGGGGACGACGCCGAGCCGCAGCCGGAGCCGGCCGCGCCGCGCGGGCGGCGGCGGATCGCGGCGCTGCTCGTCGTGGCGGTGCTCGCGTACCTGCTCGACCTCGGCAGCAAGATGCTGGTGGTGGCCCGGCTGGAGCACGAGCCGCCGATCCGGGTCGTCGGGGACCTGCTGAAGTTCGAGGCGATCCGCAATCCGGGGGCCGCGTTCGGTTTCGGCGAGGCCTTCACGATCATCTTCACCTGCATCGCGGCCACCGTGATCGTGGTGATCGTGCGGCTGGCGCGCAAGCTGTACAGCCTGCCGTGGGCGATCGCCCTGGGGCTGCTGCTGGGCGGCGCGCTGGGGAACCTGACCGACCGGATCTTCCGTTCCCCGGGCGTCTTCCGGGGGGCGGTCGTCGACTTCATCGCCCCCGCGCACTTCGCGGTCTTCAACCTCGCGGACTCGGCGATCGTGTGCGGCGGGATCCTGATCGTGCTGCTGTCCTTCAGGGGTCTGGACCCGGACGGGACCGTCCACAAGGACTGACCTGGGGCGGCGGGGAGGCCCGGCGGGGGCCTGGCCGGGGCCTGGCGGGGGCCGAGTGCGGGAATGCTCTTCTGCCGAGTCCTGCATACTCGACAGGTGAGTACGATTCCCGAGATCCGCACCCTGCCCGTTCCCGATGGCCTCGAAGGCGAGCGCGTCGACGCCGCCATCGCCCGTATGTTCGGTTTTTCCCGGACGAAGGCGGCCGAACTGGCGTCGGAGGGGAAGGTCTCGGTCGACGGCAGCGTCGTCGGCAAGTCCGAGCGCGTGCACGGTGGCGCCTGGCTCGAAGTCGAGATGCCCGCCCCGCCGCGGCCGGTCGAGCTGGTCGCCGAGCCCGTACCCGGCATGGAGATCGTCCACGACGACGACGACATCGTGGTGATCATGAAGCCGGTGGGCGTCGCCGCGCACCCGAGCCCCGGCTGGACCGGCACCACCGTGATCGGCGGCCTCGCCGCCGCCGGCTACCGCATCTCCACCTCGGGCGCCTCCGAGCGGCAGGGCGTCGTCCACCGCCTCGACGTCGGCACCTCCGGGCTGATGGCCGTCGCCAAGTCCGAGCGCGCGTACACCTCGCTGAAGAACCAGTTCCGCGAGCGGGTCGTGGACAAGCGCTACCACGCGCTCGTGCAGGGCCACCCGGACCCGATGAGCGGCACCATCGACGCGCCGATCGGGCGCCACCCGAGCGCCGACTACAAGTGGGCGGTGACCCAGGACGGCAAGGCGTCCGTCACCCACTACGACCTGATCGAGGCGTTCCGCGCGGCCTCGCTGCTGGACATCAAGCTGGAGACCGGGCGTACGCACCAGATCCGCGTGCACATGTCGGCGCACCGGCACCCCTGCGTCGGCGACCTGACCTACGGAGCCGACCCGACCGTCGCCAAGCGGCTGGGGCTGACCCGGCAGTGGCTGCACGCGGTACGGCTCGGCTTCGAGCACCCGGCCGACGGCCAGTGGGTGGAGTTCGAGAGCGGTTACCCGGCGGACCTCCAGCACGCGCTGGATGTGATCCGGGCCGAGAGCCAGTGACCGCCGTCGGCGTTTCGGTGCGGGTCGCGCGGTCGGGGGCCGACCGGGCGGCGTGCAACGCGGTGCGGACCGAGGTGTTCGTGGTCGAGCAGTCGGTGCCGGAGTCGATCGAGTACGACGCGTACGACGCGGTGGCGCTGCACGTGCTGGCCGTGGGGCCGGACGGGGAGGCGCTGGGCACCGGGCGGCTGCTGCACGGGGACGCGGCGCTCGGCAAGACCGGGGCGCCGGATGTCGGGTCGCTGGGGCGGCTGGCCGTACGGAAGTCCGCGCGGGGGATGGGGGTCGGGGTGGCGCTGGTCCGGGCCATCGAGGCCGAGGCCTGCCGGCTGGGGCTGGTGGCGGTGGAGCTGGGGGCGCAGACGCATGCGCTCGGCTTCTACGAGGGGCTCGGGTACGTGGCCTACGGGCCGGAGTTCCTGGACGCGGACATCCCGCACCGAGCGATGCGGCGCCCCCTGCCGTAGCCGGGCCGAACCCCCTGGGGCTCCGCCCCAGACCCCGCGCCTCAATCGCCGGCGGGGCTGGATTTTGGCAGGGCGGCCCCTTCACCTTGCGCGCCGTCGCCGGGGGCCAGCCCCCGGACCCCCGCGCCTCAAACGCCGGCGAGGCTGATTTCGCCGCTCGGCGCCGGAAACGTGCCGGCGGAGGCTGGATTGCCCGGAGGGCAATTCCAGCCTCGCCGGCGTTTGAGGCGCGGGCGCGAAGCGCCGTGTGGTGACCGCGCGGGCGCTTTTGCCGGTCGGCGCTGGAAACGTCCTGGCGGAGGCCGGATTGCTCGGAGGGCAATTTCAGCCCCGCCGGCGTTTGAGGCGCGGGCGCGGAGCGCCGTGTGGTGACCGCGCGGGCGCGAGGGGGCGGCCGACACGGATGGGGCGGGACCTTCGACCCGGTGACCCAGCGGCGCGTAGTGGCAGGGTGGGGGAGTGGATCAGCTTGCTCTGTTGTTCGTGCTGTTGCTCGGGGCCGTCGTCACCGTGCCGCTCGGGGACCGGCTGCGGTTGCCCGCGCCCGTGTTGATGACCATCGGCGGGGTCGTGCTGGCGCTGGTGCCGGTCGTGCCCAACGTGGACATCCCGCCCGAGTACATCCTGCCGCTCGTGCTGCCCCCGCTGCTGTACGCCTCCGCGCAGCGGACCTCCTGGCGGCAGTTCGCGGCCAACGTACGGCCGATCCTGCTGCTCGCCGTGGCCCTGGTGTTCGTGACCACCGCGGCCGTCGCGGCCGTCGCGAACGCCGTCGTGCCGGGGCTGCCCGTCGCCGCCGCCGTCGCGCTCGGCGCGCTCGTCGCCCCGCCCGACCCCGTCGCGGCCACCGCCGTCGCCGGCACGCTCGGGCTGCCCCGCCGGATGGTGTCCATCCTGGAGGGCGAGGGCCTGTTCAACGACGTCACCGCCATCGTGCTCTACCACGTCGCCATCGCCGCCGCCGTCAGCGGCAGCTTCTCCTGGTCCGACGCCCTCGGGGAGTTCGTCCTGTCCGCCGTCGTCGCGGTGGCCGTCGGCCTCGCGCTGGGCTGGGTCACGCAGCGGCTGATGGGCCGGCTCGGGGACGCCACCCTCCAGATCGGGCTGACCCTGCTGGTCCCGTTCGTCTCGTACGTGGTGGCCGAGGAGCTCCAGGGCTCCGGGGTGCTGGCGGTGCTCACCACCGCGCTGTTCCTCGCCGAGTACGCCTCCGACGCCGACGACGTGCTCGGGCGGCTGGCCGGCCACACCTTCTGGGAGATCGTCGACACGCTCGTCACCGGCGTGGCGTTCGGGCTGATCGGGCTGGAGCTGCACAACGTCTTCGGCGTCGCGAAGGGCCGCGAGTGGGAGATGGCCGGCTGGGCGGCGGTCGTGGTCGTCGTGGTGGTCGGCGTACGGCTGCTGTGGCTGCTGCCGGCCGGCTGGCTCGCGCAGAAGCTGCACCGGCGCCGCGACTACGACGAGGAGATCCCGCTCAGCTGGCGGGAGAGCGTCGTGATGTGGTGGTCGGGGATGCGCGGGGTGGCCTCGGTGGCGCTGGCCCTGGCCATCCCGCTGCGCACGGACGCCGGGGAGCCCTTCCCCGACCGCGACGAGATCATCTTCATCGCCTTCGCGGTGATCATGGTGACCCTGCTGTGCCAGGGGCTGACCCTGCCCGCGCTGGTGCGCCGCCTCGGCGTGGAGGCGGACCCCGACGCCGAACGGGAGACGCAGCGGCAGCTGGCGCTGCGCGCCGCGAAGGCCGCCAAGCGGCGGCTGAAGGAGATCGAGGAGGCCGAGGACCTGCCCGATGACCTGCTGGAGACGCTGCACCGGCGCGCGTACGACGTCGGGGCCAGGATCAGCCCCGATCTGGTCGACGAGGAGCGGCGCGAGGCCTACGCGAAGCGGGTGGAGCGGATCCGGGACATCCAGCGGATCCAGCGGGAGATGATGTCCGCCGCCCGGCACGAGGTGCTGTCGGCGCGCAGCGAGCCGGGATCGGACCCGGAGATCGTGGACCGGGTGCTGCGCCACCTGGACGTACGCAGCCTGCGCAACCCGTAGCGCGTCAGGCGTCCGGGGGCGGCGGCGGGGGCGGCGGCTCCGAGGTGGTGACGCGGGGGAGGGCGTCCGGGTGTTCGGCGGCCAGCCAGCCGATCAGCCGCTCGCGGACCGCGCAGCGCACCGTCCACAGCTCGGCGGCGTTCCGGGCGGTGACGACGGCGCGCACCACGATGGTGTTCGGGGTGGTGTCGGTGACGGCGAGGCTGCCGGTGCGGCCGTCCCATTCGGGGATGCCCTTGAGGAGTTCCGTGAGCTCGGCCCGCATCAGGGCGACGGGGGCCGCGTGGTCCAGGTGGAAGAAGACGGTGCCGGTGATCTGGGCGCCGCCGCGCGACCAGTTCTCGTACGGCTTGCCGGTGAAGTACGAGACCGGCATCGTGATCCGGCGCTCGTCCCAGGTGCGGACGACGAGGAAGGTGAGGGTGATCTCCTCGACCGTGCCCCACTCCTTGTCCACGACCACGGTGTCCCCGATGCGCACCGTGTCCCCGAAGGCGATCTGGAGGCCGGCGAAGAGGTTGCCGAGGGAGGACTGGGCGGCGATGCCGGCCACGATGCCGAGGACCCCGGCGGAGGCCAGGACGGAGGCGCCGACGGCGCGCATCGCGGGGAAGGTCAGCAGCATCGCGGCGGCGGCGACCACCACCGCGACGGCCGTGACCACCCGCTGGATCAGGGCGACCTGGGTGCGGACCCGGCGCACCCGGGCGTCGTCCGGGGCGGAGGCGGCATACCGGGCGTAGCCGGATTCGACTACGGCCGTGGCGATCCGCACCAGGAGCCAGGCGGTCGAGGCGATCATCAGCAGGGCCAGGAGGTGCCCGACGGCGGCCCCGTACCCGGGGAAGAGGCCCGCCCGCCGGTGCGAACCCTGGAGCAGGGCGGTGGCGAGGGCCAGCCGGAACGGCGTGACGCACCGGCGCAGCAGCCCCCACAGCGGGGTCTCGGTGTGCCGGGCGTCGGCCTGGCGCAGCAGCAGGTCGAGCAGCCACCCGGCGAGCAGGGTGAGGACCAGTACGGCGGCGACGGCCACGACGGGACGCAGGACGTTCTCCATCTCCATGCCCAGAACCTAGCCGGGCCGGGTCCCCGGACCCCCGCGTTCGCCGCGAATGGCACGATGGGAGGCATGAACATCGTGCTCTTCCATTCGACGTACGGGCTGCGGCCCGCGGTGCACGCGGCGGCCGACCGGCTGCGCGCGGCCGGACACCAGGTCCAGGTGCCCGACCTCTTCGAGGGGCGTACGTTCGCGACGGTCGAGGAGGGGCTGGCCCACCAGGAGGAGGTCGGCCGCGACGAGCTGCTCAAGCGGGCGGTGCTGGCCGTGGCGCCGTACTCCGACCAGGGCCTGGTCTACGCGGGCTTCTCCTACGGTGGCTCCGTCGCCCAGCACCTGGCGCTGGCTGACGACAAGGCGCGCGGTCTGCTGCTCCTGCACGGCACGGCGGACCTGGAGGAGGGGACGACGGCGGACGAGCTGCCGGTGCAGCTGCACATCGCGGACCCGGACCCGTTCGAGCCGCACGACTGGCTGACCGCCTGGTACCTGCGGATGCGGCGGGCCGGGGCGGACGTGGAGGTCCACACCTATCCGGGGGCCGGGCACCTGTTCACGGACCCGGACCTGGAGGACTACGACGCGCAGGCGGCCGAGGAGACCTGGAAGACCGCCCTCGGCTTCCTCGACACCCTCTAGCCGGCCCCGTACCCCGTACGCGGCAGGGCCCCCGGCGGTGATCGCCGGGGGCCCTGCCGTACGCGCGGGGAGGCGCGGCCGCCGCGGGCGCGGCGGGGACGCGGATCAGGCGCGGTAGGCGGTCCACATGCTCTTCATGCGGCTGACCTGGCCGGCCGTGAACTGGTACATGCAGGAGTCGTACGTGTAGTCCATGAAGTTGTGGATCGGGTCGGCGCCGGGCGCGGTGCAGGTGTCGCGCCCGGTCGGGCACTCGAAGGCGGCGGTGGACTCGGCCGGGGTGTCGGAGACGGAGTCACCGCTGCCCGAGCAGCCGCCCTGGAAGGTGTGGTAGAGCCCGAGCCAGTGGCCGACCTCGTGGGTGGCGGTGTCGCCCTGGTTGTAGTTGGTGGCCGTGCCGCCCGGGAGCGAGCTGTTGAGGATGACGACGCCGTCCATCTTCGGCTGCGAGGCGTAGGAGCTGGGGAAGGTGGCCCAGCCGAGGAGCCCGCCGCCGAGGTTGGCGGTGTAGAGGTTGAGCGCGTTCTTGCCGCCCTTGCGCAGGGCGTTCTTCATGTCCTTCTCGGCCTTGGTGCCGTCGGAGACGGTGTACCAGGCCGCGTTGTCGGTGTAGTCGGTCCCGGCCAGGCTGAACTGGAAGCCGGAGTCGACGTTGCCGGTGCCCTGGCCCGCGTACGCGGCGTTGAGGACCGAGATCTGGCTGTTGACCTGGGCGGCCGTCAGCTTGCCGGCGGTGCCGGAGGTGATGACGTGCACGTAGACCGGGATGGTCGTGGTGGCCGCGGCGCCGGCGATGCCCTCGCTGCGCTGCGGGGAGAGCTGGAGCTGGGAGAGCTTCTTCTTCAGGTCGGCGTCCATGGACTTGACCTGGGCGTCGGTGACCTCGTTGGGGTCGGCCGCGTGCTGGTCCTTCGGGCGGGCCACCCGGGCGTTGGCCGGGGCGGAGCCCTGCTCGGCACAGACCTCGGCGGGGGTCTTGGCGGCGGCGGCCGCGACCGTGGTCGGGGCGGTCAGCGGGGCGAACGCCAGGGTGGAGGCCAGGACGGCCGTGCCCATGAGGCGGCGGCGGAGCAGGGGGGATATGCGGGCGGCAGCGCGCACGTTGACTCCTCGCGAAGCGTGGTGGGGGGTGAGGCAGGTCCTCACGCTGGCCGGAAGCTTACGTGCGCATGTCATCAAGTTGGCAAGTAGTCGTAGGTTAAAGATTTGTTGCCGAAGAGGCCGAAGGGGCCCCCGGTGCGTACCAGGGGCCCCTTGTGACAGCAGATTTGACAGTTGATCAGCGGACCGGGCCGTCGGCCCGCTCGACCTTCTGCGTACCGTTGAGGGTGCGGTACGAGCGCTGCCAGGCGGAGGTGGCGTCCTGGCGCCGCTTGTCGGAGACGGCGTAGTAGTCCATCTGCGAGCGCTCGGCCGTCACGTCGAGCACGCCGTAGCCGTGGGCGTCCATGTCCAGCCACTTGACGTGCCAGTTCGCGCCCTTGATGGCCGTTTCCGCCACCAGCGAGAGCGTGTCCGGAAGGACGTGCAGGGTGTCGTCGAGGTTGTCGGACGTCACCGAGGTCACCACGAACTCCGTCGCCGCCGTCCCCGAACCGGGGTACGTCGCCTTCTCCACCGGCACCTCGTTGGCGAACGCCATGTGGATGTCGCCGGTCAGGAACACCGTGTTCTTGATGTTCCGGTCCTTCAAGTGGCCGAGGAGTTCCTTGCGGTCGTCCGTGTAGCCGTCCCACTGGTCGACGTTGACCGCTATTCCGCCCTCGGGCAGGCCGAGCAGCTTGGTGAGCGGCTTCAGCAGGTGCGCCGGCAGCGCCCCGAAGGCCATCGGCGAGATCATCACCGAGGTGCCGACCAGCTGCCAGGTCGCGTCCGAGGACGCCAGGCCCGCCTTGATCCAGTCCAGCTGCGCCCGGCCGGTGATGGTGCGCTCGGGGTCGTCCACCGCGCCGCTGCCGACCTTGGCCTGCTGGGAGCGGAAGGAGCGCAGGTCCAGCAGGTGCAGATCGGCCAGGGTGCCGAAGCGGAGCCGGCGGTAGACGGTGCCCGCGGTGGAGGGACGTACGGGCATCCACTCGAAGTAGGCCTGCTTCGCGGCGGCCGCGCGGTCCGCCCAGTCGCCCTCGGCGCCCGGGGTGTGGTTCTCCGCGCCGCCGGTCCAGCAGTCGTTGGCGAACTCGTGGTCGTCCCAGATCGCGACGACGGGGTGGGCCGCGTGCAGGGCCTGGAGGTCGGCGTCCGTCTTGTACTTGCCGTGCCGGGTGCGGTAGTCGCCCAGCGAGATGATCTCGTGCCGGGGCTCGTGGGGGCGTACGACGTACTTCGCCTCGGGGTAGGCCCCGTTGGCGTACTCGTAGAGGTAGTCGCCCAGGTGCAGGACGGCGTGCAGGTCGGCGCGGGCGGCCAGGTGCCGGTAGGCGGAGAAGTACCCGGACTCCCAGTTGGCGCAGGAGACCACGCCGAAGCGGACGCCGGGGGTGGTGGTGCCGGCGGCCGGGGCGGTCAGGGTGCGGCCGGCCGGGGAGAGCGCGGCGCCGGCGGTGAACCGGTACCAGTACGGGGTCTGCGGGCGCAGTCCGCGCACGTCGGCCTTGACGGTGTGGTCGGACGAGGCGCGGGCGGTGACCGAACCGCTCGCGACGATCCGGGAGAACGCCTTGTCCTCGGCCACCTCCCAGCCCACCGCGGTGTCCGGGCCGAGTCCGGAGCCGGGCACGGCCTCGGCGGTGGGGGTGACACGGGTCCACAGCAGGACCCCGTCCGGCAGCGGGTCGCCCGAGGCGACGCCGTGCAGGAAGGCGGGGGCGGAGTCCGCCGCGTGGGCGGCCGTCGCGCCCAGGGAGGCGAGCGGCGCGAGCGCGGCCGTGGCCGCGGCGGCCAGGACGACCGAACGGCGGCGCGGGTGCGCGGGGCGGGAGGCCGGGTCGGCGCTGCCGGCGGAAGGGGAGAGATGACTGGTCACGGACAAGGATATTACTGATCGGTATGCGCCCGGGAACAGCCTCCGGACGGGAACGGGCGGGCGAACTCTCGGAGTCCACCCGCCCGTTGGCCGCCGGATATGACCTGGGATCAGGCCCTGTGTCCCGCCGCCAGCCTGCCGTCGGCCGCCGTCAGCCCGGCGTCTTCGGCGTCCCGCCGTCAGCCCGCGAGGGCCTTGTCGATCGCCGCCGTGAACGCCTCCGGCGTGGCCGGGGTCTCGATCTTCTTGCCGTCCATCTTCAGGGTCGGGGTGCCCGTGACCCCGGACTTGTTGAAGGCCTTCGACATGTCCATCGCCCACCGGTCGTACGTACCGTCCTCGACGGCCTTCTTGAACTCGGCGTTGCCCTTCAGGGCCGGGACCGTGTCCGCGACCTTGAGCAGGTAATCGTCCTTGGCGAAGCTGTCGACGCTCTCGTCGGGGTGCAGCTCCTTCGAGTAGAGCGCGCCCTTGTAGTCGAGGAAGGCCTGCGGGCTCACGTTCAGCGCCGCGCCGAGCGCGCTCAGCGCGTTCTTCGACCCCTCGCCCTTGGAGGCGTTGTCGATGAAGGTGGCGCCGTAGTAGCGGAGCTTGAACTTGCCCGCGTCGACGTCCTTCTTGACCTGCTCGCCGACCGCCTGCTCGAAGGCGGCGCAGGCCGGGCAGCGGGAGTCCTCGTAGATCTCCAGGGTCTTCTTGGCCTCGGGCTTGCCGACCACCACGGTGAGGCCGTCCTCGCCCTCGGTGTTCTTCGGCTTGACGAGGGTGGCCTCGGCGGCCTTGTCCCAGTAGCCGGGCTCGTTGCCCTTGACGACCAGGTAGCCGACGCCGGCGGCCACCGCCAGGACGGCGACGATCCCGCCGGCCACGAACGCCTGGCGGCGCGCCTTGTCCTTCTTGGCCTGCTTGTCGCGCTCGACGCGCAGCCGCTCGCGGGCCGCGGCCTTGTTCTGCTGGTTGTTGCGTGCACTCATGATGATCTCCGTGGGACGGGGAGGGACGGAAAGGGGGACTGCCGTACGTACGTCAGACGCTCGCGAGCGCCGTGCGTACGGGAGGTCCCCGTCGTCCCACGGAGTGGGCCGGGAAGCGGGTACGGGCCCCCGTGCCCGGGAAGACCGGCCGCAGGGCCCGCCCCGCGCATCCGGCGGCCACCGCCACCGAGGCCACCGCCAGCAGCAGCGGCCGGAACGCGAAGGCGGCCACCGCCCGCAGCAGCCGGGCCAGGGCCCGCTCGCCGTGCCGCAGCCAGGCGGCGGCCAGCAGCCCGACGCCGACGTGCGCGCCGAGCAGCAGCCAGGGCGTCCACGGGCCGGGCGCGGCCAGCAGCGAGACCGGGTCCGCGGCGGGCCCGGCCACCTGGGCCAGCGGGGCACCGACCGGGGCCCCGCCGCACAGCCCGTCCAGGCCCAGCGCGTGCAGCGGCCCGGAGACCGGCCCGCCCGCCGGGCCGTAGCAGACGTGCTGCCCGGCGGTGAAGACGGTGTCGGCCGCCAGCTCCAGCGGCACCAGCAGGGCGGCGATCGGGCCGAAGCCGCGCTCCCGGCCGGCCAGCGCGAAGGCGAGCGCGAAGACCCCGGCGAAGGCGCCGGCGATCAGCGCGGGCGGCAGCGGGACCCGGGACATGAGCACGTGGGAGCCCGCCGAGAGCAGCACGACGAGCGCGCTGAACAGCGCGGCCCGCAGCGCCCTCGGTCCTGCCCCTGATATGTCCATCGCCGCGAGTCTGTCATGCCTCCCTGTGAATCCAAGGCCCCGGGTCGGCCGCGATCCGGGGCCCACGGCGCGATCCGGCCGTCGCCGAACCGGCGCCTACGGCATGATCCGGCCGTTGCGGAACAGGTCCACGAAGATCTGGTGGTCGGCGCGCGCCCGGGTCCCGTACGCGTGGGCGAAGTCCACCAGCAGGGCGGCGAAGCCCTCCTCGTCGGCGGCGATGGCGGCGTCGATAGCCCGCTCGGTGGAGAAGGGCACCAGGGAGTGGCCGCTCTCCGCCGCGTCGGCCGCCGCGTGCATGGTGGCCGTGGCCCGGCCGAGGTCGGCGACGACCGCCGCGATCTCCTCCGGGTCGTCCAGGTCGGACCAGTCCAGGTCCACCGCGTACGGGGAGACCTCCGCGACCAGCTGCCCGGCCCCGTCCAGCTCCGTCCAGCCCAGCCAGGGGTCCGCGTGCGCCTGGAGGGCCCGCTGGGAGATCACCGTACGGTGGCCCTCGTGCTGGAAGTAGTCCCGTACCGCCCGGTCGGTGACGTGCCGGGACACCGCCGGGGTCTGCGCCTGCTTGAGGTAGATCACGACGTCGTTCTCCAGGGCGTCGCTGTGCCCCTCCAGCAGGATGTTGTACGAGGGCAGGCCCGCCGAGCCGATGCCCACGCCCCGGCGGCCCACGACGTCCTTGACCCGGTAGGAGTCCGGGCGGACGAGGGACTCCTCGGGCAGGGTTTCCAGGTACCCGTCGAAGGCGGCCAGCACCTTGTAGCGGGTGGCCGCGTCCAGCTCGATCGCGCCGCCGCCGTCGGTGAAGCGGCGCTCGTGGTCGCGGATCTCCGTCATCGAGTCGAGCAGGGAGAACCGGGTCCGGGAGCGGGCCGAGCGCAGGGCGGAGAGCAGTGCGCCCTCGGCGGTGTCCAGGGTGAAGGAGGGGACCTCCTCGTGCTTGGCCCCGGTGGCGAGGTGGTGGATGCGCTCGCGGTAGGCGCCCGCGTAGATCCGTACCAGCTCGCTGATCTGTCCGTCGCTGAGGGCCTTGGTGTAGCCGATCAGGGCGACGGAGGCGGCGAACCGCTTCAGGTCCCAGGTGAAGGGGCCGACGTAGGCCTCGTCGAAGTCGTTGACGTTGAAGATCAGCCGGCCGTTGGAGTCCATGTAGGTGCCGAAGTTCTCGGCGTGCAGGTCGCCGTGGATCCACACCCGGCCGGTCTGCTCGTCCAGGTACGGGCCGCCGTGCCGGTCGCGCTCCAGGTCGGCGTAGAAGAGGCAGGCCGTGCCCCGGTAGAAGGCGAAGGCCGAGGCCGCCATCTTCCGGAATTTGACCTGGAAGGCGGCGGGGTCGGCGGCGAGCAGCTCACCGAACGCGGTGTCGAACACGTCGAGTATCTGCTCGGCGCGCTGCTCGTCGGTCGTCTCGGATACCGCCATGGCGGGTGCCTCCTGGTGGCGCTGGTCGATCACGTGCGGGATCGGGTTTCGGACACTGTCCTTGGTTCTGCAACGCATGACCGTACCGGTCGGTGCCCCGGAACTGTCACCCGGCCGACGTAGGATTCAGAGCCGCCCCCCTCTCTCCCCGCCGGAGGATCCCCACCGTGACCAAGACGCCGTTCACGCACCTGCACGTCCACACCCAGTACTCGCTGCTGGACGGTGCCGCGCGGCTGAAGGACATGTTCAACGCGTGCAACGAGATGGGCATGACGCACATCGCGATGTCCGACCACGGCAACCTGCACGGCGCGTACGACTTCTTCCACACCGCCCAGAAGTCCGGGATCACCCCGATCATCGGCATCGAGGCGTACGTCGCCCCCGAGTCCCGGCGCAACAAGCGCCGCATCCAGTGGGGCCAGCCCCACCAGAAGCGCGACGACGTCTCCGGCTCCGGCGGTTACACCCACAAGACGATCTGGGCGGCGAACGCCACCGGCCTGCACAACCTCTTCCGGCTGTCCTCCGACGCGTACGCCGAGGGCTGGCTCACGAAGTGGCCGCGCATGGACAAGGAGACGATCTCCAAGTGGTCGGAGGGCCTGATCGCCTCCACCGGCTGCCCCTCCGGCGAACTCCAGACGCGCCTTCGCCTCGGCCAGTTCGACGAGGCCCTGAAGTCGGCCTCCGAGTACCAGGACATCTTCGGCAAGGACCGGTACTTCCTGGAGCTGATGGACCACGGCATCGAGATCGAGCGCCGGGTCCGCGACGGCCTGCTGGAGATCGGCAAGAAGCTCGGCATCCCGCCGCTGGTGACGAACGACTCCCACTACACCTACGCGAGCGAGGCCGGCGCCCACGACGCCCTGCTCTGCATCCAGACCGGCAAGAACCTCTCGGACCCCGACCGCTTCCGTTTCGACGGCACCGGCTACTACCTGAAGTCCACGGACGAGATGTACGCCATCGACTCCTCGGACGCCTGGCAGGAGGGTTGCGCCAACACGAAGCTGGTCGCGGACCAGGTCGACACCGAGGGCATGTTCCAGTTCCGGAACCTGATGCCGAAGTTCGACATCCCGGAGGGGCACACCGAGGTCAGCTGGTTCCGCGAGGAGACCATGCGCGGCATGCACCGCCGCTACCCGGGAGGCATCCCGGAGGACCGGATGCGGCAGGCCGAGTACGAGATGGACACGATCATCTCGATGGGCTTCCCCGGCTACTTCCTCGTGGTCGCCGACTTCATCATGTGGGCCAAGAACCAGGGCATCGCGGTGGGCCCGGGCCGCGGCTCCGCGGCCGGCTCGATCGTCGCGTACGCCATGGGCATCACCGACCTCGACCCGCTCACCCACGGTCTGATCTTCGAACGCTTCCTGAACCCCGAGCGCGTCTCCATGCCCGATGTCGACATCGACTTCGACGAGCGCAGGCGCGTCGAGGTGATCCGGTACGTGACGGAGAAGTACGGCCAGGACAAGGTCGCCATGATCGGCACCTACGGCACCATCAAGGCCAAGAACGCGATCAAGGACTCGGCGCGCGTCCTCGGCTATCCGTACGCCATGGGCGACCGGCTCACCAAGGCCATGCCCGCCGACGTCCTCGGCAAGGGCATCCCGCTCTCCGGCATCCTCGACCCCACGCACCCGCGCTACAGCGAGGCCGGCGAGATCCGCTCGATGTACGAGAACGAGCCGGACGTGAAGAAGGTCATCGACACCGCCCGCGGCGTCGAGGGCCTGGTCCGGCAGATGGGCGTGCACGCCGCCGGCGTGATCATGTCCAGCGAGACGATCACCGACCACGTGCCCGTCTGGGTGCGGCACACCGACGGCGTCACCATCACCCAGTGGGACTACCCGAGCTGTGAGTCGCTCGGCCTGCTGAAGATGGACTTCCTCGGCCTGCGCAACCTCACGATCATGGACGACGCCGTCAAGATGGTGAAGGCCAACAAGGGGATCGACATCGATCTCCTGGCCCTCCCGCTCGACGACCCCAAGACCTTCGAACTGCTCGGCCGAGGCGACACCCTCGGCGTCTTCCAGTTCGACGGCGGGCCCATGCGCTCCCTGCTGCGCCTGATGAAGCCCGACAACTTCGAGGACATCTCCGCCGTCTCGGCCCTGTACCGGCCGGGCCCGATGGGCATGAACTCGCACACGAACTACGCCCTGCGCAAGAACAAGCAGCAGGAGATCACCCCGATCCACCCGGATCTGGAGAAGCCCCTCGAAGAGGTGCTCGCGGTCACCTACGGCCTGATCGTCTACCAGGAGCAGGTCCAGAAGGCCGCCCAGATCATCGCCGGGTACTCGCTCGGCGAGGCCGACATCCTGCGCCGCGTGATGGGCAAGAAGAAGCCCGAGGAGCTGGCGAAGAACTTCACGATCTTCCAGGAGGGCGCCCGGAAGAACGGCTACACCGACCAGGCCATCCAGGCCCTGTGGGACGTCCTGGTCCCCTTCGCCGGCTACGCCTTCAACAAGGCCCACTCGGCCGCGTACGGCCTCGTCTCCTACTGGACCGCCTACCTCAAGGCGAACTACCCGGCCGAGTACATGGCGGGGCTGCTCACCTCGGTCAAGGACGACAAGGACAAGTCCGCGATCTACCTGAACGAGTGCCGGCGCATGGGCATCAAGGTGCTCCCGCCGAACGTCAACGAGTCCGAGCCGAACTTCGCGGCCCAGGGCGACGACGTGATCCTCTTCGGCCTCACCGCCGTGCGCAACGTCGGCCAGAACGTCGTCGAGTCGATCATCAAGACCAGGAAGGCGAAGGGGAAGTTCTCCTCCTTCCCCGACTTCCTGGACAAGGTCGAGGCCGTCGTCTGCAACAAGCGGACCGTCGAGTCCCTGATCAAGGCCGGCGCCTTCGACGAGATGGGCCACACCCGCAAGGGCCTGGTCGCCCACCACGAGCCGATGATCGACAACGTGGTCGCGGTCAAGCGCAAGGAGGCCGAGGGGCAGTTCGACCTGTTCGGCGGAATGGGTGACGAGAGCGCGGGCGACGAGCCCGGCTTCGGCCTCGACGTGGAGTTCTCCGACGTCGAGTGGGAGAAGTCCTACCTGCTCGCCCAGGAGCGCGAGATGCTCGGCCTCTACGTCTCCGACCACCCGCTCTTCGGCCTGGAGCACGTGCTGTCCGACAAGACGGACGCCGGCATCTCCCAGCTCACCGGCGGTGAGCACGGCGACGGCGCGGTCGTCACCATCGGCGGCATCATCTCCGGCCTCCAGCGCAAGATGACCAAGCAGGGCAACGCCTGGGCCATCGCCACCGTCGAGGACCTGGCCGGCTCCATCGAATGCATGTTCTTCCCGGCGACCTACCAGCTCGTCTCCACCCAGCTGGTCGAGGACACCGTCGTCTTCGTCAAGGGCCGCCTCGACAAGCGCGAGGACGTCCCGCGGCTGGTCGCCATGGAGATGATGGTCCCCGACCTGTCGTCGGCCGGCACCAACGCCCCGGTCGTCCTCACCATCCCGACCGTCAAGGTCACCCCGCCGATGGTCACCCGTCTCGGGGAGATCCTGCGCCACCACAGGGGCAACACCGAGGTGCGGATCAAGCTCCAGGGGCCGCGGACCACCACCGTGCTGCGCCTCGACAAGCACCGGGTCCAGCCCGACCCGGCGCTCTTCGGCGACCTCAAGGTGCTGCTCGGGCCGTCCTGCCTGGCCGGTTGACCGGTCCGTACGCGGAAGGGCTCGTCCGGCAGCGCCGGACGAGCCCTTTTCCGTTCACCCCGCACGGGGCGGCGGGTTCAGTTGTGGCCGAAGCGCTTCTGCTTGCCCTTGTGGGCCAGGTCCAGGGGGCTCGGCGCGGAGCGCTCCCGCGGCGAGGACTCCATCGACGTCTTCGACGTATCCTGCGCCGACTGCGGCTGCTGCTTCGCGGGCTGCTTCTGGTTCTTGTTCTTGGCCATGGAATGCCTCCGTGGGGGTGTAGGGGCCAGGGCCGCCTTCACACTCACACACCCCCGCAAACCCCGCATTTTGGATCATTGCCGTGCGGAGCGGAGCCCCCTCGCGGGGCCCGCCGGAACATCCGCCACGCCGATGATCGAGTTCCGGCCGTCAACGCCCTTGCGGTCGGGCAGACTCGGGGAAAACTTGTCGAGGACCCCAGGGAACCGCAGGGAAGAGGGTGGAACACGTGGACCGCTGCGTCGTCCTGGTGGACGCCGGATACCTGCTCGGCGCCGCCGCGAGCCTCCTCGCCGGAGAGCCCTCCCGCTCCCGCATCACCGTCGACCACTCCGCCCTCATCCACGGCCTGCGCGAGCGCGCCGAGGCCGACACCGAACAGCCCCTGCTGCGGATCTACTGGTTCGACGGCGCCCCCGACCGGGTGCCCCAGCCCGAACACCGGCGGCTGCGCGTCATGCCCCGCGTCACCGTCCGCCTCGGCGCCCTGACCCGCAGCGACGGCCGCTGGGCGCAGAAGGGCGTGGACGCCGCCATGCACGCCGAGCTCACCGAACTCGCCCGCAACCGGGCCTGCTCCGACGTGGTCCTCGTCACCGGCGACGGCGACCTGCTGCCCGGGCTGATGTCCGCCAAGGAACACGGCGTCGCCGTCCACCTGTGGGCCGTCCAGGCTGCCGACGGGGACTACAACCAGTCCGAGGACCTCGTCGCCGAAGCCGACGAACGCCGGGTCCTGGACCGCGCCTGGATCACCCGGGCCGTCCGCGCCCGCGACCTCGCCGGACTCTGCGCCCCGCCGCCCGCGCCCCGCCCCGAGATCGCCGCGATCCTCTCCGCGCCGCTGCCCGAAGCGGCCCTCGCCGAAGCCGCCCGCAACGGGAACGGCCACGGCCCCGGCGACGGCGCGGGCGGGCACGGCCACGGCGATGGCGCCCCGGCCGGCGAGGCCGCCGCGCCCGAGCGGGCCCCCGCCGGAAGTCCCCCGGACGGGGCACCCGTACCCGCGCCCGCCGCCGAAGGCGCCAAGCCCGTACCCACCCCCAAGGACCTCGCCTCGCTGCGCGCCCCCGGCCAGCCGGCCGCCGCCGGGCAGCAGGCCCCGAACGGCCAGGGCGCCCCCAGCCCGGCCAGCGCCCTGCGCTGGTCCTCCGACAAGGGCTGGATCGACCGGGCCGGCCCGCTCGGCGAACCGGCCGAGACCGCCTCCCTGCCCACCCTCGCCCAGCTCACCAGCGCCGAACAGCGCTGGGCCGACCGCGAGGAGGACATCACCACCGTCGGCGGGGACCCGTTCGAGGTCGGCCAGGTGTTCGCCCGGCGCTGGATGGAACGGCTCCCGGAGAGCGTCCACCTCCAGAAGCTCGCCACCATGTACCCGCGCGTCCCGCACCGCATCGACGGGGAGCTGCTGCGCTACGCCGCCCGGTTCGGACTGCTCGCGCACAAGGACGACCAGATCGACGAACACGACCGCTACGCCATCCGCGCCGGGTTCTGGCGCGAGATCGACGTCCGCGCCGCCGCCGAACACGTCGGCGGCGCACCCGGCCCGGCGGGCGTCCCGCCGGGCCAGGGCCCGCCGACCCCGGCGGCCGGCTGAGGGCGGAAGCCGCGTAGGCTGCTCCCTCGTGAGTACGGGCACAGCACAGGCAGGGCACGGCACGGCAGCGGCCACCGCAGCGGCTTCCGACGTGGTCTGCGCGGTGCGGGACCTGGTCAAGACCTACCCGGCCGTACGCGGCCGGCGCGGCGCCCCCGCCCTGCCCGAGACCCGCGCCACCGACGGGATCTGCCTGGACGTCCGGCGCGGCGAGGTCTTCGGCCTGCTCGGCCCCAACGGCGCCGGCAAGTCCACCCTGGTCCGCCAGCTCACCGGCCTGATGCGGCCGGACTCGGGCGCCGTGACCCTGCTCGGGCACGACCTCGTACGCCATCCCGAACGGGCCGCCCGCCTCCTCGCCTACCTCGGCCAGGAGTCCACCGCCCTCGACGAACTCACCGTCGCCCTCGCCGCCGAGACCACCGGCCGGCTGCGCGGACTCGACGCGCGGGCGGCGCGGGCCGCGCGGGACGACGTACTCGAAGAACTCGGGCTGACCCCGATCGCCGGGCGCCCCCTGAAGAAGCTCTCCGGCGGCCAGCGCCGCCTCGCCTGTTTCGCCGCCGCGCTGGTGGGCGAGCGGCCCGTCCTCGTCCTCGACGAGCCCACCACCGGCATGGACCCGGTCGCCCGGCGGGCGGTGTGGAGCGCCGTCGACCGGCGGCGCGCCCGCAACGGCGCCACCGTGCTGCTGGTCACGCACAACGTCATCGAGGCCGAGACGGTCCTCGACCGGGTCGCCGTCATCGACCAGGGCAAGGTCATCGCCTGCGACACGCCCGCCGGACTCAAGGCGCAGGTGTCCGAAGAGGTACGCCTCGAACTGGTGTGGCGCACCGCCCCGCCGCTGGAGGTGCCCGAGGTCGCGGCGCTCGCCCCGGCGGCCACCGAGTCGGGGCGCCGCTGGGTGCTGCGGCTGGGCCAGGAGGAGGCGCGGGCGGCCATCGCCGCCGTGACCGGTGGTGCGGCCTTCGCCGCCCTCGACGATTTCACGTTGGCCACGCCGAGCCTGGAGGACGTGTACCTCGCGCTGGGCGGCCGGATGAAGGGCCTGGTCAAGTCGTGACCGACGTCATTCCCGCCCCTGTGCGCGGCGTTCCCGGAGTGCCCGGCGTGCCCGGCGTGCCCGCGGTGCTCGCGGCCCGGGCGCGGCTCTTTCCGGCCCTCGCCGCCGTGTACCGGGCCCAGCTGTCGCGGGCGCGGGTGGCGCGGATCCCGCTGCTGTTCGTCGCCACCTTCCAGTCCGTCGGGATCATGATCCTGATGCGGGGAGTGGTGGACGGGGGCGGCGGCTCCGAGGCGCGCGCCGTCGTCGCCGGGTCGTCGGTGCTCGTCGTCGCCTTCGTCGCGCTGAACCTGCTCGCGCAGTACTTCGGGCAGCTCCGGGCGAGCGGCGGGCTGGACCACTACGCCACCCTGCCGGTGCCGCCCGCCTCGGTGGTGCTGGGCACGGCGGCCGCGTACGCCTCCTTCACCCTGCCGGGGACGCTGGCGACGGCCGTCTTCGGATGCGTGCTGTTCGGGCTGCCGATGGGCGGGCTGTGGATCCTGGCCGCGGTGGTGCCGCTGGCCGGGGCCGCGCTGGCCGGGCTCGGCGCGGCGCTGGGGCTGCTCGCGCCCCGGCAGGAGCTGGCCACGCTGGCCGGACAGCTCGGGATGTCGGCGGCCCTGCTGCTCGGGGTGCTGCCGCCGGAACGGATGCCGGAGCCGATCGTGTGGGCGCGGGACCTGCTGCCGTCCACGTACGGGGTACAGGCCTTCGCGGAGACCTTCGCCGCGCACCCCGACTGGGCGGCCGTCGCCCTCGACCTCGGGGTGTGCGGGGCCGTCGGCGTGCTGTCGCTGGCCGCCGCGACCTGGGCGTACCGGCGGGCGGCGGTCCGCTGACGCCGTCGGCCGGGGTACCTGGCACGATGTGGGGGTGACCGAAGCCGTGACCCCGCCGCCGTCCCCCGCCGACCTTTCCGAGCTGCCGCAGCCGGAGGCCGCCGTCACCCCGGCGGACATCCGTGACGGGGCCGCCGTCGCCCTGGTGGTGGGCGTGGCCGGGGTGCTCCTCGGACTGCTGTGGGTGTGGCTCGCGCCGCGCGTCCAGTACGTCTCCAACGGCGAGGCCGTCTTCCTGCGGGACACCGAGAGCGAGGCGCGGATCGGGGCTGACGGGACGTTCTTCCTGCTCGCGCTGGGGTTCGGGGTGCTGAGCGGGCTCGGCGTCTTCCTGTGGCGGCGGCGCGGGGGTGTGGCGCTGGTGATCGGGCTGGCCGTCGGGGCGGGGTTCGCCGCGCTCGTGGGGTGGCGGGTGGGGCTGTGGCTCGGGCCAAGTGCGGATGTGGCGGCGGATGCGGCCAGGGCGGGTAAGGGGGTGCCGTTCGATGCGCCGCTGCAGTTGCTCGCGCAGGGGGCGTTGCTGGTGTGGCCGATGGCCGCGGTGGCGGTGCACCTGGTACTGACCGCCGTCTGGACCCCCCGGGAGCCGGACCCGGGGGAGTGGCCGGACACATATCCCCCGGCCCACGTCCCCTCTTGACGCGCCGCTCGCACCGCTCAGCGCTGGCGCGCTTCCCGGGCTTCGCGCCGCTGCGCCGGACTCCGTCCGTCGGCCCGCCGAGCGGGGTCGCTTTTCATGGTCGAGGCCGGTTGTCGCCTGCGGGTGGTTGCCGCTGCGCGGGGCTGTCCCCGACCCGCCCTTCCACCGTTCCCGCCTCAGTCGCCGGCGCGGCTCACTACACGGCGCTCCGCGCCCGCGCCTCAAACGCCGGCGGGGCTG
>NZ_JBVJLO010000011.1:0-249210 GCF_055584685.1 Streptomyces sp. NPDC102258
CCGGCGTTTGAGGCGCGGGGGTCCGGGGGCTGGCCCCCCGCAACGGCGCCGCACCGGCACACGCCGCCCGGCCCCACCAGGCCACCAGCCGCAACGGCGCCCCGCCCGTCACACCCCTCCCGCCCACGCGCATGGGCGCCCCACCCACTGCATCCCCCCCAGCCCCGCCGGCGTTTGAGGCGCGGGGGCCCGGGGGCTGGCCCCCGGCAACGGCGCCGCACCGGCACACGGCGGTCGGCCACCGTCAGCCCCGCCGGCGCTTGAGGCGCGGGGACCGGGGCGGAGCCTCGGGGAACGGGCGAAGGGCGGGGCGGGGAGCAGCCCGCGCAGCGGCACCCCAGACGGCGAGCCGCATACTCGGGGGATGAGCTACGACGCCATCGTCCTGGCCGGCGGAGCCGCCCGCCGGCTCGGCGGAGCCGACAAACCCGCCCTCCCCGTCGGCGGCCGTACCCTCCTGGACCGCGTCCTCGACGCCTGCCCCGACGCCACCACCACCATCGTGGTCGGCAGCCGCAGGCCCACCGCCCGCCCGGTCACCTGGACCCGGGAGACCCCGCCCGGCGGCGGCCCCGTGGCCGCCCTGGACGCCGGGCTCCGCGCCACCACCGCCGGGCTGGTCCTCGTACTCTCCGCCGATCTCCCCTTCCTCGACCGGGACACCGTCCACACCCTCCTCACCACCGCCGCCACCGGCCCCGGCGACGGCGCCCTGCTCCGCGACCCCACCGGCCGCGACCAGCCCCTCGTCGCCGCCTACCGCACCGAACCCCTGCGCCGCGAAACCGCCCTCCTCGCCACCGAGCACGGCCACCTCCGCGACCTCCCGCTCCGCGCCCTCACCGCCGAGCTGGAGCTGACCCCGGTCACCCCCGCTGCGCCACTCGCCTCGTTCGACTGCGACACCTGGGAGGACCTGGCCACGGCCCGCGCCCGGATCAGGGAGCATGGAAGCGTGCTGGAGCAATGGATCACCGCCGCGAAGAACGAGCTCGGCCTCGGCGCCGACGTGGACGTCGACATCCCGATGCTGCTCGACGTCGCCCGGGACGCCGCCCACGGCGTGGCCCGCCCCGCGGCCCCGCTGACCACCTTCCTCGTCGGCTACGCGGCCGCCCGCGCCGAAGCCACCGGCGCCGACCCCGCCGAGGCGGTGGCCGAAGCCTCCCGCAAGGCCACCGACCTGGCCCTGCGCTGGGCCGCCGAGGCCCAGTCCCCGCCCGCGCCCCCACAGCCCGAGGAGACCGGCTCCGGATGACCCGTACCGACGCCGACGGAGCCCTGGACGAGGCCCTCGCCCTGGTCAGCCGTACCCCACCCGGCGGCGGCCACCGCGCCGCCCCCTGGCCGCGCGCCCGGGAGACCGCCGCCCGGGCCGGCTCGGCCGTCCGGGCCCGCACCCACCGGGTCACCCTCGCGGACGCCCTCGGCGAGGTGCTGGCCGCTCCCCTCGACGCCCTCGGCGACCTGCCGTCCTTCGACACCTCCGCCATGGACGGCTGGGCCGTCGCCGGACCCGGCCCCTGGAGCGTCCGCCCCGGCGGCGAGATCCTGGCCGGTGCCGAACCGCCCGCCGCGCTCGGCGACGGCGAAGCCGTACGGATCGCCACCGGCGCCCGCGTCCCCGCCGACACCAGCGCCGTCATCCGCAGCGAGCACGCCCGTGAATCCGGCGGCCAGCTCTACGCCGCCCGCCCCGTCGGCCACGGCCAGGACATCCGCCCGCGCGGCCAGGAATGCCGCTCCGGCGACCTGCTGCTGCCCGCCGGTTCCCTCGTCACCCCGGCCGTGCTCGGCCTCGCCGCCGCCGCCGGGTACGACGAGCTGCTGACCCGGCCCCGCCCCCGGGTGGAGATCCTGGTGCTGGGCGACGAGCTCCTCACCGAGGGCCTCCCGCACGACGGCCTGATCCGCGACGCCCTCAGCCCCATGCTCGGCCCCTGGATCACCCGCCTCGGCGCCGAGGTCATCGGCACGCGCCGGCTCGGTGACGGCCCCGCCGGGGCCGACGCCCTGCTGGCCGCCGTCACCGGCTCCCCCGCCGATGTGGTCGTCACCACCGGCGGCACCGCCTCCGGCCCGGTCGACCACGTCCACCCCGTCCTGGCCCGGGCCGGCGCCGAACTACTCGTCGACGGGGTCGCCGTACGCCCCGGACACCCCATGCTGCTGGCCCGCCTGGGAGACCGGGCGGACGGCCGGCACGTGGTCGGGCTGCCCGGCAACCCGCTGGCCGCCGTCTCCGGGCTGCTGACCCTCGCCGAGCCGCTGCTCCGCGCCCTCGCGGGGCGCCGCCAGCGCCCCCGGTACACGGTGCCGGTCGGCGACGAGGTGCACGGCCACCCGTACGACAGCCGGCTGGTGCCGGTGCTGCTGAGCGAGGAGCACGCCGTACCGCTGCGCTACAACGGCCCGGCGATGCTCCGGGGAGTGGCGGCCGCCGACGCGCTGGCCGTCGTACCGCCGCACGGTGTGCGGTCCGGTCAGGAGGTGGAGGTCCTCGATCTGCCCTGGGCGTCGGGAGGATGTTTCACGTGAAACTCCACGGCCAGGACGCCATGGCCCGGGGCGCCGACGAGAAGCTGGTCTCACGCCGCGTCAAACTGCCCAAGCGCGTGGTGGAAAAGCCGCTCCGGCAGGTCACGCGTCGCCTGCTGATGGCCCTCTTCGTGATGTTCCTGACGGTCCTGCTCGTCTGGGTCGACCGCGCGGGCTACCACGACAACGCCAACGACCAGGTCGACTTCCTCGACTGCGTCTACTACGCGACCGTGACCCTGTCGACGACCGGCTACGGCGACATCGTCCCGTACAGCGACAGCGCGCGGCTGGTCAACATCCTGCTGATCACCCCGCTGCGCGTGCTGTTCCTGATCATCCTGGTCGGCACCACCCTGGAGGTGCTGACCGAGCGCACCCGCGAAGAGTGGCGGCTCAGCCGCTGGAGGAAGAACTTGCGTGCCCACACGGTCGTCGTCGGCTTCGGCACCAAGGGCCGCTCGGCCCTGCAGACACTGCTGGCCACCGGCCTCCAGAAGGAACAGGTCGTCATCGTCGACCCCAGCGCCAAGGTCATCGACATGGCCAACGCGGAGGGCCTGACCGGAGTCGTCGGCGACGCCACCCGCTCCGACGTGCTGCTGCGGGCCGAGCTCCAGAAGGCCCGTCAGGTCGTCATCGCCACCCAGCGCGACGACACGGCCGTCCTGGTCACCCTGACGGCCCGCCAGCTCAACCGCGGCGCGAAGATCGTGGCCGCGGTGCGCGAGGAGGAGAACGCGCCGCTGCTGAAACAGTCCGGCGCTGACGCGGTCATCACCAGCGCCAGCGCGGCCGGACGGCTGCTGGGCCTGTCCGTGCTCAGCCCGAGCGCGGGCACGGTGATGGAGGACCTCATCCAGCAGGGCACCGGGCTGGACCTGATCGAGCGGCCCGTCCGCAAGAGCGAGGCGGGCCGAGGGGTGCGGGAGACCGAGGACCTGGTGGTCAGCGTGCTCCGCGGCCACCGCCTCCTTCCGTACGACGACCCGCACGCGAGCCCCCTCCAGCTGACGGACCGCCTGATCACCATCGTGCGGGCCACGCCCCCGACATCCCCTCAGGCGACCCTCGGCCCGGCGGAGTAGCGGGCGCGGTAGATTCCGGGCCATGCATGCGATCACCATCGAGCAGCCCGGCGGCCCCGAGGCCCTCGTCTGGACCGAAGCACCCGATCCCGTGGCCGGCGAGGGGGAGGTGCTCGTCGACGTCGCGGCGAGCGCCGTGAACCGCGCCGACGTCCTCCAGCGGCAGGGGTTCTACGACCCCCCGCCCGGCGCGTCGCCCTATCCCGGCCTGGAGTGTTCCGGGCGCATCACGGCCCTCGGACCGGGGGTGTCAGGCTGGTCGGTGGGCGACGAGGTGTGCGCGCTGCTGTCCGGCGGCGGTTACGCGGAGCGCGTGGCCGTCCCGGCGGGGCAGCTGCTGCCGGTGCCGGCGGGCGTTGACCTGGTGGCGGCCGCGGCGCTGCCGGAAGTCGTCTGCACGGTGTGGTCCAACGTGTTCATGGTCGCCGGGCTGCGGCCCGGTGAGACCCTCCTCGTCCACGGCGGCTCCAGCGGCATCGGCACCATGGCGATCCAGCTGGGCAAGGCGGTCGGCGCGAAGGTGGCGGTGACGGCGGGCGGCAAGGAGAAGCTGGCGCGCTGCGCGGAGCTGGGCGCGGACGTCCTGATCGACTACCGCGAGCAGGACTTCGTGGAGGAGGTGCGGGCCGCGACCGGCGGCGCCGGGGCGGACGTGATCCTGGACATCATGGGCGCGAAGTACCTGCCCCGGAACCTGGACGCGCTGGCCGTGAACGGCCGCCTCGCGATCATCGGCCTCCAGGGCGGAGTCAAGGCGGAACTGAACCTCGGCGCCCTGCTGGCCAAGCGCGCGGCCATCACGGCGACCTCGCTCCGCGCCCGCCCCCTGGGCGAAAAGGCGGCCATCGTCGCCGCCGTACGGGAACACGTATGGCCCCTGCTCACCGCGGGCCGCGTCCACCCGGTGGTCCACGCCACCTACCCCATGCCCCAGGCCGCCGAAGCCCACCGCACCCTGGAATCCAGCACCCACGTAGGCAAACTCCTGCTGACCACCTGACGCATGGCTGCCCATTGGCCGTGCGGGCCCCCGCTCGGCCAAGCCGCGCCACATCCAGCCCCACCGACGCCTGCCACATCCAGCCCCGCCGGCGTTTGAGGCGCGGGGGTCCGGGGCGGAGCCCCCGGCAGCGGCGCCGCACCCGGACGGGGTCCGGGCGCAGCCCGGGGAACGGTGGAAGGGCGGGTAGGGGACCAGCCCCGCAGGGCCCGGGCCCCCGACCCGCCCGCCACCCGACCCGGCCCGGCCAGGGCCCCGGCCGGCTACAGCCCGCGCAGCAGCACCGCCGGGTTCTCCACACAGTCGGCCACGTACCGCAGGAACCCCCCGGCCGTCCCCCCGTCACACACCCGGTGATCAAAGGTCAGCGACAGCTGCACGACCTGCCGTACGGCCAGCTCCCCCCGGTGCACCCACGGCTTCGCCATGATCCGCCCGACCCCGAGCATCGCCGCCTCGGGATGGTTGATGATCGGCGTCGACCCGTCGACCCCGAACACCCCGTAGTTGTTCAGGGTGAACGTGCCCCCCGTGAGGTCGCCCGGCGTCAGTTTGCCCGCCCGCGCCAGCTCCGTGAGCCGCGCGAACTCCGCCGACAGGGATTCGGGACTGCGCGTGTGCGCGTCCCGGACCACCGGCACCATCAGCCCCCGCTCGGTCTGCGCGGCGAAGCCCAGGTGCACGGCGGGAAGCCGCACGATCTCGTTCGCCGCGAGGTCCACGGTGGAGTTCAGTTCCGGGTACTTCGCCAGCGCGGCCGTGCAGATCCGGGCCAGCAGCGCGAGCACCGAGATCTTCGGGCCGGCCACCGCGTTCATCGCGGCCCGCGCCGCCATCAGTTCGGTGGCGTCCGCGTCGACCCAACAGGTCGCCTCGGGGATCTCCCGCCGGCTGCGCGACAGCTTCTCCGCCACGGCCCCGCGCAGCCCCTTGAGGGGGATCCGCTCGCCCTGCGCGGCGGGTACCGCGACGGCCACCGGCTCCGCCGGGACCTCCGTACGCAGCGCCGCCTCCACGTCGGCCCGCAGGATCAGCCCCTCCGGCCCCGACCCCCGCAGCGTCCGCAGGTCGATCCCGTTGTCCCGGGCCAGCTTGCGCACCAGCGGCGAAATCACGGCCACCGGCCCCACGGCGGCCACGGCCACGGCGGGAGCGGAAACAGAACCAGAAGCAGACCCCGAAGCAAAACCAGAACCCGAACCGGAACCAGACCGCCCCACCCGCCTCCGCCGCGCCGGCCGCGAGTGGTCGGTGCCGTACCCCACCAGCACGTTCCCCGACCCCGACGCCTCCGCGTCGGCGGACTCCGCGGCATCCGCCCCGGCCCCCACCGCCACGGTGAGCAGCGGCGCCCCCACCGGAAGCTCCGTCCCCTCCTCGCCGAACCGCGCGGTGACCACGCCCCCGTAGGGGCACGGCACCTCCACCATCGCCTTGGCCGTCTCGACCTCGACCACCGGCTGGTCGACCGCGACGACATCGCCCACGGCCACCAGCCAGCGCACGATCTCCGCCTCGGTCAGCCCCTCCCCGAGGTCGGGCAGCTTGAACTCCATTACCTGCGGCATCAGTTCTCCCACTGCAGCCGGGCCACGGCGTCCAGGATCCGGTCCACTCCGGGCAGGTGGTACTTCTCCAGCATCGGCGGCGGGTACGGGATGTCGAAGCCCGTCACCCGCAGCACCGGCGCCTCCAGGTGGTGGAAGCACCGCTCCGTCACCCGCGCCGCGATCTCCGCGCCCGGCCCGCCGAAGCCGGCCGCCTCGTGGACCACCACCGCGCGCCCGGTCCGGCGTACGGAGGCCACGACGGTCTCCTCGTCGAAGGGGTTGAGCGAGCGCAGGTCGACGACCTCCAGGTCCCAGCCCTCCTCGCGGGCCGCCTCGGCCGCCTCCAGGCAGACCGGCAGCGAAGGCCCGTAGGTGATCAGGGTCGCGCTCGTGCCCGTCCGCCGGACCAGCGCCTTCCCGATGCCCGGCACCGCCACCGGGGCGTCCGGCGACCACTCGGCCTTCGACCAGTACAGCCGCTTCGGCTCCAGGAAGACCACCGGGTCGTCGCTCGCGATGGACGCGCGCAGCAGCCCGTACGCGTCCTCGACCGTCGCCGGGGTCACCACGTGCAGGCCGGCCGTGGCCAGGTAGTACGCCTCGGAGGAGTCGCAGTGGTGCTCGACGCCGCCGATGCCGCCGCCGTACGGGACGCGGATCGTGATCGGCAGGGGCATGGCGCCCCGGGTGCGGTTGCGCATCTTGGCGACGTGCGAGATCAGCTGCTCGAAGGCCGGGTACGCGAACGCGTCGAACTGCATCTCCACGACCGGCCGCAGCCCGTACATGGCCATGCCGACCGCCGTGCCCAGGATCCCGGCCTCGGCGAGCGGGGTGTCCGTACAGCGGTCCTCGCCGAACTCCTTCGCGAGCCCGTCCGTGATCCGGAAGACGCCACCGAGCGCGCCGACGTCCTCGCCCATGACGTGGACGGCCGGGTCCTCGGCCATCGCGTCGCGCATGGCCCGGGTGAGCGCCTGGGCCATCGTCGCGGGCTTCGCGGGCTTCACCGCCGCGCGTGCCACCGTGGTCATGCGTCGCCCTCGGCTTCCAGTTCGGCGCGCAGCTGGTCCGCCTGCTCGCGCAGCCGGCCGGTCTGCTCCGCGTAGACGTGTGCGAAGAGGTCCATCGGGTCGAGGACCGGGTCGGCGTTCATCCGTTCGCGCAGGGTCGCGGCCATCTCCTCGGCCGCGTCGCGCGCCTCCTCGATGGCCGTCTCGTCGAGGATCTCGCGGGCGGTCAGCTCGCGCTCCAGCAGCTCCACCGGGTCGTGCGCCTTCCAGGCCGCCACCTCGGCGTCCGAGCGGTAGCGGGTCGCGTCGTCGGCGTTGGTGTGGGCCTCCATCCGGTACGTGACGGCCTCGACGAGGGTCGGTCCGCCGCCGGTGCGGGCCCGCTGGACGGCCTCGGTGAGGACCTCGTGGAGGGCGGCGACGTCGTTGCCGTCGACGAGCCGACCGGGCATGCCGTAGCCCACGGCCTTGTGGGCGAGGGTCGGGGCCGCGGTCTGCTTGGCGAGCGGGACGGATATCGCGAAGCCGTTGTTCTGGACCAGGAAGACCACGGGGGCCTGCCAGACGGCGGCGAAGTTCAGCGCCTCGTGGAAGTCGCCCTCGCTGGTGCCGCCGTCGCCGACCATGGCGAGCGCGACGACCTCGTCACCGCGCAGGCGGGCGGCGTGCGCCAGGCCCACCGCGTGCGGCAGCTGGGTGGCGAGCGGGGTGCACAGGGGGGCGATGCGGTGCTCGCGCGGGTCGTACCCGGTGTGCCAGTCGCCGCGCAGCAGCGTCAGCGCCTGTACGGGGTCCAGCCCGCGGGCCACGGCCGCGAGAGTGTCCCGGTAGCTCGGGAAGAGCCAGTCCTGCTCCTCCAGGACCAACGCGGCCGCTATCTCGGCGGCCTCCTGCCCGACGGTGGAGGGGTACACGGCGAGACGGCCCTGCCGGGTCAGCGCGGTGGCCTGCGCGTTGTAGCGGCGGCCCCGCACCAGCTCGGCGTAGTACCGGCGCATCAGCGCGGGGTCGAGGCCGGCGGCGGCCGCGGTGCCCAGCACCCGGTACGGCTCGGGGTCCGGAAGCAGCGGGGCGGCCTCCGTACGGGGCCTCCAGGCGGGCGGCGGGGTGGCACGGTGGGACGCACCGGCACCGGGCAGCTCTTGGACCGTCATGGCGGCGTACACCTCCTCGTGGGAAGCGGGCAGGGACGCCTCGGATGTGAGGCGCCTCACCTACCGATTGTTCGGTCGTCGGCGCAATTTGGCTACAGGCGGCTCCAGGCTGTGGACAAAGTGGCGATGTGGGCCTGGGATGGGTGCAGGACGTCCAGGAGAGGGAGGCAGTGGGCGATGCCGGATGAACAAATGGCCGGAGCGGGCTCCGCACCGGTCCCACCGGGGGGTGGCTCCTCAGGCCCCGGAGCCCCACCGGCACCAGCTACACCGGTGCCCCCGGCGCCGCCCGTGCCGACAGCACCGCCGGCGCCACCGGCGGTTCCGCCGCGCCCCCTGGACCCGATCGACCGGTCGATCATGCGGCTGCTCCAGGCGGACGGCCGGGCCTCGATACGCTCCGTCGCCGAGCAGGTGCACGTCTCGCGGGCCAACGCCTACGCCCGGATCAACCGGCTGATCGACGACGGGGTGATCCGCGGCTTCACGGCCCGTGTGAACCACGAACGCGCAGGTCAGGGCGCGTCGGCGTATATCACCCTGAAGATCGTCCAGAACTCCTGGCGGACGGTGCGCGAGCAGCTGCGCGAGCTGCCGGGCGCCGCGCACATCGCCCTGGTCAGCGGGGACTTCGACGTCCTCCTGCTGGTCCACACCCCGGACAACCGCACCCTGCGCGAACTGGTGCTCACCCGCCTCCAGGCCATCCCGGAGGTCCTCTCCACCCGCACCCTGCTGGTCTTCGAGGAGACCGACCTCCTCACCCCGGGCCCGACCCAGCCACAGCCCCCGGAGCCCCTCACGGAGGACTGAGGCCCTTCACCCCCGCCTGGACGGCCGAACGGGTGCCGCCCCGGCTCAGGGCCTCAGCGCGCTCAGCGGGCGGTGCGCAGGCCGTCCAGGGCCATGCTGACCACCGCGTCCGCGAGCTGGTCGGGGGTGGTGCCCGGGTGCGGGCGGTACCACTCGACCAGGGAGTTCACCATGCCGAAGAGCAGCCGGGTGGCCAGCCGGATGTCCACGTCCGCGCGCAGGTCACCCTCGGCGGCGGCGGCCTTGAGCAGCTCGGCGACCTGGTGGTCGAACTCGCGCCGCCGCTCCAGGGCCCAGCGCTCGGTCCGGGTGTTGCCGCGCACGCGCAGCAGCAGCGTGACGTACGGGAGTTCCGCGACCAGGACCTCGACCGTGCGGCGCGTGACGTACTCGACGCGCTCCACCGCGCGCCCCTGTACCGCGCCGGGCTCCTCCAGGACCGCGAAGAGGCCGTCCAGGGCCCGGCTGACGGCCCGGCGCAGGAGTTCCTCCTTGCCCGCGACGTGGTGGTAGATCGAGGACTTGGAGATGCCGGCGGCTTTGGAGAGGTGCTCCATGGAGGTGCCGTCGTAGCCGCGCTCGTTGAAGACCTGGACGGCGACGGACAGCAGCGTCTCCGGGGTGTAGGTGTCCCGCCTCACGGTGGTCATCCGGCCGTCTCCTCGTCCCCGCCGCCGTACGCGTCTGCGTCCCCGTCCCCGTGCCCGTCCTCGTGGCCGCCCTCGTCCTCGTCACCCGCGTACCCCAGCTTGAACAGGGCCAGCGAGGGCGCGTACCGGCCGCCGGGACAGCGTTCGTCGAGGCGGTGCAGCAGGTCGTACGCCCAGTCCCGGCCGAGCCGTTCGTGCCACGCGGACGGGCCGAGCGGGTAGTTGACGCCGAGCCGCATCGCGGTGTCGATGTCCTCGGCGGTGGCCACCCCGCGCGCCACGGCGTCGGCGGTGAGGTCGATCAGCATCGCGACGGTCCGGGCGACGATCATGCCGGGGACGTCACCGATGACGGAGACCTCCTTGCCGAGCTTCTGGAACAGTCCGACCGCCTCCGCGAGGGTGCGCTCGCTGGTGTCCGCGCTGGCGGAGAGCGCGATCCGGGTGGCGCCGCGGTAGTCCAGCGCGAGGTCGAAGTAGACGACGTCGGAGAACTCCACCGAGGTCTTGCCGTCCGCGAGCACCAGCTGGCCCTCGCCGGGCAGCTGGATGTACGGGCCGCCGTGCTCGGTGGCCGTCACCGCGATCCCGGCCTCCTCCAGCAGGTCGGCCAGCTCCGCCGCCGGGCCGAGGTCACCCACGAGGGTGACCTTGTCCGGCGCCGCCTCCGGGCCCGCCGTGTGCGGCTCGGGCAGCTCCGCGCCCTCCCCGTACGGGAACCAGCCCTGCCCCGACTTGCGGCCGAGGCGGCCCGACTGGACCAGCCGGCGCTGGGCGAGCGAGGGGGTGAACTTGGGGCTCCGGAAGAACGACTCCCAGACCGAACGGGTGACGGCCTCGTTGACGTCCTGGCCGATCAGGTCGGTCAGCTGGAAGGGGCCCATCTTGAAGCCGCCGCTCTCGCGCAGGACGGCGTCGATGGTGGCCGGGTCGGCGCCCCGCTCCTCGTACACCGCGAAGGCCTCGGCGTAGAAGGGACGGGCGATCCGGTTGACGATGAAGCCGGGTGTGTCGGCGCAGCGGACGGGGGACTTCCCCCAGGCCAGGACGGTGTCGTACGCGTGCTCGGCGGCGTCGGGGGCGGTCGCGAAGCCGCTCACCACCTCGACGAGCGGGAGCAGCGGGGCCGGGTTGAAGAAGTGCAGGCCGAGGAAGCGGCCGGGGTGCGCGAGACCGGCGGCGATCTCGGTGACGGAGAGGGAGGAGGTGTTGGTGGCCAGCAGGGCGTCCGGCGAAACCACCTCTTCGAGGGAGGCGAAGAGCGCGCGCTTGACGGCGACGTCCTCGACGACCGCCTCGATGACGAGCGCGGCGCCGGCCAGGGCGGCGAGGCCGTCGGCCGCGCCGATCCGGCCCATCGCGTCCCGCGCGGCGGCCTGATCGAGCCGGCCCTTCGCGGCCATCCGCTCGACGCGCTCGCGCACGCGGGCGGCGCCGGCCGCTGCGAGGTCGTGGTCGATGTCGTGGATCAGCACGCGGTGACCTGCGAGGAGGGCGACCTGGGCGATGCCCTGCCCCATGGTGCCGGCGCCGACGACCGCCACAGTGCGGGACCGCTCGATTGCTGTCATGTCCTGATCCTCCCGCACCGGGTTTTCCACAGGCCTGCCGGGCCCTCTTGTCCCGACCGATCGTTCGGTTACTCTAACTGCAGTCTGCTCTTCTTCACCCGCCCCCGCCTGATCTCAGTCTGCGAACCAGCCTGATCTTGCCCGGCTCAACGAGGAGTTGGTCCCTGATGGCCGCCGAGCTCACCCTCCCCCAGCTGACCGAGAAGCACCGGAACACCCTGGACCAGGCGCTCGCCGCCATCCGTACCCGTGCCTACTGGTCTCCGCACCCCGAACACCCGAAGGCGTACGGGGAGAGCGCCCCGGCCGACGGCCTGGCCGCCTTCGAGGCCCTGCGCGGCAGCCGCCTGGACCTCGGGCAGCCCGGCACGGACGGCTGGACCGGCGCCGAGGTGTCCCCGTACGGCCCGGAGCTGGGCGTCGAGTACCCGCACGCCGACCCGGACGTGCTGCTGCCCGCGATGAAGGCCGGCATGCCCGCGTGGCGCGACGCCGGTCCCGAGACCCGCGCCCTGGTCTGCGTCGAGATCCTGGCCCGCATTTCCGCCCGCACCCACGAGTTCGCGCACGCGGTCATGCACACCAGCGGCCAGGCCTTCATGATGGCCTTCCAGGCGGGCGGGCCCCACGCGCAGGACCGCGGCCTGGAGGCGGTGGCGTACGCGTACGAGGAGCAGACCCGCGTCCCCGGGCAGGCCGACTGGTCGAAGCCGCAGGGCAAGCGCGACCCGCTGGAACTGGGCAAGACCTTCACGGCGGTCCCGCGCGGCATCGCGCTGATGATCGGCTGCAACACCTTCCCCACCTGGAACGGCTACCCGGGCCTCTTCGCCTCCCTCGCCACGGGCAACGCCGTCCTGGTCAAGCCCCACCCGCGGGCCGTCCTCCCCCTCGCGCTCACCGTCCAGGTGGCCCGCGAGGTCCTCGCCGAGGCGGGCTTCGACCCGAACCTGGTGGCCCTGGCCGTCGAGCGGCCGGGCGAGGGCATCGCCAAGACGCTCGCGCTGCGCCCCGAGATCAAGCTGATCGACTACACCGGGTCCACGGAGTTCGGCGACTGGCTGGAGGCCAACGCCCGTCAGGCGCAGGTCTACACCGAGAAGGCCGGCGTCAACACCGTCGTCCTCGACTCGACCTCCGACTACAAGGGGATGCTCTCCAACCTGGCGTTCTCGCTCTCCCTCTACAGCGGCCAGATGTGCACCACCCCGCAGAACCTGCTGATCCCGCGCGACGGCATCGAGACGGACGCCGGCCACAAGACGTACGACGAGGTCGTCGCCGATCTCGCCGCCTCCGTCGGCGGCCTGCTGGGCGACGACGCCCGGGCCAACGCGCTGCTCGGCGCTCTGGTCAACCCGGACGTCAAGGCCCGCCTGGAGGCCGCGGCCGGCCTGGGCGAGGTCGCCCTGGCCTCCCGCGAGGTCGCCAACCCCGAGTTCCCGGACGCGGTGGTCCGCACCCCGGTGATGGTCAAGCTGGACGCCGCCAAGGCGGACTCGGAGGCGGCCTACCTCTCCGAGTGCTTCGGCCCCGTCTCCTTCGCGGTGGCGGTGGACTCCACCGCGGACGCCCTCGACCTGCTGCGCCGCACGGTGCGGGAGAAGGGCGCCATGACGGTGGGCGCGTACACCACCTCCCCGGACACCGAGCGGGCGATCGAGGAGGTCTGCCTGGAGGAGTCGGCGCAGCTGTCCCTCAACCTCACGGGCGGCGTGTACGTGAACCAGACCGCGGCCTTCTCCGACTTCCACGGCTCCGGCGGCAACCCGGCGGCGAACGCGGCCCTCTGCGACGGCGCCTTCGTCGCGAACCGCTTCCGCGTGGTGGAGGTCCGCCGCCAGGCGTGACCTGTCGCCTAGACCTTCGGGCCGCCCCAGTGGAAGAGGGTCATGGCCACGCTCGTGGCCAGGTTGTAGCTGGAGACCTGGGGGCGCATCGGCAGGGACACGAGGTGGTCGGCTCGTTCCCGGAGCTCGGGGGAGATGCCGTGGCGCTCCGAGCCGAAGGCGAGCAGGGCGTCGTCCGGGAGGGTGAGGGCACGGATGTCCTCGCCCTCCGGGTCGAGCGCGTACAGCGGCCCGGGCGGCAGTTCGTCGAGTTCCATCCGGTCGACGGTGGTGGCGTAGTGCAGCCCGGCTCCGGCCCGGACCACGTTGGGGTGCCAGGGGTCGAGGTCTCCGCGGGTCACCACCCCGGTGGCGCCGAAGCCGGCGGCGAGCCGGACCACGGCGCCGACGTTCCCGAGGTTGCGGGGGTTGTCGAGCAGCACGACGGGGGCTTCCCGGGGCCGCTTCGCCAGTGCGGCCCGCCCGGCCTCATGGTCGGGGCGGACGGCGAGCGCGGCGACCCCGGTCGGGTGCACCCGGGGCAGCAGCTCCGCGAGCACGGCCGGCCGCACCAGCCGCGCCACCTCGGGGGCCACGTCCGGAGCCAGCTCGTCGGCGAGCGCCCGTACCGCCCCCGGGTCGTCGGCGACGGCCACCAGCACCTCGGCCCCGAACCGCAGGGCGTGCTTCAGCGCATGGAACCCGTCGAGCACGACCACCCCGCCCCGCCCCACCCCTTCCCGCCAAGCCCGCCCACTCACACTGCTCCCCTGCTCACTCATACCGCCGACCTTACGAGCCACCGGCGTCACCGGCTGATGCCAGCCCGTGGCCTCACGCACCCGCTATCCAGCCCCCACGCCGCCCCGCCCGGCCTCACGCACCCGCTGTCCAGCCGCCGGCCGCCCGCCCGGCCTCACGCACCTCACCGGCTGATATCAGCCCGCCCGACGCGTCCGCCCCGCCCGCCCTCACCCGCCCCACGGGCTGATATCAGCCCGCCCGACGCGTCCGCCCCGCCCGGCCTTACCCGCTGATGCCAGCCCCGCCCGACACGTCCGCCCCGCCCGGCCTTACCCGCCTCACCGGCTGATGCCAGCCCCGCCCGACACGTCCGCCCCGCCCGGCCTCACGCGCCTCACCGGCTGATGTCAGCCCCGCCGGCGTTTGAGGCGCGGGGGTCCGGGGGCAGAGCCCCCGGCAGCGGCGCCGCACCCGAACGGGGTCCGGGCGCAGCCCGGGGAACGGGCGAAGGGCGGGTAGGGGACCAGCCCCGCAGGGCCCGCGCCCACCAGGCGGCCCCCCGCACCCCCACCCCCACCAGGAACCCCGTCGGCAGGAACACCGCGTCAGCGGCGATCATCGCCAAAGAAAAGAACGGCAGCCCCAGCAGCACCGCGATCCCCGCATGCTCCAGCATCATCGCCACCAGCAACACGTTCTTGACCCGCCGGTTGAACAGCGTGAACGGAAACGCGACCTGCACCGCCACCGTCCCGTACGACAGCAGCATCACCGCCACCCCGCTCCCCGCGAGCACTCCCGACAGCCCCGGCCACGGGGTGAAGTAGTCCAGCCGCAACGGGTAGTACAGCGCGGTCCCGTCCTGCCACCGCGACCCCTGGATCTTGTACCAGCCGGCCGTGGCGTAGATCAGGCAGACCTCCGCCATGATCACCAGCATCCCCGCGTTGTGCAGCACGTTCGCGAGCACGTCCAGCGCGGCCCGCCCCTCGCCCTCCGGCTCGTACCGATCCGCCAGCCACCACACCGCCGTCCCCACCCACACCGCCGCGAACGCCGCGAGCCACCCCGCACCGAGCCGCCCGGTCAGCGCCCCGTACGCGAACACCGCCCCCAGCACCCCCCACAGCACCGGCCCCGCCGCCCCGGCCGAGGCCGAGCCCCGCAGCCGGGCGCGCCGCGCGTCGAGGGACCACACCCGCGCGCAGCGGGTGAGGACCAGGTAGATCGCCATCAGGTGGATGACGTTGTCCCCGCCGTCGCCCATGAACACGCTGCGGTTCTGCAGCGACAGCACCCCCACCATGAACACGACGGACGTCCCCCGCGTCCGCCAGCCCAGCACCAGCAGCGCGCTCGCGAGCACGGAGACCGCGTACACGGCCTCGAACCAGAGCGTGGACTTCGACCACAGCAGTACGGTGAAGGCGTCGTTCGAGGCCACCAGCCGCTCCGCCAGCCGCCAGCTCCACGGCCCGTCGGGCCCGTACAGCTCGTGCCGGTTCGGGAACTCCCGGAGCAGGAAGAAGAGCCAGGTCCCGGCGAAACCGATGCGGACCACGGCGCTCTGGTACGGCCCCAGCGCCTCCCCGGTGACCTTCGCGAGCGCCCACCGCAGGCGGTCCGCCACCCCGCTCACACGGTCCACCACGGCAGCTCCCGGTAGTACGTCTGGGTATCGGTCTTCTCGTCGCTCCAGGCCGGCGCGGGAACGGACCGCGTCGCCGAGCGCAGCTGGATCCGCAGGATCCGGTCGTGGCGGTAGGCGGAGCGGAGCCGGTCCAGCGCTATGCGCCGCAGGTACTCCTCCGACAGCTCGCCGCGTTCGCCGTTCGGCTTGTCGTTCTCGTCGTGCGAGCCGGTGAAGAAGTCCCAGGCGCGCCGCAGCTCGTTCTGCTGCGTGTGGCTGGGCAGGAGGCCGTGCCGGATGGCCGCGCCGTCCTCGGCGGACAGGTCGCGCCAGCCGCCGGTGACGAGCGCGCCGTCGCCGGTGCGGACCTGGGCGCGGGCCTGGACGGCGATGTTCTGCTGGAGGGGGTTGGGCGCGAAGAGCTTCCAGTTCTGTTCGAACTCGGGGTAGATCCAGCCGTCGACCAGGGCCGCGTGCCGTTTGCTCAGCGTGTTGGACGGGGCGACGTGCAGGAAGACGAACGCCAGGTGGGTGCTGGCGGTGACCGCCACGGCCGCCAGCGCCAGCGCGGCGACGATCCGGTACGGGCCGGACAGCCCCGCCAGACCGGGCGCGCGGGGCCCCCGTGTCGGCTCCCGGTCCGCCTCGCCGTCCGGCTCCCCGCCCGCCCTCCCGACGGCCTCCGGAAGGACTCCTTCCGCAGGCTCGTGCGCGTTCGCGTCCATCCCGCCCCGATCATCCGGCTTCCACAGGGTTGCCCACAGAGGTTGACACCCTACGGGCCGCCGTCCCACCATTGAAGACGATGAACCGAACGATCGGTCGGTCGGGCGGACGGCACACTCTGACAGGGGGCCGGGATGGTCGCAGTGACCCCGGAAACGGGCACGTCAGGCACCGCGGACGCGCAGTCCGGGGACCTCGGGGCGCAGCTCCGGGCCTCCTTCGACGCTGCCGTGGCGGCGGACGAGCGGGTGGAACCGCGCGACTGGATGCCCGACGAATACCGCGCGTCCCTGGTCCGCCAGATGGCCCAGCACGCCCACTCCGAGATCATCGGCATGCAGCCCGAGGCGAACTGGATCACGCGCGCCCCCTCCCTGCGCCGCAAGGCGATCCTGATGGCCAAGGTGCAGGACGAGGCCGGCCACGGCCTCTACCTCTACAGCGCCGCCGAGACCCTCGGCACGAGCCGTGACGAGCTGCTCGACAAGCTGCACTCGGGCCGGCAGAAGTACTCGTCGATCTTCAACTACCCCACCCTCACCTGGGCGGACGTCGGCGCGATCGGCTGGCTCGTGGACGGCGCGGCGATCACCAACCAGGTGCCGATCTGCCGCTGCTCCTACGGTCCCTACGCCCGCGCGATGGTCCGGATCTGCAAGGAGGAGTCCTTCCACCAGCGCCAGGGGTACGAGCTGCTCCTCGCGCTCTCCCGGGGCACCGAGGCCCAGCACGCCATGGCCCAGGACGCCGTCGACCGCTGGTGGTGGCCCTCGCTGATGATGTTCGGCCCGCCGGACGAGGAGTCGGTGCACTCGGCGCAGGCGATGGCCTGGCGGATCAAGCGGCACTCCAACGACGAGCTGCGCCAGCGGTTCGTCGACATCGCCGTCCCGCAGGCCGAGTCGCTGGGTCTGACCCTGCCCGACCCGGACCTGAAGTGGAACGAGGAGCGCGGCCACCACGACTTCGGCGCCATCGACTGGGCCGAGTTCTGGGACGTCCTCAAGGGCAACGGCCCCTGCAACGAACAGCGGATCGACCAGCGGCGCACGGCGCACGAGGAAGGCGCCTGGGTCCGCGAGGCGGCCGCGGCGTACGCCGAGAAGCACGCCAGGCAAGCACAGGCCGACCAGCACACCGGCACCGGACGAGAGGTACAGGCATGACGCGGAACTGGCCCCTGTGGGAGGTGTTCGTGCGCTCGCGCCGCGGCCTCTCGCACACGCACGCGGGCAGCCTGCACGCGCCCGACGCCGAGATGGCCCTGCGCAACGCGCGCGACCTCTACACGCGGCGCGGCGAGGGCATCTCGATCTGGGTCGTGCCCTCCACCGAGATCGTCGCCTCCTCCCCGGACGAGCGGGACCCCTTCTTCGCCCCGTCCGCCGACAAGCCCTACCGGCACCCCACCTTCTACGAGATCCCCGAGGGGGTGCGGCACCTGTGACCAGCACCAGCACCGATACAGGTGCCGACACCGGCGCGCAGGCCACCGCCACGACGGCGGCCGTCCTCGCCCTCGGCGACGACGCGCTGATCCTCTCCCACCGCCTCGGTGAATGGGCGGGCCACGCCCCCGTGCTGGAGGAGGAGGTCGCCCTGGCGAACATCGCCCTCGACCTGCTCGGCCAGGCCCGGCTCCTGCTGTCCATGGCGGGCGACGAGGACGAACTGGCCTTCCTGCGCGAGGAGCGCTCCTTCCGCAACCTCCAGCTGGTCGAGCAGCCCAACGGCGACTTCGCCCACACCATCGCCCGCCAGCTGTACTTCTCCCTCTACCAGCACGAGCTCTACGCGGAGCTCGCCGCCGGCGACGGCCCGTTCGCCCCGCTCGCGGGCAAGGCCGTCAAGGAGACCGCCTACCACCGCGACCATGCCGAGCAGTGGACGCTGCGGCTGGGCGACGGCACCGAGGAGAGCCGGTCGCGGATGCGGGCGGCGCTCGACGCGCTGTGGAAGTTCACCGGGGAGATGTTCCAGCCGGTGGAGGGGCTGGCGGTCGACCTGGCCGCCCTCGAAGGCCGCTGGCTGGCCGCGCTGGCCGGCGTTCTGGAGCGGGCCGCTCTCGCCCTGCCCGAGGGGCCGCGTACGGGCGCCTGGGCCGCCGGGGCGGGCCGCCAGGGCCTGCACACCGAGCCCTTCGGCCGGCTGCTCGCGGAGATGCAACACCTGCACCGCAGCCACCCGGGGGCGTCGTGGTGACGGCGGCGCGGACCCGTCTGGAGGCGGAACTGGCCGAGCTGGCGGGCTCCGTCCCGGACCCGGAGCTGCCCGTGCTCACCCTCGCCGAGCTCGGCGTCGTGCGCGGGGTGCGGGTGCATGAGGACGGCCACGCCGAGGTCACCCTCACCCCCACCTACACCGGCTGCCCGGCCATCGAGGCCATGTCCGCCGACATAGAGCGGGTGCTGACCGGCCACGGCATACCGCGGGTGCGGGTGACGACCGTCCTGTCGCCGGCCTGGTCGACGGACGACATCACGGCCGAGGGCCGCCGCAAGCTCTCCGAGTTCGGCATCGCCCCGCCGCGTCCGCACGCCGCGGGCGGACCGGTCCCGCTCACCCTGTCCGTGCGCTGCCCGAACTGCGGCTCCACCGACACCGAGCTGCTCAGCCGTTTCTCCTCCACCGCGTGCAAGGCACTGCGCCGCTGCGTCGCCTGCCGCGAACCGTTCGACCACTTCAAGGAGCTGTAGATGGCCGTGTCAGTGCCCCCGGCCCCGGGCGGGACCGCCGGGACCGCCCGTCCCGCCCGCCACGGCGCGTTCCACCCGCTGACGGTGGCGTCGGTCGACCGGCTGACGGACGACTCGGTGGCGCTGACCCTGTCCGTCCCCGAGGAACTGCGCGCCGAGTACCGGCACGCGCCCGGCCAGCACCTCACCCTGCGCCGGACCGGTCCGGAGGGCACGGACGTCCGCCGCACCTACTCGATCTGCTCCCCCGCCCCGGCCGCCGACGGCCCCGGCCCGGCCCGGCTGCGGGTCGGGGTGCGGCTGGTGGAGGGCGGCGCGTTCTCCACCTTCGCGCACAAGGAGATCGCCGCCGGGGACGTGCTGGAGGTGATGGTCCCGGCCGGGCGCTTCGTCCTGGATCCGGCCGCGGCCCCGGCCGGCGCGCACTACGCGGCCGTCGTCGGCGGCAGCGGGATCACCCCGGTCCTGTCGATCGCCGCCTCCCTGCTGGCCGCCCGGCCCGACGCCCGGTTCTGCCTGGTGCGCGGCGACCGCACGGCCGCGTCGACGATGTTCCTGGACGAGGTCGCCGACCTCAAGGACCGCTACCCCGACCGCTTCCAGCTGGTCACCGCCCTCTCCCGGGAGGAGCAGGAGGCCGGGCTGCCGTCCGGGCGGCTCGACGAGGCCCGTCTGACGTCCCTGCTGCCCGCCCTGCTGCCGGTCGCCGACGTGACCGGCTGGTATCTGTGCGGGCCCTACGGGCTGGTCGAGGGCGCGGAGAAGGCCCTGGCCGCGCTGGGCGTCGCCCGCGGCCGGGTGCACGAGGAGATCTTCCACGTCGAGGACAGCGCGGCGCCGGCCCCCTCCCGGGCCGCCGCACCCGCCCGCGGCAGCGTCACCGCCCGGCTCGACGGCCGTTCGGGCACCTGGCCGGTCCAGGAGGGGGAGTCCCTGCTGGACGCCGTGCTGCGGGGCCGCGCGGACGCCCCGTACGCCTGCAAGGGCGGGGTGTGCGGCACCTGCCGGGCGTTCCTGGTGACGGGCGAGGTGCGGATGGAGCGCAACTTCGCCCTGGAGGAGGACGAGACGGAGGCCGGGTTCGTGCTGGCCTGCCAGTCCCACGCGGTCTCGGAGGAAGTGGAGATCGACTTCGACCGCTGACCGGCCCACCGCCGCCCGCGCGCGCCCGTTCCCGGCTTCCGTCAGGCTGTGTTTTTCCCCCGCCGTGCTCTATCTTGACGCACCGTCAGTTCTGAACGGACGACGGAGACGACCGGGATCCGGTGCGCGCGCGGGAGGACAGGCACAGTGGACTTCACCTTCACCGAGGAACAGCGGGCCGCCGTCGAGGCGGCGCGGGCCGTGTTCGCGGATGTCACCCCCGACCGCGTGCCGAGCCCCGCGCTGACACCGGGGGCCGTCGCGGAGGAGTTCGACCGGCCCCTGTGGGCCACCCTCGCCGGCTCCGACCTGCTCGGCCTCGTCCTCGCCGAGGAGTACGGCGGGGCGGGGCTCGACACCATCGCGCTGTGCCTCGTCCTGCGCGAGGCGGCGCGGGTCCTGGCCCGGGTCCCGCTGCTGGAGCACTGCGCCACGGCCATGGCCGTCCAGTCCCACGGCGGCCCCGAACTGGCCGCCGCCCTGCTGCCCGGCGCCGCGCGCGGCTCACTCGTCCTCACCGTCGCCGCGCACGGCCGCACCGGCCACGATCCGGCCGAACTCGCCGTCACCGCGCGCCGCGAGGACGACGGCCACTGGATCCTGGACGGGGTACAGACGTCCGTCCCCTGGGCCCACAGCTGCGACTGGATCGCCGTACCCGCGCACACCGGGGACGCGGAGCCGGTCCTCGCGCTCGTCCCGCGCGTCACCGACGGGCTCACCCTCGCCGACCAGTACTCCACCAGTGGCGAGCGGCTCGCCGAAGTCACCCTGGACGGGGTGCGCGTCCCCGCCGCCCACCTCATCGACGCCCCCGGGGCCTGGGAGCGGCTCCACCGGCTCCTGGCCACCGGCACCTGCGCCCTCGCACTGGGCCTCGGCGAGAGCGTCCTCGCCATGACCAGCCAGTACACCGGCAAGCGGGAGCAGTTCGGCTTCCCGGTGGCCACGTTCCAGGCCGTCGCCGTCCAGGCCGCCGACCGCTACATCGACCTCCGCGCGATGGAGGTGACCCTCTGGCAGGCCGCCTGGCGGCTGGACGCCGCGACGGGCGGCGCGGGCGGCCCGCTGCCCAGCGCGGGCGATGTCGCCGTCGCCAAGATCTGGGCCTCGGAGGGCGTACGCCGGGTCGTGCAGACCGCCCAGCACCTTCACGGCGGCTTCGGCGCCGACACCGACTACCCGCTGCACCGCTACCACGCCTGGGCCAAGCAGCTGGAGCTCCAGCTGGGCCCGGCCGCGGCGCACGAGGAGGCCCTGGGCGACCTGCTGGCCGCCCACCCCCTCGCCTGAGCGGACGGGCTAGAGCACGAAGGCCGGGTTCCCGTTGTCGGTCACCATCGGGCGCCCGGCGCTCTCCCACGCCTGCATCCCGCCGTCGATGTTGACGGCATCGATCTCCTGGCGCACCAGGTACTGGGTCACCTGCGCGGAGCGCCCGCCGACCCGGCACATCACGTGGACCCGGCGGCCGTCCTCGATGGCCTCCGTCAGCTCACCGAAGCGGGCCACGAAGTCGCTCATCGGGATGTGCAGCGCACCCTCGACGTGACCGGCCGCCCATTCGTCGTCCTCACGGACGTCCAGGACAAGGCCTTCGGCGGGCACCGCGGCGGCGTCCACCGAGGGGAGCGGTCCGAGGTTCATAACTGTCGCCTTCTCTCTTCACGGGTCTCGCCCGCCAACTTATCCGACCCCGTACGGCGCCCGACCGCACACACCACGCCCAGCGCCGGCATTCCGGCGGCAGGGCTACGCGGTGCCGAAGGCCGCCAGCTCCGCCTCGCGCTCGGCGACCTGCGCCAGCAGCTGCTCCGCGATCTCGTCCAGCAGCCGGTCGGGGTCCTCCGGGGCCATCCGCAGCATCGCCCCGATCGCGCTGTCCTCCAGCTCCCCGGCCAGCACCGACAGCAGCTCCTTGCGGCGGGCCAGCCACTCCAGCCGGGCGTACAGCTCCTCGCTCTCGCTCGGCCGCACGGCCACCGGCGCCGGACCGGCCTCCCACTCCGCGGCCAGCTCCCGCAGCAGCCCCTCCTCGCCCCGCCCGTACGCGGCGTTGACCCGCACGATGAAGGCGTCGCGACGGACCCGCTCCTCCTCGTCCTGGGCCAGGTCCGGGTGGGCCTTGCGGACCAGCTCCCGGTACAGCCGCCGGACCTCCTCCGAGGGCCGCACCCGCTCCGGCGGCCGCACGGACCGGTCGGTGAGCATGGCACCCGCGTCGTCGGAGATCCCGTCCGAGTCCATCCAGTCGTGGAACAGCTCCTCCACACCGGGCATCGGCATGACCAGGGCGCGCGCCTCACGGGCCAGCCGCAGGTCCTCGGCGTCGCCGCTGCGGGCCGCCTTCGCCTCGGCGATCAGCGCGTCCAGCTCGTCGAGCCGGGAGTACATCGGGCCGAGCTTCTGGTGGTGCAGCCGGGAGAAGTTCTCGACCTCCACCCGGAAGGTCTCCACGGCGATCTCGAACTCGATGAGCGCCTGCTCGGCGGCCCGCACGGCCCGCTCCAGCCGCGCCTCGGGCCGCTCGTCGCGGGGCTCGGCGGGCTCTTCGGGAACTGTCTGCTCGGTCTGCTCGCTCACCCGGCCAGCCTACGGCCCACCGGACCCGCCCGGACCGCCACGTTTCACGTGAAACACAGCTCACGTGAAACATGCGCCCGCCGCAGCCGAGCCGGGGCGGCCCGAAGACCGCCCTCGCCCCTCAGACCCCGGCCTCCGCCGCGATCCGGCCCGACTTCACCGCCGCCACCAGATCCGCGTGGTCGGCCTCGCTGCGGTCGGCGTAGGCCACCGCGAAGGCGGCCATGGCCTCGTCCAGCTCCTCGTTCTTCCCGCAGTACCCCGCCAGCAGCCGCGGATCCGCGCTGTGGGCGTGGGCCCGGGCCAACAGCGCGCCGGTCATCCGGCCGTAGTCGTCGATCTGCTCGACGGCCAGCGCCGCCGGGTCCACGCTGCCCTTGCGGTTGCGGAACTGCCGCACCTGGAAGGGCCGGCCCTCGACCGTGGTCCAGCCCAGCATGATGTCGGAGACGACCTGCATCATCTTCTGCCCGGCCACCACCCGCCGGCCCTCGTGCTCCTCCGGCGGCGCGTGGAAGCCCAGCCCCGGCAGGTGCGGCAGCAGCACCGACGGCCGCGCCTCCTTCACCTGGAGCACCAGCGGTTCCCCGCGGTGGTCCCGCAGCAGCACCACGTACGAGCGGGTGCCCACGCTGCCGGTGCCCACCACCCGGAAGGCCACGTCGTGGATGGCGTACCGGGCCAGCAGCGGCAGCCGGTCGCCGGAAAGGGTCTCCAGGTAGGGGCCCAGGGAGGCGGCCACGGCGGCGGCCTCCCCGTCCCCGACCCGACGCAGCACGGGCAGCGCGTCCACGAACCGGCAGGAGCCGTCCGCCGCCGTCTCGGTCGACCGGGCGGCGAACCGCGCCGAGGTGTTGTTGCGGGCCTTCTCCGAGACCCGCTCCAGCGTGCCCAGCAGGTCCCGGGCATCGGTGTGGGAGACGAGCTCCTCGTCGGCGATGGCGTTCCACGCGTCCAGGGCGGGCAGCCTGGCCAGCAGCCGCATCGTGCGCCGGTACGCGCCCACCGCGTCCCGCGCCGCCGCCAGGCAGGTGTCCTCGTCGGCGCCCGCGACCCGGCCGGCCAGCACCAGCGAGGTCGCGAGCCGCTTCACGTCCCACTCCCACGGACCGAACACGGTCTCGTCGAAGTCGTTCAGGTCGATGACGAGCCGGCCGCGCGCGTCCCCGTACAGACCGAAGTTGGCGGCGTGCGCGTCGCCGCAGATCTGGGCGCCCACACCGGTGACCGGCCCGCCCGACAGGTCGTGGGCCATCAGCCCTGCCGCCCCGCGCAGGAAGGCGAAGGGGTTGGCGGCCATCCGTCCCACCCGTATCGGGGTCAGTTCGGGGACCCGGCCGACATTAGACTCCTCCACCGCGCGGATCGCGTCGGGGCGTCCGGCGGGCGCCTCGAAGCGGGCGTGCGCCGCACGCGGCACCCGTGTCCGCAGGGCCTTCCCGGCCTCCTTCGGCGATCCGGGCACGGTCCGGGCCGCGAAACCGGCGACGCGCGGGATCCGCCCGCCCCGTTCCGCCACCGCTTCGGCCGTCTGCTGCTTCGGTACCGTCACCACTCGCGCTGCCCCCGCACTTTCGCGCCACAACCGGCCTCTTTCGCCGGTCAGATGCCCGACCGTATCTAGAGCCCGGCGTCCCTGGCCAGCAGGGCCGCCTGAACCCGGTTCTCGCACTCCAGCTTCGCCAGGATCCGGCTCACGTACGTCTTCACCGTCGCCTCGCTCATGTGCAGGCGGCGGCCCGCGTCCGCGTTGGACAGGCCCTCGCCCAGCAGGGCCAGCACCCCGCGCTCCCGCTCGCTGAGCCCGGCCACCCGGCGCCGCGCCTCCTCGCCGCGCCCCGCGCCCCGGCCGCTCGTCAGCTGGTCCACGACGTGCCGGGTCGCGGCGGGCGAGAGGTAGGCGTCGCCGGCCGCGGCCGCCCGGACCGCTCCGATCAGCTCGCCCGGCGCCGAGTCCTTCAGCAGGAACCCCGCACCGCCCCCGCTCAGCGCCCGCAGGACGTTCTCCCTCTCCCCGAAGGTGGTGAGGATCAGCGCCCGTACCCCGGGCACCGCCCGCCCCAGCTCACCCAGCGCCGTCAGCCCGTCCATCACCGGCATCTGGATGTCGAGCAGCACCACGTCCGGGGCGTGCGAACGGGCCAGTTCCACCGCCTCCCGGCCGTCGGCCCCTTCCGCGACGACCTCGATGTCCGGCGCCGAGGTCAGGATCATCCTGATCCCGGCCCGGATCAGCGGCTCGTCGTCAGCGATCACCACTCGGATCACCTTGGCTGTCACCCGCGCTCCTACTGCTTGACCTCGTACGCCTGCTTCTCCACGAGCTTGCCGTCCCGGAAGCAGAAGCGGAAAACGGAGTCGTTGGTGATCTGGGACGAGCCCTCCGTCGACAGCAGGGCCAGACAGTCGCTGCCCGCCGGCCGCGGCGGCCCCTTGCGGTCCAGTCCGGAGGTCAGGACGCTGTCGCCGTCCGGCAGCCGGTCCCGGACGGACTCCTCCGACTCGCCCACGCGCACGGAGTCGTACTCCTCCTCGCTGATCATCGCCTTGTTCGCGGAGCCCACCAGCAGCGCCACCCCGGCCCCCAGCACGATGATCAGCAGCACCACCGCCGCGACGGCGATTCCACAGCCCATCGCGATGCCGCCGGTCCGGCCGTGCACCGGAGCGGCCAGCTCCCGGTCCACCGCCGCCCAGTCCATCGGGGGCGCGCTGCGCCGCACCGAGGCGCGGGCCTGGGCCCCCTGCCCGAAGTCGTCGGCCATGTCCTCGGCGGCACCGGCCGGCTCCGTGCCGTACGGCAGCACTCCGGCGACGCGGAAGCCGCCGCCCTCGGCCGCGCCCGCGTGGACCATGCCGCCGACCAGCCGGGCCCGCTCCCGCAGCCCGGTCAGCCCCTGCCCGCCGGAGACCACCTCGCCGGTGCCCGGCCCGGCGGCGGGCCCATTGGCGATCTCCACCACCAGCGAGTCGTCCTCGTAGCGCAGTTCCACGGTGATCGCCGACCCGGGCGCGTGCTTGTAGGCGTTGGTCAGCGCCTCCTGGACGATCCGGTACGCCGCGTGGTCGCAGGCCGCGACCAGCGGCCGGGGCCGGCCCGCCGCGGTGAGCCGTACGTCGGTCCCCGCGGCCCGCGCCGCGTCCACGATGCCCGCGATCCCGGCCACCCCGCGCGCCGCCGGCTGCGCCTCCTCCACGGGGGCCGGCGCCTCCACCCCGTCGCGCAGGATCCCGACGACCTCGCGCAGCTCGTGCATCGCCGCGACCGAGGCCTGGCGCAGCACACCGACCGCCTCGCGCTGGCGGTCGGTCAGCTCGGGGTCCACCTCCAGCGCCCCGGTGTGCACCGAGATCAGGGCCAGTTGGTGACCGAGGCTGTCGTGCATGTCCTGGGCGATCCGCTGCCGTTCGCGCAGCCTGGCCTGCCCGGCCACCATCGTCCGTTCGCGCAGGAGTTGGTCGTTGCGTTCCTGGAGGGCGCTGAGCAGGGTCCGGCGCTGGTACCAGTACCGGCTGGCCAGACCGGGCATGACCGTGGCGGCGAGGAACAGCAGGGTGGAGAAGACGACGACCAGCAGGGGACGCATCTGTGTCCACTGGTCGACCAGGCTGAGGCCGACCTCGGCGAGGAAGGCCAGGACGAAGGCTCCGAGGGCCCGTCCCACGCCGATGATCCGCCGGCCCGCGGACCAGCCGAGTACGGCCGTCACGAGGAACACGGCGGGCAGGAAGGCGCTCGCCGCGGCGCCCAGCACCAGCGTGGCCGCCGGCAGCCGGCGCCGCAGCAGCGTCAGCGCCACCACGGCCACCACGCCGAGGACCATCTTCGGCCCGGAGCTGTCACTGAGCTCGTCGACGCCCAGCCCGAGCACGGCCAGTACGGCCGCCAGCGTCAGATCCCCCGCGAACGCGCGCCGGGACCAGGGCTCGGCCCCCTTCAGCCGCTCCCAGCCCGTCCGCACCGCCGCCTCGACATTCACCCGACCGACCCTAGACAGCGCCGCCCGGACCCGCCCGCCCTCTTTCGTCGCGCGCCGCCCCGACGAAAGTCGCGCACCCGGCACGCTTCCCGAAAAGGGACGCGGACACAACGAAGAACCCCCGCTTCGGATTTCTCCGAAGCGGGGGTTCTCCCGATGTGGGCGAGGGGGGATTTGAACCCCCACGTCCCGAAGGACACTGGCACCTGAAGCCAGCGCGTCTGCCGTTCCGCCACTCGCCCGAGCAGCTCCCCAGTGGACTTCCCTTTCGGGCCGCTCCCCTGGCGACGAACGAAAGATTAGCACGTCATCCGGGGTGGATTCACATCCCTTTCCCGGGGCACCCTCACCGCTGCCGGGGCGGCCCCTCCCGCAGTCACCTCCGGGTGCGGGACACTGTCCCGGGAGCACCCCTACGATCCCTTGTGAGGACCAACACTCCTGTACACGGGACCGGAGGGGAACCAGCCGAATCCGCCACGCGTGGATACGATCAGTAAGCAGTACAGGGCGACAACGACGGAGGAGGTGCCCCATGGGAGTTCTGAAGCGGTTCGAGCAGCGACTCGAAGGTCTGGTGAACGGCACCTTCGCCAAGGTGTTCAAGTCCGAGGTCCAGCCGGTGGAGATCGCCGGAGCCCTCCAGCGTGAGTGCGACAACAACGCCACCATCTGGAACCGCGAGCGGACGGTCGTGCCCAACGACTTCATCGTCGAGCTCAGCACGGGCGACTACGAACGCCTCAGCCCTTACTCCGGCCAGCTCGGCGACGAGCTCGCGGGCCTCGTCCGCGACTACGCCAAGCAGCAGCGCTACAGCTTCATGGGTCCCATCAAGGTGCACCTGGAGAAGGCGGACGACCTCGACACCGGTCTGTACCGGGTCCGCAGTCGCACCCTCGCCTCCAGCACCTCCCAGGAGGGGCCCCAGAGCCCTTCGCAGGGCCCGCAGCAGGGCGGCTACGGCTACCCGCCGGTAGCGGCCCCGCCCATGCCCGCCGGGCCGCCTCCGGGCGGACCGGCCGCGGCCGGCGGCCGCCCGGGCGGTGCTCCCGTACCGCCCGGCGCACCGGGCACCACGCGCCGCTGGATCGAGATCAACGGCACCCGCCACCAGATCTCGCGCCCCACGCTCGTACTCGGCCGAAGCACCGAGGCCGATGTGCGGATCGACGACCCCGGCGTATCGCGCCGGCACTGTGAGATCCGGACCGGAACACCCCCGACGATCCAGGATCTCGGGTCCACCAACGGCATCGTGGTGGACGGACAGCACACCACCCGCGCTACGCTCCGCGACGGCTCGCGGATCGTCGTGGGCAGCACCACCATCATTTACCGGCAAGCCGAAGGGTGAAGCGGGGGCAATGTCAGAGCTGACCCTGACGGTCATGCGGTTGGGTTTCCTGGCCGTTTTGTGGCTGTTCGTCATCGTGGCCGTTCAGGTCATCCGCAGCGACCTCTTCGGAACGAGAGTCACGCAACGCGGCTCCCGCCGCGGCGGCGCGACCAGCGCTCCGCAGCAGACGGGGCGGCAGTCCGCGCCCCCGCAGCAGCGCCAGCGCCGGGGAGCGCCGACCAAGCTGGTCGTCTCCGAGGGCACCCTCACGGGAACCACGGTGGCCCTCGCCGGCCAGACGATCACGCTGGGCCGCGCACACGACTCGACGATCGTGCTGGACGACGACTACGCCTCCAGCAGGCATGCCAGGATCTACCCCGACCGTGACGGCCAGTGGATCGTCGAGGATCTCGGGTCCACGAACGGCACCTATCTCGACCGGACCCGGCTGACCACCCCGACGCCCATTCCGCCGGGCGCCCCGATCCGCATCGGCAAGACCGTCATCGAGCTGCGGAAGTAGTACGAGAATGAGCGAGCGGAGCGAGCGAGCCGCGGCGGTCCGTCCCACCGGGGACACGGACCCGCGCGCGCTCCCGACCGGAGGGTGGGCAGTGTGGCTCGTCGAGACCGGTTGTACCCCGAGGCATCGTCGACAGGGCAGGTGCGCATGAGTCTGTCCCTGCGGTTCGCCGCCGGATCGCACAAGGGGATGATCCGCGAGGGCAACGAGGACTCCGGCTACGCCGGCCCCCGGCTCCTCGCCGTCGCCGACGGCATGGGCGGCCAGGCCGCCGGCGAGGTCGCCAGCTCCGAGGTCATCTCCTCCCTCGTGCAGCTCGACGACGACGTCCCGGGCTCCGACATCATCACCGCGCTCGCCACCGCCGTGCAGCGGGCCAACGACCAGCTGCGCGTGATGGTCGAGGAGGACCCCCAGCTGGAGGGCATGGGCACCACGCTCACCGCCCTGCTGTGGACCGGCCAGCGGCTCGGGCTCGTCCACGTCGGCGACTCCCGCGCCTACCTGCTCCGCGACGGCGTGCTCACCCAGATCACGCAGGACCACACCTGGGTGCAGCGGCTCGTCGACGAGGGCCGGATCACCGAAGAGGAAGCCACCACCCACCCGCAGCGCTCGCTCCTCATGCGGGCGCTCGGCAGCGGCGACATCGTGGAGCCCGACCTCTCGATCCGCGAGGTCCGGGCCGGCGACCGCTACCTGATCTGTTCCGACGGGCTCTCCGGCGTCGTCTCCCACCAGACCCTGGAAGAGACGCTCGCCGACTACCACGGCCCGCACGAGACCGTGCAGACGCTGATCCAGCTGGCCCTGCGCGGCGGCGGCCCGGACAACATCACCTGCATCGTCGCCGACGTCCTCGACACCGACAGCGGCGACACCCTGGCCGCCCAGCTGAGCGACACCCCGGTCGTCATCGGCGCGGTGGCCGAGAACCAGCACCAGCTCTTCGACGGCAACGCCATGCAGACCCCGGCCGGCCGCGCCTCCGGCCTCGGCCGCCCGGCCGCCCCGCCCGCCGGCTCCTTCGGTCCTCCCGGCAGCGGCGAGGCCTCCGGTTACGGCTACGGGGACGGCAAGGACGGCGGCGGCGCGTACGGCGGCTTCGGCGACGCCGAGGGCTACGAGGGTGACGGTCCGTACGAGGACACGTACGACCACCCGCGCAGGCGCCGCGGCAAAGGGCGCAAGTGGACGACGCGCACGCTGCTCCTGCTGCTCGTCGCCGGCGTCGTCGGCGGCGGCCTGTACGCGGGGCACCGCTGGACGCAGACCCAGTACTACGTCGGCGTCAAGGGTGACCACGTCGCCCTGTACCGCGGCATCAGCCAGAACCTGGCCTGGATCCACCTCTCGCAGGTGGACACGGATCACCCCGACATCGAACTGAAGTACCTGCCGAGCTTCAAGCGCAAGCAGGTCGAGAACACCATCAGCGAATCCAGCGCCGACGGTGCTCGCAAGAAGATCGACGATCTCGGCAACCAGGTCTCCGCCTGCAAGAAGGACGAAGCCCGCCGCGCCGCGGAAGCCCAGAACAACCAGACGCCCGGCCCCAGCCTGACTCCCGCGGAGCAAGCTCTCGTCGGCCAGTGCGAAAAGCAGTAGACATACGCGGGCACAGGGGGCCTGCCACACCATGAGCGTTGTCACCAACACGACCACCATCGGCGCCATCGAGGCGCCGAGCCGGCGGAACACCGAGCTCCTGCTGCTCGCCTTCGCCGTGGTCATCCCGATCTTCGCGTACGCCAACGTGGGTCTGGCGATCCACGACGAGCTGCCCCCGGGCATGTTTGTCTACGGGCTCGGCTTCGCCGTCCTCGCCGGCATCGCCCACCTCGTCGTACGGCGCTACGCCAAGTACGCCGACCCGCTGCTGCTGCCGATCGCCACCCTGCTCAACGGCCTGGGCGTCGTCCTGATCTGGCGGCTCGACCAGTCCGAGCGCCTGCGCACCCTCGCCAAGCGCAGCTTCGGCTCCTTCTCCGAGTCCGCGCCGCGCCAGATGATGTACACGGGTCTGGCCATCGCCCTGTTCGCGGTCGTGCTGCTGGTCCTCAAGGACCACCGGGTGCTCCAGCGGTTCACGTACATCTCCATGGCCGGTGCGCTGATCCTGCTGATCCTGCCCGTCATCCCGGGTCTGGGCGCGGACGTCTTCGGCGCGAAGATCTGGATCAGTGTCGGCGGCTTCTCCATCCAGCCCGGCGAGTTCGCCAAGATCGTCATCGCCATCTTCTTCGCCGGCTACCTGATGGTGAAGCGCGACGCCCTGGCCCTGGCCAGCCGGCGTTTGATGGGCCTCTACCTGCCGCGCGGCCGCGACCTCGGCCCGATCCTGATGATCTGGGCGGTCAGCCTCCTCGTCCTCGTCTTCGAGAACGACCTCGGCACCTCGCTGCTCTTCTTCGGCATGTTCGTGATCATGCTGTACGTGGCCACCGAGCGCACCAGCTGGATCGTCATCGGCCTGCTGATGTCGGTGGGCGGCGCCGTGGTCGTCGGCACCTTCGCCAGCCACGTCAAGGTCCGCGTCACCGCCTGGCTCGACCCCTTCGCCTGCTACAGCACCTCCGGCGCCTGTGAGCAGGTCGGCCAGTCGATCATGAGCTTCGGTTCCGGCGGGGTCCTCGGCACCGGCTGGGGCCAGGGCAACTCCGACCTCATCGGCTTCGCCGCCAACTCCGACTTCATCTTCTCCACCGTCGGCGAGGAGCTCGGCCTCACCGGCGTCATGGCCTTCCTGCTGCTGTACGGGCTGATCATCGAGCGCGGTGTGCGCACCGCCCTCGCCGCCCGCGACCCCTTCGGCAAGCTCTTCGCCGTCGGGCTCTCCGGCGCCTTCGCCCTGCAGATCTTCGTCGTCGCCGGCGGAGTCATGGGCCTCATCCCCCTCACCGGCATGACCATGCCCTTCCTCGCCTCCGGCGGTTCCTCGGTCCTCGCGAACTGGGTCCTCATCGCCATCCTCATCCGGATCAGCGACACCGCACGCCGACCTGCGCCGGCCCCCGCCCCGTCCCCCGACTCCGAGATGACCCAGGTGGTCCGCCCGTCATGAACAAGCCCCTGCGCCGCATCTCGCTGTTCTGCGGGCTGCTCGTCCTCGCGCTGCTGATCCGGACCAACTGGCTGCAGTACGTCCAGGCCGAGGACCTCAGCACCCGCAAGGAGAACCGCCGGGTCCAGATCGCCCAGTACGCCACCGAGCGCGGCAACATCATCGTCGAGGGCCAGCCCATCACCGGCTCCGCCGTGACCGACGGCAGCGACTACAAGTTCAAGCGGACCTACCTCGACGGCCCCCTGTGGGCGCCCGTCACCGGCTACGCCTCGCAGGCCTTCGGCTCCACCCAGCTGGAGTCCCTCGACGACGGCATCCTCACCGGCAACGACGACCGGCTGTTCTTCGACCGCACGATCGGCATGTTCACCGGCGAGAAGAAGCAGGGCGGCAACGTCGTCACCACCCTGAACGCCGCCGCCCAGAAGGCCGCGTACGAGAAGCTGGGCAGCAAGAAGGGCGCCGTCGCCGCGATCGACCCGCGCACGGGCGCCATCCTGGCCCTGGTCAGCACCCCCTCGTACGACCCGTCCACCTTCGCCGGCAACTCGAAGGCCGACGAGAAGGCCTGGGTCGCGCTGAAGGACAGCGAGGACAAGAACCTGGTCAACCGCGCCCTGCGCGAGACCTACCCGCCGGGCTCCACCTTCAAGGTGGTCACGGCCGCCGCCGCGCTGGAGAACAACGTGGTGACCGACATCAACGCCCCCACGGACACCCCCGAGCCGTACATCCTGCCGGGCACGAAGACGCCCATGGTCAACCACGCGAGCGGCTGCGAGAAGGCGACGCTGACCTACGCGCTCCAGGTCTCCTGCAACTCGGTCTTCGCGAACATGGGCGACAAGGTCGGCCGCGACAAGATGGTCGAGACCGCCCAGAAGTTCGGCTTCAACAACGACAAGATCGACATCCCGGTCCGCGCCTTCGCGAGCGTCTACGACAAGACCATGGGCAAGGACGGCAACGCCCAGAGCTCCATCGGCCAGTTCAACACCGCCGCCACCCCGCTCCAGATGGCCATGGTCACCGCGGCCATCGCCAACGACGGCAAGCTGATGAAGCCGTACATGGTCGACCAGCTGACGGCGCCCAACCTCGACACGATCGACAAGCACGAGCCGCAGGAGATGAGCCGCCCGCTCTCCCCCGCGAACGCGCAGAAGATCCAGCAGATGATGGTCAACGTCGTCGAGAACGGCACCGGCACCACCGCCAAGATCAAGGGCGTCACCGTCGGCGGCAAGACCGGCACCGCCCAGCACGGCGAGAAGAACGCGAAGCGCCCCTACGCCTGGTTCATCTCGTACGCCGAGAACGCCGACGGAACCTCCCCGGTCGCCGTGGCCGTCGTCATCGAGGACAGCGCCGCCGACCGTGAGGACATCACCGGTGGCGGGCTCGCCGCCCCGGTCGCGAAGGCGGTCATGGAAGCCGTTCTGAAGAGCAAGGGATGACAAGCGGGGACAGGATCCGAGCGCTCGGTACCGGTCCGATATCAGCCTGTGGTCACGAACCGATCACCGACGATCGGCCGGTAGCCTTGCCGCGAACAGCACACCGCCGGACCACACACCGGTGCGGTCGGGACTGACGGAGAGGGCTGCAAACGTTATGGAAGAGCCGCGTCGCCTCGGCGGCCGGTACGAGCTGAGCCACGTGCTCGGCCGTGGTGGCATGGCCGAGGTCTACCTCGGTCACGACACCCGGCTCGGCCGTACCGTCGCCGTCAAGACCCTGCGCGCCGACCTCGCCCGCGACCCGTCCTTCCAGGCCCGGTTCCGCCGCGAGGCCCAATCGGCCGCGTCGCTGAACCACCCGGCGATCGTCGCGGTGTACGACACCGGCGAGGACTACGTCGACAACATCTCCATCCCGTACATCGTGATGGAGTACGTCGACGGCTCGACCCTGCGCGAGCTGCTGCACTCCGGCCGCAAGCTGCTGCCCGAGCGCACTCTGGAGATGTGCATCGGCATCCTGCAGGCGCTGGAGTACTCGCACCGCGCCGGCATCGTCCACCGCGACATCAAGCCCGCCAACGTCATGCTGACCCGGACCGGACAGGTCAAGGTCATGGACTTCGGCATCGCCCGCGCCATGGGCGACTCCGGCATGACGATGACGCAGACGGCCGCCGTGATCGGCACCGCCCAGTACCTCTCCCCGGAGCAGGCCAAGGGCGAGCAGGTCGACGCCCGCTCCGACCTGTACTCCGCCGGCTGCCTGCTCTACGAGCTGCTGTGCGTCCGGCCCCCCTTCGTCGGCGACTCCCCGGTGGCCGTCGCGTACCAGCACGTGCGCGAGGAACCCCAGCCGCCGTCGAACTTCGACCCCGAGATCACGCCCGTGATGGACGCCATCGTCCTCAAGGCCCTGGTCAAGGACCCCGACTACCGTTACCAGTCCGCCGACGAGATGCGGGCCGACATCGAGGCCTGCCTCGACGGCCAGCCCGTCGCCGCCACCGCCTCCATGGGCGCCGCCGGCTACGGCTACCCCGACCAGGGCGGCTACGGACACCCCGGCCACGACCAGGCCACCACCGCCCTGCGCTCGCCCGACGCGGGCCAGACCTCGATGCTCCCGCCGATGCCCCCCGGGGGCGACGGCGGATACGGGTACGGGGACCAGGGTTCCGGCGGCTACGACCAGGGGCACGGCCGCCGCCAGCAGAAGAAGAGCCGCGCCTCGACGATCCTGCTGGTCCTCGCCGGCGTCCTCGTCCTGGTCGGCGCCATCCTGATCGGCCGCACCCTCTTCGAGCAGACCGCGGACAACCGCCCCACCGTGCCCAAGTTCGTCGGCATGACCTTCGAGTCGGCTCAGCAGAGCGGCACGAACGTGGGCATCACGGTGGCGAAGGAAGCCGAGGAGCCCTGCGCGGACCAGCCCAAGGGCAACGTCTGCTCGCAGGACCAGGCCCCCGAGTCCAAGGTCGACAAGGGCTCCACGGTCAAGGTCAAGGTCTCCACGGGCGCGCCCAAGGTCCCGGTGATCGACGTCGTCCGCCTGACCTACGCCGATGCCGAGCGGACGCTCAAGGACAAGAAGTTCCAGGTCGAGAAGAAGCTCGTCGAGTCCGAGAACGCCACTCCCGGCACCGTCATCGAACAGAGCCCCAAGAGCGGCACCCAGGCCGAACAGGGTTCCGTGGTCACCCTCACGGTCGCGAAGGAAGCCTCGAAGGGCGTCGTCCCGGACCTCAGCGGCAAGACGAAGGAAGAGGCCGTCAAGGCCCTCCAGGCGGCGAAGCTCAAGCTCGGCAGCACCACGGAGGTCGACTCCCCCGGCGCGGCGCCGAAGACGATCGTCGCCCAGCAGTACGCGCCCGGTCAGGAGCTGGCCAAGGACACCGCGGTCAACGTCAGCATCGCCAAGGCGACGGCCGCGCCCAGCCCGGTGCCGCTGCTGACCGGGCGGACCGTGGCCCAGGCCAAGGACGACCTCAAGCGGGCCGGCCTGACCTTCGGTGCGGTCCTGTCGGGTCCGACCGATGACAACGCCGTGGTGTTCGCCTCCGACCCCGCGGCGGGCACCCCGCAGCCCGCGGGGACCGTCGTCAACGTCCAGACCCTGCCGGGCAACGGTCAGCAGGGCGGTCAGCAGGGCGGTGGCGGCGGCATCTTCGGCGGCCTGAACGGCGGCCGCTGACACCCGCGCGTTGTTTCACGTGAAACGGCCCGGCCCCCTCGTACGTCGAGGGGACCGGGCCGTTTCACGTGAAACATCCGCCCTTCAGCGCAGCTCCGCCGGCACGGTGCGTTCGGCGTTCACCTTCTCGGTGCGCACCAGCTCGCCCCAGACGACGTAGCGGTACTTCGAGGTGTAGACGGGGGTGCAGGTCGTCAGGGTGATGAAGCGGCCCGGGGCCGTCTTCCCCGACTCCTTCGGGACCGGGTTGATGACGTCCACGTTGTACTTCGAGGTCTGGCGCAGTTCGGCGAAGACCTTGTACACGTACCAGGTGTCCCGGGTCTCGAAGACGATCGCGTCGCCGTTCTTCACCTTGTCGATGTTGTGGAACTTCGCCCCGTGCCCGTCGCGGTGGGCGGCGAGGGCGAAGTTGCCCTTGTCGTCCCAGGGCAGGGCCGCCTTCACCGGTTCCGTGTAGTACCCGGCGACGCCGTCGTTCAGCACGTCCGGCGCGGTGCCGGGTTTGACCAGCACCTCGCCGTTCTTCATCGACGGCACGTGCAGGAAGCCGATGCCGTCCCCGGTGTCGAGGGCGCCCGGCTGCACGGGCGTGGACGCGGACGGCGCGGGGGCCGCCTGCCACTGCCGGCGGACCTCGTCGCCCCGGGCCGAGGCCTGCCGGTCCGCGAGGACATTGGTCCACCACAGGGAGTACGCCACGAACAGGCCGAGGATCAGGCCCACCGTGATCAGGAGCTCGCCCAGCAGGCTCAGGAACCCGGCGACCACACTGCGGTCGGCGGGCGGCGGTGCGGAGCGGCGGCGGGCACGAGACACTGCGGGTCGTCCTTACGGGCTGGTCAGCGCGGGCGGGGCGCCCTGGCTGCGCGGGCGTTCGTCGATCATCCTGCCCCATACGATCATCCGGTAGGTGCTCGTGAATTCGGGAGTGCAGGTCGTCAGCGTGATGTACCGGCCGGGCCCGGTGAATCCCGATCCCTCCGGGACCGGCTTGATCACCGAGACGTTCGCCGGGGAGGTCTGCGGGAGCGCCGAGGTCATCTCGTACGTGTAGTACGCGTCCCGCGTCTCCACCACGATCGGGTCCCCCGGCACCAGCTTGTTGATGTAGCGGAAGGGTTCGCCGTGGGTGTTGCGGTGTCCGGCGACCGCGAAGTTGCCCTGCTTGTCGGCCGGCATCGCCGTCTTCAGCGCCCCCTCGCCGTAGTGCCCGACCATCCCCCGGTCCAGCACCTTCGCCTTGCTGATCCCCTCCGCCACCGGGACCTTCAGGTCCAGTTTCGGGACGTACAGGATCGCGAAGCCCTGGCCCGGCTCGAAGGCCGCCACCGGCGGCGCGGCCGAGGCGCCGGCCCCCGGCCCCGGCGGCTGCTCCCAGGTGTGGCGCAGCGAGCCGGCGGCCCCGTTCGCGCTGCGTTCCGCGAGCACGTTGGTGTACCAGAGCTGGTAGGTGACGAACAGCAGCATCACCACGCCGACGGTGATGAACAGCTCGCCCGCCGCCCGGCTCAGCACCACCACCGGCCCGCCCGAGCGCGGGCGGGCGCGCCGCCGCCCCCGCCCCCCGCGTTTGCGTGCCCGCGCGTGCGAGCGCTTCGCGGCCTCCTGGGCCGCCCTGCGCCGCGCGGCCCGGCCCTCGCTGGGCGCGGACGGCGCGACCGTCGTCACGCGACGGCCTTGCCCACCACCGGGGCCAGCCCCACCGACCGCTCGACGGCGCCAGCGTCACCGCAGCGCACGAGCCAGTTCGCGAGCATCCGGTGACCCCACTCGGTCAGCACCGACTCGGGGTGGAACTGCACGCCCTCGACGTCGTGCTCCCGGTGCCGCAGGCCCATGATGATCCCGTCCTCGGTCCGCGCGGTGACCTCCAGCGCGTCCGGCAGGGTCAGCGGTTCGGCGGCGAGGGAGTGGTAGCGGGTCGCGGTGAACGGCGACGGCAGACCGGCGAAGACGCCGAGGCCCTCGTGGACGACCGGGGAGGTCTTGCCGTGCAGCAGCTCGGGAGCCCGGCCCACGACGCCCCCGTAGGCGACCGCCATGGACTGCATGCCGAGGCAGACGCCGAAGACCGGAACGCCGGTGTCCGCGCAGTGCCGGACCATGTCGACGCAGACTCCCGCCTCCTCCGGCGTACCGGGCCCCGGTGAGAGGAGCACGCCGTCGAAGCCGTCCTGGGCGTGTGCGAGCTCGACCTCGTCGTTGCGCAGCACCTCGCACTCGGCGCCGAGCTGATAGAGGTACTGGACCAGATTGAAGACAAAGCTGTCGTAGTTGTCGACCACCAGAATGCGCGCGCTCACGGAGTGGCTCCCGATCCCTCGTCCACCGTCACGTCGTTGAACGGAAGGAGCGGCTCGGCCCACGGGAAGACGTACTGGAACAGTACGAACACCACCGCCAGGACCAGTACGAGAGAGATCAGCGCGCGTACCCACGCGTTGCCCGGCAGGTGCCGCCAGATCCAGCCGTACATTCCGTCCGCGTCCCTTTCGCTCTGCGCACCGCGGGAGCGGTACCGCAACAGCCTAAAGGCCAGGGGCCCGGCGGCGGGGGTCACGTGGGCAATCAGACCGGCCGGGTGCCCGTGAGCTCGGCCCAGACGATCAGCCGGTGGCTGTGCCCCCACTCCGGGTCGCAGGTGGTCAGGGTGAGGTACTTGCCGGGGGTGGTGAAGGGGGAGCGCTTCGGCACGGGGTCGACCACCCCGGTCTCGGTGGGCAGGGTGCGCAGCGGCTCCGCGCGGACCGTGTACGTGTACACCATGTCCGCCTCGCGGACGAGCACGGTGTCCCCGGGGCGCAGCTCGGGGACGTCCTTGAAGGGGTCGCCGTAGGTGCGCCGGTGTCCGGCCACCGCGAAGTTTCCCTCGTCACCGGGGCCGGCCGTGCCCGCGTAGTGGCCGAGGCCCTTCTTCAGCAGGCCGGGGTCCGTACCCTCCAGGACGGGCTTGCTCCAGTCGGGGCCGAAGCGCGGGACGTACATCTCGGCGAAGGCCCGCCCGGCCGGGTACGCGCGCGGCGCCGGCCCGGCGCCCGGGTGCCCCGAAGAAGCCGGTCCGGGGGAGGAGGATGCGGCGGACGAGGGCGCGGGCGACGAGCGCGGGACGGGCGCCGACGGTACGGGCGCCCCCGCCGGGGCCGCCGCCGCCCAGCGGTCGTGCAGCCGGTCCCGCTCACTGCCCATGGCCCGGTCCGCCGTGACCCCGGTCCACAGCAGCACGTACGCCACGAACAGCACGATCAGCGTCCCGGCCGTCAGGCACACCTCGCTGAACGTCCGTACCGCCAGGCGCAGTACGACGTCAGGGCGCGGCGGACTCCAGCGGCTTCGCATAGTGGAGGTCCACTGTGCCGGAGTAGCCCGGCAGTGTCAGCCTCTTGTCCTCGTCCACTTTCCAGCCGAGCCCGTACGCGTTGACGTACAGCTGGTAGTTCTGCAGCGCGGGGGAGGCCGCGAGGGCCTTGCGCAGCGCTCCCGGGTCGCCGACGGCCGACACCTTGTACGGGGGCGAGTACACCCGGCCCTGGAGGATCAGCGTGTTGCCCACGCAGCGCACCGCGCTGGTGGCGATCAGCCGCTGGCCCATGACCTCGATGCCCTCGGCCCCGCCCTGCCAGAGGGCGTTGACCACGGCCTGGAGGTCCTGCTGGTGGATGACCAGGTCGTTGGGCTGCGGCTCCGGCACGCCCGGGACACGCGCGGTCGCGTTCGGCGGCGCGTCGTTCAGGGTGACGCTCAGGCCCTTGCCGGAGAGCTCCTCGGTGCCCGAGGCGGCGCGCAGGGCGGCCAGCTTGGCGTCCTCGGCCTTGGTGCTGCCGTCGTCGCGCTCGGCGAGGGCGTCCACCCCGGCGCGCGCGGCGGCGGCGCTCTTTTCCAGCTCGGCGTTGTTGGCGCTGCGCTCGTGGATGAGGTCGGACAGCTTCAGCAGTGAGGCGTCCGTGCGGATGTTCGTACCCTTGGAGGTGTTGAAGCTGGTGACGAAGATCAGGCCGGCCAGGGCGAACACGGCGGCCGTCAGCAGCCGGACCGGTCTGGCCCGGCGACGGGGACCCGCGGAGGAGTCGTCGGAATTGCTCAACGTACCCTTCTCCTTCAACGCCACAGGTCCACTACGCTAACGGACGCCCGGGGCAGGCAAGGTCCCCCAGCGCATCGACAGGAGAGCCCCTCGTGCCGAAGTCACGTATCCGCAAGAAGGACGAGTACACGCCGCCGCCGACGAAGCAGGCGCAGACGATCAGGCTGACGAACCGCAGCTGGGTGGCCCCGGTCATGCTGGCGTTGTTCCTGATCGGTCTCGCGTGGATCGTCGTCTTCTACGTGACCGATACCCAGATGCCCGTCGAGGCACTGGGCAACTGGAACATCGTGGTCGGCTTCGGATTCATCGCCGCCGGGTTCGGCGTGTCCACGCAGTGGAAGTAGTGCGCATCTGACCGCGCGGCGCAAGCTCTCCCCATGAGTTATCCACAGCGTCATCCACACCTGAGGAAAAGACAGAAGATCTGTGGATAACTCTGTGGAGAGTTGACGCCGGTGTGATCAGGTGAGTGCGTTCGTCCGCATCACGATCATGGCCACGGCCAGCAGGAACACCGCCGCACAGGTCCCGGCCTGGACCAGTGTGCGCTTTCTGCCCGTGGCGGGCGCCAGCAGCCCCAGCGCCACCAGCGCACCGGTCACGACCCCGCCGATGTGCGCCTGCCAGGACACCGCCAGACCGCCCAGCGGCACGAAGGTGATCAGCAGCATCAGCCCGAGCGTCATCAGGACCGGCCGCAGTTCGTAGCGCAGCCGGCGGGCGAGGACCACGGTCGCGCCGAGCAGGCCGCAGATGGCGCCCGAGGCGCCGAGGGTCTGCGTGTTCGGCGCGGCCAGCAGGTAGACCAGGGCGCTGCCGCCCAGCCCGGACAGCAGGTAGAGGGCCAGGTAGCGGGCCCGCCCCAGCGCGGCTTCCAGCGGCCCGCCGATCACCCACAGGGCCAGCATGTTGCTGAAGATGTGCCACCACTGGGCGTGCAGGAACGTCGAGGTCAGCAGCCGTTCGTACTCCCCGGCGGCGACGCCCTTCAGCGGCCCCCCGTAGTAGTCGACGTAGCCGCCGATCAGCTCCAGCCGCAGGGCCAGCCCCGGCACGGCGTACGCGGCGAGGAAGACGGCCGCGTTGATCCCGATCAGGATCTTGGTGACGAGCTGCGGATCGGAGGCCACCAGCCCGCCCGCAAGGGTGCGCGGCGCGTTGGCCGCGCGGGTGTGCCCGGTCCCGGAGCCCTCCCGTACGCACTCGACGCACTGGAAGCCGACCGAGGCGTCCACCCGGCACTCGGGGCACACCGGACGGTCACAGCGGGTGCAGCGGATGCCCGTGTGGCGGTCCGGGTGGCGGTAGCAGCCCGGCAGACGGTCGGTGTCCATCGGTCCCCTCGATCGGCGGCGGCGGGGGCGGTGCGGGAAACGCCCCGCCGGGTCCGTACCCGGGATACGCGGATACCCGTATCCCGGTACACATCCTGGACGGACGGGCGGGGCGCAAAGGTTCCCGTCGCCGCGCTCAGCGCCGCTCGACGACGACCGACTGGATGATCACGTCGTCCAGGGGGCGCTCGGTGCGCGGGTTCGTGGGACCCGCCGCGATCGTGTCCACGACCTTGCGGCTGGCCGCGTCGGTGACCTCGCCGAAGATGGTGTGCTTACGGGTCAGCCAGGCGGTCGGCGCGACCGTGATGAAGAACTGGGAACCGTTGGTGCCCGGCCCGGCGTTGGCCATGGCGAGCAGGTAGGGCTTGGTGAAGGCCAGGTCGGGGTGGAACTCGTCGGCGAACTGGTAGCCGGGGCCGCCGGTGCCGTTGCCGAGGGGATCGCCGCCCTGGATCATGAAGCCGCTGATGACGCGGTGGAAGACGGTGCCGTCGTAGAGCGGGGCCGTGGTCTTCTGACCGTCCGTCGGGCGGGTCCACTCACGTGCGCCGGTGGCCAGTTCCACGAAGTTGCGGACGGTCTTGGGGGCGAAGTTCTCCAGCAGCTCGACCTCGATGTCGCCGTGGTTCGTCTTCAGGGTGGCGTAGAGCTTCTCGGCCACGGATCTGCCTTCCATAGTCATCACTGTCGGTCCCGATCCTCCCACGGAGGGCTGCGCCGTAGAGAAAATCCGCCACCCGTATGCCCTGTCACGCGCGCCCGGAGGGCCGGAGGCAGGCATGATCCGACAAAGGGTGGAAAGGTGAACTGTGTCCGCCACCGAGGAGGAGGATCCCGTGACCCGCAAGGACAGCGTGCGCCTGGCCGCCGAGAGCGCCAAGGACACCGTGAGGCACGCAGCGGAAGTGGTGGCGCCGTACGCAGGAACCGCCAAGGACGCGGCCGTACATTACGCGCACGAGGCGAACGAGCGGCTGGCGCCGAAGGTCTCGTACGCGGCGAGCCAGGCCTCGCTCCAGGCCCGTGCGGCCTACGACTCCCATCTGCACCCCCGCATGGTCGCGGCCCGCGCCCACGTGCCCCCGCACGTCGACCGGGCGGCCACACAGGCGGTCGAGCAGACCCGCCGCGCCGCGCGCCAGGCCGCCGAGTACACGCAGCCCCGCTTCGAGAGCGCCCTCGCGGCGGCCACTCCCGTCGCCGAGGAGGCCGCCTCGCGGTCGGTCGCGGCCCTGGCCGCGCTGCGCGGCCAGGTGACGCCCGAGGAGGTGCGCCGACTGGTACGCCGCCACGAGCGCCGGGCCCGCTGCGGCCGCTGGGTGCGCGGGGCCGCTCTCGTCGGCCTCGTCGCCGGTGGCGCGTACGCCGCCTGGAAGTGGTGGGACCGGCAGTCGAACCCGGACTGGCTGGTCGAGCCCCCGGCGGCCACCGAGTCCCACGCGCGCACCGCCGCGCCGGCGAGCTTCGACGACGAGCTGGACGAGAAGGAGCGCGAGGAGGAGTCGGGCCCGCCCACGCACCGTCCCGACAGCGACAAGCAGCTCTGACCACGCGAAGGGGCCCGGATCCGCCATCTGGATCCGGGCCCCTTCGCGTGCGCCGTGCGCCTAGTGGGGGAGGGTGAGCACCATCCCCGGGTGGACCAGGTCGGGGTTGGCTCCGATGACCGTGCGGTTCATGGCGTAGAGCTCGCGCCAGCGGGCCTCGTTGCCCAGCTCGCGGCGGGCGATCTCGTACAGCGAGTCCCCGGCCTTGACCGTGTACGTACGCTGCTTCGCGGCGGCGGCCGCCACCGGCTTGGGCGGCACCGGTACGGCCTTGTGCGCGGCCGACGCCGGACTCGGCGACGCGGGCCCGGCCGCGGCCGTGGCCTTCGGCGGCGCCGGCGGCCGGTGCGCGGGGGCCGCGGGGGCCTTGGGCGGCACCGGAACGGCCTTGTGCGCCGCCGACGAAGGCCCGGGCATCGCGGGCCCGCCCGCCGCATGGCCGCCCGCCGCGGGCCCGGCGAGCGGCGGCTTCGGCGGCGCGGTCGCGGCCATGCGGTCGGCGGCCGCCCTGGTCGCCGCCGCGGCGTCGGTGTACTTGCCGCCCATGGACGAGGGCGGCGTCGCGGGGGCCGCCGCGGACTGCTGCTCCACCTGCTCCTCCGTCTTCGCGGCGGCCTCGTGTTCCTTCTTCTTGTCGGATTTGAGGAAGTCGAAGAGTCCCATGTGCGTACGCCTCCGGCGTGGTGTTGCCCCCCGTCGGGCTCGGTGTGCCTGCTTCCACTGTCGGCCACCGTCGCCCGTCCGGCCGCACGACGGGCCCGTCCGGGGGACCGCCGCCCGCTGCTGACGCGCGCGCCGCGCGGGCCGCCGACTCCGGGTTCCGTAACGAAAAAGACCCCTTGACCTGCGTTTTAGCAGGTCAAGGGGTCTTTCACTGTGGAGCCTAGGAGATTCGAACTCCTGACATCTGCCTTGCAAAGGCAGCGCTCTACCAACTGAGCTAAGGCCCCGGGCAACCGGATGCGGCCCTCCCCCGTACGGGAGCGGGTGTTCCGCAGGACAGAGTACCCGGTGTACCCCCGCATCCCGCAAAATGATAGGGACTCCCGCCCCGCGACCACGCTCCGTAAGATGCTCGCGAGGTTCGCACCAGCGAAGGGGAGTAGTCAGAGTGGACGCAGTACAGCAAGAGGCCACGGCCAGAGCCAGGGAACTCCAGCGCAGTTGGTACGGGGAGCCGCTCGGCGCGCTGTTCCGACGGCTCATAGATGACCTCGGGCTCAACCAGGCTCGCCTCGCTGCCGTCCTCGGACTGTCGGCGCCGATGCTGTCCCAGCTGATGAGCGGGCAGCGCGCCAAGATCGGCAACCCGGCCGTGGTCCAGCGGGTCCAGGCCCTCCAGGACCTCGCCGGGCAGGTCGCGGACGGCAGCGTCAGCGCGGCCGAGGCCACCGACCGGATGGACGAGATCAAGAACACCCAGGGGGGTTCCGTCCTCAGCAACAGCGGTCAGACCACGACGGGTTCGGGGGCGCCCACCGTCAAGCGCGTCGTCCGCGAGATCCAGTCGCTGCTGCGCTCGGTCGCCGCGGCCGGGGACATCATCGACGCGGCCGACTCCCTCGCACCCACCCACCCGGAACTGGCGGAGTTCCTCCGGGTCTACGGCGCGGGCCGCACCGCCGAGGCGGTCTCCCACTACGAGGCGCACCAGAACTGACGCACCCGCGTGAAACGGGGGACGGGGGACGGGTACAGCGATGGGTGAGATCTTCGCCGGCCGGTACGAACTGGCCGACCCGATCGGACAGGGCGGGGCGGGAGCCGTCTGGCGGGCATGGGACCGGCGCCGGGGCCGGTACGTCGCCGCGAAGGTGCTGCTCCAGAGCGACGCCCCCGCCCTGCTGCGCTTCGTGCGCGAGCAGGCCCTGCGCATCGACCACCCGCACGTACTGGCCCCGGTCGGCTGGGCGGCGGACGACGACAAGGTCCTGTTCACCATGGACCTGGTCGCCGGCGGTTCCCTCGCCCATGTGATCGGGGACTACGGGGCCCTGCCGCCCCGGTTCGTGTGCGTGCTGCTCGACCAGCTCCTGTCGGGGCTGGCGGCGGTGCACGCGGAGGGCGTCGTCCACCGCGACGTCAAACCGGCCAACATCCTGATGGAGGCCACCGGAACCGGGCGGCCGCACCTGCGGCTGTCCGACTTCGGGATCTCGACGCGCAAGGGCGAGCCGCGGCTGACCGGGACCGGCCGGGTCCTCGGCACGCCGGGCTATTTCGCGCCCGAGCAACTGATGGGCGCGGAGCCCGGCTTCGCCGCCGACCTGTACGCCGCCGGGCTCGTCGCGCTGTACCTGCTGCGGGGCCGGAGGCCCGACTCCCGCGCCCTGGTGGAGCTTTTCCCGGCCCGGGGCGTCCCCGAGGCACCCGAGGGCGTCCCCGTGCCCCTGTGGGGCGTGCTCGCGAACCTCCTGCACCCGGACCCCCTGAGCCGGTTCGGGACCGCCACAGGGGCGCGCAAGGCCCTTGCCGAGGCTGTCCAGTTGCTGCCCGAGGCGGCTCCGGACGAGGATCCGGTGGAGGTGTTCGACCAACTCGGCCCGCTCCCGCCCGGCTTCGGCCCGGAAGGCCCGCTCGGGCCGCCTTCCGCACCTCCCCCGCCCGTCGGCGCGGCCGGTGCCTTCGGGCCGCCGCCTCCCGGCTACGGCCCCGAGCCGACGGACGGCTTCCACCTGGCTCCCCCGACGCCCCACACGCCCCCGGCGCCACCCCGCGCCCGCCGCCGCGTCCCGCCGCCCCCGCCCCCGGCCGTCGCCGGGATCCTCGCGGCGGCGCTGCTCTGCTTCACCACCGCCGTCTGGGCGTTGACCCGGATCTAGGCCCCGCCGGCCCGGCCCCGCCGGGCCAGCAGGAACCAGCCGCCGAGCCCGAGCAGCAGCACCGCCCCCGTCCCGAAGCCCGCGCCCGCCACCGTCCGCATCGCGGCGCGGCCGCCCTCCCGCGCCGCGGCCTCGGGGACGGTGAGCCCCTCCCGCGCCGCGGTCCGCTCGGCCGCGCCGACCCCGAACCCGGCCGCCGCCAGGCCCTCCCGGTAGGCCGGCTCCGGCGCCGGACTCCCGTGCACGTCCACCCGTAACGTCAACGGGACCGGCGAGGCGTCCTCGGTGAACTCCGCCACCTTCCCGCCCAGGGTGACGGCCAGGTAGTACCAGCCGGCCACCCGCACCGGCCGTACCGCCATCGCGTCGGAGAAGCGGTTCGCGTACGCCACGGGCACGGTCCCCGGCAGGGTGAGCGCCGCCTGCCGCCCGTCGTACGAGGTGTCCTTCGACTCCACGAGCCCCCGGTAGGGCGTGTACAGCGAGACGGTGAGCCCGTTGGCGGCGGAGCCGTACGGCCGCGTCATACGGGCCTTCGCGATCTCGGCGCCGACCGCCAGCCGCTGCCCCCAGTCCACCGGGACCCGGTAGAACCGCGTCCGGCCGGGCCACAGCTCGTCGCGCCACACCCCGGTGTCCAGCGCCCGCGCGTCGTTGAAACCGCTGCCCCCGCCCCGGCGGACGGGGTCCGTCCCGGGCAGCACCGGGGACGGCGAGGGGGAGAGCGGCGGCGGGGAGACCGGCGCGCCGCCGCCCGCCGGGGCCGGTTCGCGCATCACCAGCAGCTCCACCGGCCACGCCGCCTGGTCGGAGTCCCTCGCGGCCGTCCGCGTCACCTTCGCGTAGTACGTCCCCGCGCTCTGGCACTCGGCGTCCTCCTCCAGCCGCCGCTGGCCCGCCGCCGCCAGCGGGACGGGGTCGAGGCCGAAGCCGGCCCGGCCGGGGTTGCCCGGGCAGGAGCGGCCGGTGTTGGTCATGACCTCGACCCCGTCCGCGTAGCCGACCCTGCTCCCGGCGGGCGGCCGCAGCACCGCCGAGACGTACACGCTGGAGGCGTCGTCCAGGCCCAGCCGGTAGACCCGTTCGCCCGGCGCGACGGTGTCCTCGTAGACCACGCCCGCCTCCAGCAGCGGGGCGTCCGCCGTGGAGGGCCGGCCCGTCACCCGCCGGGCGCCCTCGGCCTCCCCGTACCGCGGCGGGGGCGGCGCGGAGGGCCCCTGCGCGGCCCGGGCGACACCAGGCGCCCCGCCGACGGCGAGCCCGGCGGCCAGTACGAGCCGCAGGGCCCCGACCGCGACGCCCCGCCCACCCTCCCGACGGCGTACCCACCTCACGCCCAGCACCCCCGAGGTTTGCCAACGCAAGCACAATATTCGCAGAACGGAATTTTCCGTCACGTCACCAAAAAACACGGCACCGCACAGCACGAAGCCCCGGCAGCAGCGGCAGCCGGGGCTTCATGGAATCAAGCGGGTCTCACACGCCGGAACCAGAGGGCACGGAGTCGGTTGCCTCCGTCCACAGGTCCTGCTCGGCGCGGTCCGCCTGGATCTGGCGGTACACGAGGAGCCCGCCGATGGCGGCCAGTGCGACCAGGAGCAGCTTCTTCACCGCGCGACCTCGTCTTTCGTTGACGTTGGGGACTTCTGGCGCCCAACAATACACACCGGCCGATACCGATCGGTTACCTGGAACCCCTCAACTGGCCGCACGACAAAGACCCCCAGGCTTTTCGCCTGGGGGTCTTCGACACTGTGGGGCTAACAGGATTTGAACCTGTGGCCTCATCCTTATCAGGGATGCGCTCTAACCAACTGAGCTATAGCCCCATCCGCGCTGCGCGCTGACTCCTGAAGATTAGCGCACAGACGCGGTCGAGCCAAAATCGCCTTCTACGGGGCGTCCGCGCAGGTCATTCGTCCTCGGCGAGCGTGAGCTCGACGCCGCCCACGAAGCCCGCCGACAGGTTGTAGATGAACGCGCCCAGCGTCGCCAGGGCGGTCATCAGCACCACGTCGATGACCGCGATCACCGAGGTGAAGATCAGCACGCGCGGCAGCGACAGGAACGACTGGAGGTCGAACCCGTTGCTCTCGTTGGACCCGGTGGCCTCGCTGATGGTGCCGCCGACGGTCGAGAAGATGCCCATGGCGTCCATGACCATCCACAGCACCACCGCCGCGACGACCGTGCACACGCCGAGCGCGATCGACAGCAGGAAGCTGACCTTCATCACCGACCACGGGTCGGCCTTGGCCACCCGCAGCCGCGCCTTGCGCGTCCGCGGCGTCGTCCGGGCGGCCGGGCGGGCCCCCCGCTGCGCGCCGGGGCCCTTGGGGGCCGCGTAGGCCTGCGGGGGCTGGTACGGCTGCCCGTCCCGCTCCTGGGCCGTCTGCGCCGCCCGGCCCGCGGCGGCGGCCTTCGGCTTCGACTTCGCCGCCGTCTTCGATTCCGGCTGCGGTCCCCGGGTGTCCGTCACCGTTCCCCCTTGTCCCCCCGTGGAGTCCGCGGCGGGGCCACGGGCACCGTTCGCTCCAGTCTTGGCCGGTCCGGCGCCCGTGGCTCCACTCACGCTTACTCCTCGTGCTCCCCAGCCGAGGGCTCGATGCCCTCGGCGGCCTCGGCGGCCTGTCCGTCGGCTGCCCCGGCCTCGATCTCTGTCTCGATCTCGTCGACCAGGTCAGCTTCCTGACCGGCCTCGGCGTTACGAGCGATGCCGACCACGGCATCGCGCTTGCCCAGGTTGATCAGCTGGACGCCCATGGTGTCACGGCCCGTCTCCCTGACTTCGTTGACGCGCGTACGGATCACACCACCGCTGAGCGTGATGGCGAGAATCTCGTCCGTTTCGTCGACCACCAGCGCGCCGACGAGCGACCCGCGGTCCTCGACGATCTTGGCGGCCTTGATGCCCAGACCGCCACGGCCCTGGACGCGGTACTCGTCCACGGCCGTCCGCTTGGCGTAACCGCCGTCGGTCGCGGTGAAGACGAAGGTACCGGGCCGCACGACGCTCATCGAGAGCAGCTCGTCCCCTTCACGGAAACTCATGCCCTTCACACCCGAGGTGGCACGGCCCATCGGGCGCAGCGCGTCGTCGGTCGCGGTGAAGCGGATCGACTGCGCCTTCTTGCTGATGAGCAGCAGGTCGTCCTCGGCGGAGACCAGCTCGGCGCCGATCAGCTCGTCGTCGCCGCCGGCCTCGGTCTCCCGCAGGTTGATCGCGATGACACCACCCGAACGGGGCGAGTCGTAGTCCTTGAGCGCCGTCTTCTTCACCAGGCCGCCCTTGGTGGCCAGGATCAGGTAGGGCGCCGCCTCGTAGTCGCGGATCGCGAGGATCTGGGCGATCTTCTCGTCCGGCTGGAAGGCCAGCAGGTTCGCCACGTGCTGCCCGCGCGCGTCGCGGCCGGCGTCCGGGAGCTCGTACGCCTTGGACCGGTAGACGCGGCCCTTGTTCGTGAAGAACAGCAGCCAGTGGTGCGTGGTGGAGACGAAGAAGTGGTCGACCAGGTCGTCCTGCTTCAGCTTCGTGCCGCGCACGCCCTTGCCGCCGCGCTTCTGCGAGCGGTAGTCCTCGGTCTTGGTGCGCTTGACGTAGCCGCCGTGCGTGATGGTGACGACGATGTCCTCTTCGGCGATCAGGTCCTCCATGGACATGTCGCCGTCGAAGGGCACCAGCTTGGAGCGCCGGTCGTCGCCGAACTTCTCGACGATCGCCGCCAGCTCCTCGCTGACGATGGTGCGCTGCTTCTGCGGCGAGGCCAGGATCGCGTTGTACTCGTTGATCTTGGCCTGGAGCTCGTCGTGCTCGGCGACGATCTTCTGCCGCTCCAGGGCCGCCAGGCGGCGCAGCTGCATCTCCAGGATCGCGTTCGCCTGGATCTCGTCGATCTCCAGCAGGCCCATCAGGCCCTCGCGCGCGATCTCGACCGTGTTGCTGCGCCGGATGAGGGCGATGACCTCGTCGATCGCGTCCAGGGCCTTGAGCAGACCGCGCAGGATGTGGGCGCGCTCCTCCGCCTTGCGCAGGCGGAACTTCGTGCGCCGGACGACGACCTCGATCTGGTGCTGCACCCAGTGGCGGATGAACGCGTCGACCGACAGGGTGCGCGGCACCCCGTCCACCAGCGCCAGCATGTTCGCGCCGAAGTTCGTCTGGAGGTCGGTGTGCTTGTAGAGGTTGTTCAGCACGACCTTGGCGACGGCGTCGCGCTTGAGCACGATCACCAGGCGCTGGCCGGTCCGGGACGAGGTCTCGTCGCGGACGTCGGCGATGCCGCCGATCTTGCCGTCCTTCACGAGGTCGGCGATCTTCTGCGCCAGGTTGTCCGGGTTGGTCTGGTACGGGAGCTCGGTGACCACCAGGCACTGGCGGTTCTGGATCTCCTCGACCTCGACCACGGCGCGCATCGTGATGGAGCCGCGACCGGTCCGGTACGCCTCCTCGATGCCCTTGCGGCCGACGACCAGCGCGCCCGAGGGGAAGTCGGGGCCCTTGATGCGCTCCAGCAGGGCGTCCAGGAGCTCCTCGTGCGAGGCCTCCGGGTGCTCCAGCGCCCACTGCGCGCCCGCCGCGACCTCGCGGAGGTTGTGCGGCGGGATGTTGGTGGCCATGCCGACCGCAATGCCGGCGCTGCCGTTGACCAGCAGGTTCGGGAAGCGGGCCGGCAGGACGGTCGGCTCCTGGTTGCGGCCGTCGTAGTTGTCCGTGAAGTCGACGGTCTCCTCGTCGATGTCCCGGAGCATCTCCATGGCCAGCGGCATGAGCTTGCACTCGGTGTAGCGCATCGCGGCGGCCGGGTCGTTGCCCGGGGAGCCGAAGTTGCCGTTGCTGTCCACCAGCGGCATGCGCATCGACCACGGCTGGGCCAGGCGGACCAGGGCGTCGTAGATCGAGGAGTCGCCGTGCGGGTGGTAGGTGCCCATGACGTCGCCGACGACGCGGGCGCACTTGTAGAAGCCCTTCTCGGGCCGGTAGCCGCCGTCGTACATCGCGTACAGCACCCGGCGGTGGACGGGCTTGAGACCGTCCCGTACGTCGGGCAGCGCGCGGGAGACGATGACGGACATCGCGTAGTCGAGGTAGGAGCGCTGCATCTCCGTCTCAAGCCCGACGGGCTCGATCCGCAGCACGGGCTGCTCCTCCGCGGCGTTCTCGGCGGTGGGGGTGGTTTCGTCGGCCATTGCTGGTCAGAAGTCCTTTCAGGCGGTCAGCGGAGACCGACTCAGATGTCGAGGAACCGAACGTCCTTGGCGTTGCGCTGGATGAAGGAGCGACGTGCCTCGACGTCCTCGCCCATCAGCACCGAGAACAGGTCGTCGGCCTGCGCCGCGTCGTCCAGCGTGACCTGGCCGAGCACGCGGTGGTCCACGTCCATGGTGGTGACGCGCAGTTCCTCGGCGTTCATCTCGCCCAGACCCTTGAAGCGCTGGATCGAGTCCTCCCTGATCCGCTTGCCGTTCTGCTTGCCCAGCTCGACCAGGGCGTCGCGCTCGCGGTCCGAGTACGCGTACTCGAAGTCGTCGCGGCCCCACTTGATCTTGTAGAGCGGGGGACGGGACAGGTAGACGTGCCCGGCCTCGACCAGCGGCCGCATGAAGCGGAAGAGGAAGGTGAGCAGCAGGGTGTTGATGTGCTGGCCGTCGACGTCGGCGTCCGCCATCAGGATGATCTTGTGATAGCGGAGCTTCGCGATGTCGAAGTCCTCGTGCACACCGGTGCCGAAGGCGCTGATCAGCGCCTGGACCTCGGTGTTCTGGAGGATCTTGTCGATCCGCGCCTTCTCGACGTTCAGGATCTTGCCGCGGATCGGCAGGATGGCCTGGTACATCGGGTTGCGGCCGGACTTCGCCGAGCCGCCGGCGGAGTCGCCCTCGACGATGAAGATCTCGCACTTCGTCGGGTCGTTCGACTGGCAGTCGGACAGCTTGCCCGGCAGCGAGGCGCTCTCCAGCAGGCCCTTGCGGCGGGTCAGGTCGCGCGCCTTGCGGGCCGCGACGCGCGCCGTGGCCGCCTGGATCGACTTGCGGATGATGTCCGCGGCCTCGACCGGGTTGCGGTCGAACCAGTCGTTGAGGTGCTCGTGGACGACCTTCTGCACGAAGGTCTTGGCCTCCGTGTTGCCCAGCTTGGTCTTCGTCTGGCCCTCGAACTGGGGCTCGCCCAGCTTGACCGAGATGATCGCCGTCAGACCCTCGCGGATGTCCTCGCCGGCGAGGTTGTCGTCCTTCTCGCGCAGCAGCTTCTTCTCGCGCGCGTAGCGGTTGACCAGACCGGTCAGCGCCGCGCGGAAGCCCTCCTCGTGGGTGCCGCCCTCGTGCGTGTGGATCGTGTTCGCGAAGGAGTAGACCCCCTCGGTGTACTGCGAGTTCCACTGCATCGCGATCTCGACCGAGAGCATGCGCTCCTTGTCCTCGGCCTCGACGTCGATGACGGTCGGGTGGATCAGCTCGCCCTTGCGCGAGTTGAGGTACTTCACGAAGTCGACGATGCCGCCCTCGTAGTAGTACTTCACCGTGCGCGCGGTCGGCTCCGCCACGTCCGCTTCGGGGTCGTCCGCGCCGACCGTCGCCTTCGCCGACTCGCGCTCGTCGGTCAGCGTCAGGGTCAGGCCCTTGTTGAGGAAGGCCATCTCCTGGAAGCGCCGCGACAGCGTCTCGAAGGAGTACTCGGTGGTCTCGAAGATGTCGCCGTCGGCCCAGAACGTCACCGACGTGCCGTGCTCGTCGGTCTCCTCGTTCTTGGCCAGCGGGGCCGTCGGCACGCCCAGCTTGTAGTCCTGGGTCCAGCGGTGGCCGTCCGTCTTGACCTCGACCGCGACCTTGGTGGACAGGGCGTTCACGACGGAGACGCCGACGCCGTGCAGACCGCCGGAGACCGCGTAGCCGCCGCCGCCGAACTTGCCGCCCGCGTGCAGCACCGTCAGCACGACCTCGACGGCCGGCTTGCCCTCGGACGGCACGATGCCGACCGGGATGCCACGGCCGTTGTCGATCACGCGCACCCCGCCGTCGGCGAGGATCGTCACGTCGATGGTGTCCGCGTGCCCGGCCAGCGCCTCGTCGACCGAGTTGTCGACGACCTCGTAGACGAGGTGGTGCAGACCACGCTCGCCCGTCGAGCCGATGTACATACCCGGCCGCTTGCGGACCGCGTCCAGGCCCTCAAGGACCTGGATCGCACTGGCGTCGTAATTCTTCTCGTTGGAGTCGCCGGAATCGGCCACGAAGCGCCCTCTCTGGCACAGCGCAGCCCGTACTCCGGACCAGCGTGTGCACCGGCGGGAGCGGCCGCGTCGATCTGCGTTGTCTGCGTTGTTCGGTGTCCCCCCGCGAACTGGGCGGGATTGCCTCCAGTCTACCGGTATCACTGACATGAATGGGGGTTTGCCGGTACCTGAGTCCGCATGTGCCGCCCTGAACCTCCACTCTCCGACTCCCCATATCCGGGGAGGGGCTCAAAGTGGCTCACGCGGGCATCCAGCGCTTCGGCCTGTCAACCCGTGGCTACCGTGAGGGACACCACCGGGAACAGGCGGCACGCGTGTGCGGAAGCCGCCATTCCGGTGGAAGGGCGGATGGCTGGAAGGAAGGGGGACGAGGGGAAAGGCGTACGGGAGGACTTCCGCGCTGCCCGGCAGGCGTCGGCGGAGCCCCGGCAGGCGTCGGCGGAGCGCACCGGCCTCAGCCGTAGGTGTCGCCCGGGCCCGTGCTGCCGGGGCTGCGCCAGGGTCCGTACCGCTTCGGCCCGCCACCCGGGCCCTGGACCTTGATCAGCCGGACCGTGCCCTGCCCCAGGTCGGCGTTGAGCCGGGCCACCAGCTGCGGGGCCAGCAGCTTCAGCTGCGCGGCCCAGGCCGAGGAGTCGCAGCGGACCAGCAGCTCGCGGTCCTCGTAGCGCTCCGGTACGCAGTGCGCGGCGATCTCCGGCCCGACGATCTCCGCCCAGCGCTCCATCACCCCGGCCACCGCGATCGGCATCTCCCAGCCGCGCTCCGTGCGCAGCCGGTCCAGCGCCGCCATCAGCGGCATCGGGTCCCGGCCGTCCGCCCGGGCGCCGGAGCGCAGGCCCGGCTGGTGCTGCCGGCGGCCCCGCCCGGTCGCCGCGTTGCCGCGGGCGCGGGCCTGCTCGCGGGCGGCGGCCAGCGCCTGCCGCGCGAGGTCGACCCCGGAGGGTTCCGGGGCCTTGCGCTGGTCCTGGCCGCCCTCGCCCGCGTTCACAGCCGGGTCACCTCGCCGTCGGCCACCGCGAACCGGGTGCCCGCCAAGATGCCCGGAACGTCGTCGTCCACCGCCGCCGTCACCAGGACCTGCTCCCCCGGAGCGACCAGTTCCGCAAGCCGCTCACGGCGGCGGGCGTCCAGCTCCGCGAAGACGTCGTCCAGGATCAGCACCGGCTCGGTCCCCTCGGAGCGCAGCAGTTCGTACGCGGCCAGGCGCAGGGCGAGCGCGTACGACCAGGACTCGCCGTGGCTGGCGTACCCCTTCGCGGGCAGCTCGCCCAGGCGCAGCAGGACGTCGTCGCGGTGCGGGCCCACCAGCGTCACGCCGCGTTCGATCTCCTGCTTGCGCACCTCGGCGAGGGCCGCGAGCAGCACCTCGTACAGGGCCTCGCGGGTCCGGGCGCCGCCGCTGTCGACCGGCTCGCCGGCCGAGGACTTGTAGGCGAGGCCGAGCGGGCCGCCCCCGGGCGCGAGCTGCTCGTAGGCCTTGTCGGCCAGCGGCAGCAGCGTCGTGATCAGGTCGAGGCGCTGCGCGAGGAGCTCGGCTCCGGCGCGGGCCAGGTGCTGGTCCCACACGTCGAGGGTGGACAGGTCCATGGAGCGGCCGCCGTGGCGGCGGGCCATGGCGGCGGACTTCAGCAGGGTGTTGCGCTGCTTGAGGACGCGCTCGTAGTCGGAGCGGACGGCCGCCATCCGCGGGGAGCGGGCGGTGACGAGCTCGTCGAGGAAGCGGCGCCGTTCCCCCGGATCGCCCTTGACCAGGGCCAGGTCCTCGGGGGCGAACAGCACGGTCCGTACGATTCCCAGCACGTCGCGGGGTCTGACCTGCGAGGACCGGTTGATCCGGGCGCGGTTGGCGCGGCCGGGGTTCAGCTCCAGCTCCACCAGCTGCTGGCGTTCGCCCTGGGTGACGGCGGCGCGGACGACGGCCCGGTCGGCGCCCATCCGCACCAGGGGGGCGTCCGAGGAGACCCGGTGGCTGCCCAGGGTGGCCAGGTAGCCGATGGCCTCGACCAGGTTCGTCTTGCCCTGGCCGTTGGGCCCCACGAACGCCGTGACGCCCGGGGCGAGGGGAACCTCGGCCCGGGCGTACGAGCGGAAGTCGGCCAGTGAGAGATGCGAAACGTGCATTCGGCGCCGACCTCCCCCGGCTTCCTGCTGCTGTGCTGTGGAGCTGTACCCGGTCCTGCTGGTGTGCTGTGCGCCGGTGGCGCGGTTACTTCTTCTCGACCGCGTGTCCGCCGAACTGGTTGCGCAGCGCCGCGATCATCTTCATCTGCGGCGAGTCGTCCTGGCGCGAGGCGAAGCGGGCGAACAGCGAGGCGGTGATCGCCGGCAGCGGCACCGCGTTGTCGATCGCGGCCTCGACCGTCCAGCGGCCCTCGCCGGAGTCCTGCGCGAAGCCGCGCAGCTGCTGCAGGTGCTCGTCCTCGTCCAGCGCGTTCACGGCCAGGTCGAGCAGCCAGGAGCGGATGACCGTCCCCTGCTGCCAGGACCGGAAGACCTCGCGGACGTCGGTGACCGAGTCGACCTTCTCCAGCAGCTCCCAGCCCTCGGCGTAGGCCTGCATCATGGCGTACTCGATGCCGTTGTGGACCATCTTCGCGAAGTGGCCCGCGCCGACCTTGCCGGCGTGCACGGCGCCGAAGTCACCTTCGGGCTTGAGGGCGTCGAAGACCGGCTGGACCACGGCGACGTCCTTCTCGTCGCCGCCGTACATCAGCGCGTAGCCGTTCTCCAGGCCCCAGACGCCGCCGGAGACGCCGCAGTCGACGAAGCCGATGCCCTTGGCCTTCAGCTCCTCGGCGTGCTTCTCGTCGTCGGTCCAGCGGGAGTTGCCGCCGTCCACGACGATGTCGCCGGGGGAGAGCAGCTCGCCCAGTTCGTCGACGGTGGACTGGGTGGCCGCGCCCGCGGGGACCATCACCCACACGACGCGGGGGGCCTGCAGGCCGTCCACAAGCTCCCGCAGGCTGTGGACATCGGCGAGGTCTGGGTTGCGGTCGTATCCGATGACGGTGTGGCCTGCGCGGCGGATGCGCTCGCGCATGTTGCCGCCCATCTTGCCGAGACCGACGAGACCGAGCTCCATCAGGTGCTTCCTTACGCGTTGTGGCCGTCTTTGCCTGTACGGGGGCTGCCCGGTCCGGGCGGCCCGCCGGATCCGAGCCTACGCCGGGCCGCGCGGCGGGGCCCGCTCCGCACGACGGCGGGCCCGGCTCCGCGGGCGGGGCCGGGCCCGGCGTCGGTGGGCGCGGGCTGAGCGCGGGCTGGGCCCGGCCGTCAGCCGGAGAGGCGCACCGGCATGATCAGGTACTTGTACGCCTCGTCCGCCTCGGCGTCGACCGCCGGCCGGCCGCTGAGCAGCGCGGGCTTGGTGGACGTGGTGAAGCTGAGCTGGGCGGCGGGCGAGTCGATCGCGCTCAGACCGTCCAGCAGGAAGGTCGGGTTGAAGGCGATCGAGATGTCGTCGCCCTCCAGGTTCGCGTCGACGCGCTCCACAGCCTGTGCGTCGTCGCTGGATCCCGCTTCCAGGATCAGGACGCCCTGCTCGAAGCTGAGGCGGACCGGGGTGTTGCGCTCGGCGACCAGGGCCACGCGCTTGACGGCCTCGACGAACGGGGCGGTCTCGATCACCGCGACGGAGTTGAACTCGGTCGGGAAGAGCGTGCGGTACTTCGGCAGGTCGCCTTCGAGCAGCCGGGTCGTGGTGCGGCGGCCCGCGCCCTCGAAGCCGATCAGGCCCTCGCCCTGGCCGGAGCCGGAGAGCGCCAGGGTGACCGTGTCGCCGCTGGTCAGCGACTTGGCGGTGTCCAGCAGCGTCTTGGCGGGCACCAGGGCGACGGCGGAGGCGTCCGGGTTCTCCGGCTTCCACAGGAACTCGCGGACCGCGAAGCGGTAGCGGTCGGTGGAGGCCAGGGTGACGCGGTCGCCCTCGATCTCGATGCGGACACCGGTCAGCACGGGCAGCGTGTCGTCGCGCCCGGCGGCGATGGCGACCTGGGCGGCGGCGGAGGCGAAGACCTCACCGGGCACGGTGCCGGTCGCGGTGGGCATCTCCGGCAGGGCCGGGTACTCCTCCACAGGCAGGGTGTGGAGGGTGAACCGCGAGGAGCCGCAGACCACGGTCGCCCGTACACCGTCTGTGGAAATCTCCACCGGGCGGTTGGGGAGGGCGCGGCAGATGTCGGCGAGGAGCCGGCCGGAGACCAGGACGGTGCCGTCCTCCTCCACGTCCGCCTCGACGGAGACCCGGGCCGAGACCTCGTAGTCGAAGCCGGAGAGGGACAGGGTGCCGTCCTCGGCCTTCAGCAGCAGGCCCGCGAGCACGGGCACCGGCGGCCGGGCCGGGAGGCTGCGTGCAGCCCAGGCCACCGCCTCCGCGAGTACGTCGCGTTCCACCCGGATCTTCACCGGAACCGCCTCCTGCTGTTGCTCGCTCGTCTGCCGGCCTTCGTCGTCGGCTCGTCGATGCCTCGACCGATGCCGGGGACCAGTCTGACGTACGGCGCCGACAGTCGTCGCGGCTGGCGGTCAAGTCGGGAGCGGGGCGTCGGAGCGGCCGGACGGCGAGTTGTGCACAGGACCCGCTTGAAAACCGAAACCGGCCTAACTCTCTATGGGGGTAGTAGTAGGGCCTGTGGAAACGGTGGATAAGCCCGTTTTCGCAGGTCAGCCCCGGTTTTTTATCCCCACACCCTGTGGGTGACACCGGTGGACAACACGGTGTCTCTGTGGAGAACGAAAAGTTCTGCACAGGCCGTCCCCAGATGACCCGCACTACTCCACAGCTGTGTCCCCAGCTTTTCCCCAGTCGTCCACACGGCAAACGTCGACATCCGTGTGACCGCTTTCACTCGCGACGGTGACGGGGGGTGGCTCGTTGCCGAACAGTGGACAACGGTGTGGAGAACCTTGGCCACCCTGTGCACGGGACGGGAGAACCTGTGGGTCGACGGTGGACAACGGCGTGAACGGCCCTGTGGACGAATATTTTGTCCACAGCCTGTGGATGACGTTTGCGCACAAGTACACAGGGGGTTGACCTGGCCTGATGATCCCTCAAGCGGCGACCCTGTGGACAGATTGTGGGCGACGGGAACTGTCCTCAGGCTGTGGACGGAAGAAAGTCGGGAAATCTGTGGACGACTTCCTCCCTGGGGGGCGTATTCGAACAGAGCAGGGGCGCGCGGACGACGAAGGGCGCCCCCGGTTCGATCCGGAAGCGCCCTGTCGTGGGGTGTGAAGTGCCCCTGACGCCACCGCCCGGGGGCCGGCGTCAGGCGTTCTTGATGCGGTTGGTGAGCTCCGTGACCTGGTTGTAGATGGAGCGGCGCTCGGCCATCAGGGCGCGGATCTTGCGGTCGGCGTGCATGACGGTCGTGTGGTCGCGGCCGCCGAACTGGGCCCCGATCTTGGGCAGGGACAGGTCCGTGAGCTCCCGGCACAGGTACATGGCGATCTGCCGGGCGGTCACCAGCACCCGGCTGCGCGAGGAACCGCACAGGTCGTCCACCGTGAGCCCGAAGTAGTCGGCGGTGGCCGCCATGATGTCGGAGGCCGTGATCTCGGGCGCGCTGTCCTCGCCGCCCGGGATCAGGTTCTTGAGGACGTCCTCGGTCAGACCCAGGTCGACCGGCTGCCGGTTGAGGCTCGCGAAGGCCGTGACCCGGATCAGCGCCCCCTCCAGCTCGCGGATGTTGCGCGAGATGCGGGAGGCGATGAACTCCAGTACCTCCGGCGGGGCGTTGAGCTGCTCCTGGACGGCCTTCTTGCGCAGGATCGCGATCCGGGTCTCCAGCTCGGGCGGCTGGACGTCGGTGATCAGGCCCCACTCGAAGCGGTTGCGGAGCCGGTCCTCCAGGGTGACGAGCTGCTTGGGCGGCCGGTCGGAGGAGAGCACGATCTGCTTGTTGGCGTTGTGCAGCGTGTTGAAGGTGTGGAAGAACTCCTCCTGCGTCGACTCCTTGCTCGCGAGGAACTGGATGTCGTCGACGAGCAGGATGTCCATCTCGCGGTAGCGCTTGCGGAACGCGTCGCCCTTGCCGTCGCGGATGGAGTTGATGAACTCGTTGGTGAACTCCTCCGAGCTCACGTACCGCACCCGGGTGCCGGGGTAGAGGCTGCGCGCGTAGTGCCCGATGGCGTGCAGCAGGTGCGTCTTGCCGAGACCCGACTCCCCGTAGATGAAGAGCGGGTTGTACGCCTTCGCCGGCGCCTCGGCGACGGCGACCGCGGCCGCGTGCGCGAAGCGGTTGGAGGCGCCGATGACGAAGGTGTCGAAGAGGTACTTGGGGTTCAGCCGGGCGGTCGGCTCCGGCGGGCCCGAGGTGGAACCGCCGGACGAGGACGGCGGCGGCGCGGGCCGGCCGGGCGCCGGGCGCGGGGCGCTCTGCTCGTACTGGTTCTGCTCGTAGCCCTGCTGCTCGTACTTCTGCTGCTCGTACTTCTGGGCGTCGTACTTCTGCTGTTCGTACTTCTGCTGTTCGTACGAACCCTGGTCGTACGCGTTCTGGTCGTAGCCGCCGGGCTCCTGCTGCTGGAGGTAGCCGGGCTGGGGGGAGGCGTACGGGTCGCGCTCCGGGAAGCCGCCGAGGCGGGGCTGCTGCCAGCCGTAGTCGTCGCCGCCCCCGCGGGGCCAGGCGCCGGGCTCCGGGCGCTGCTGCTGGTACTCGGGGTAGGCGGGGCGGGCCGTGGGGAGGTGGTCCTCGCCCGGGCCGCCGGGGCGCTGGCCGCCGTACGGCTCGTATCCCTCGCGCTGGCCGGAGGCGGGCGGCGCGGGCTCGCCCGCGGAGTCGTCCACGGTGATCGCGATCCGGATCGGCCGGCCGCACTCGCGGCTGAGGGCGTCGCTGATGAGCGGGGCGAGGCGGCCTTCGAGGACCCGCTTGCCCCATTCGTTGGGCACGGCGAGCAACGCGGTGTCGGCGACGAGGGCGAGCGGCTGGCATCGTTCCACCCACTGCTTGTCCTTGGGCTCGATCCCCTGCTGACCCTCCCCGAGCAGCTTTTCGAGCACGCGTGGCCACACTGCGGCAAGATCGGCAGGTACGTCAGCCACAGAGCACGCTCTCTCACAGGTCCCGGTCCCACGAATGTGTGGTTCTTTGGGACGGTCGGGACAAAAAATCCGGGATCACGCCACGGTAGTCAGGCCGGTGGGTAGGGTTCAAGTCGTTGTCCACAGCCTGTGCACAGTGTGGGGCAGGACGACCTCGGTTTGACCGGATGGCGTAGCCGCGCGTACCGTAACGAGGTCGAATTATCGATGGCTGCTGCCGCCTGCCTACCGATGGGCGAAGGTCACTGATCGTGATCATTTAGCGGTGCCCACTCGGGCGAACACGCGAGTTCCTCGTGGGCGCACGGTGACAGCCAGGCGATGTAACGCCATACACGATTCATTCTCTGGAGCCCCCGAGTGAGCAAGCGCACCTTCCAGCCGAACAACCGTCGTCGTGCCAAGACCCACGGCTTCCGCCTGCGGATGCGTACCCGTGCCGGTCGCGCGATCCTCGCGAACCGTCGCGGCAAGGGCCGCGCCGCCCTTTCCGCGTAATCACGCGCGGATCGTGACGTCGTGCTGTCTCCCGAGAATCGGCTGAGGCGGCGCGAGGACTTCGCGAGCGCGGTACGGCGGGGCAGGCGGGCAGGACGCCCCCTCCTCGTCGTCCACCTACGTACCAGCGGTGCAACGGACCCGCACGAGCCGGGGGAGATCGATCCCTCGCCGCGTGCGGGTTTCGTCGTCAGCAAGGCTGTCGGCGTGGCCGTCGTCCGGAACCGGGTGAAGCGCCGTCTGCGTCACCTCGTGCGCGACCGGCTGGCCCAGTTGCCCCCCGGTAGCCTGGTGGTGGTACGGGCCCTGCCCGGAGCGGGCGACGCCGGCGTAGACGAGCTGGCCCGTGACCTGGATGCCGCCTTGGCGCGGCTACTGGGAGGCGTGGCCCGATGAAGTACCCGCTGCTCGCTTTGATCAAGCTGTACCAGTGGACGATCAGTCCGCTGCTCGGGCCGGTGTGCCGCTACTACCCCTCGTGTTCGCACTACGGGTACACGGCCATCGACCGGCATGGTGCGGTGAAGGGGACGGTTCTGACCGCCTGGCGGATCCTGCGGTGCAATCCGTGGTCCCCGGGCGGTGTGGATCATGTCCCACCCCGGAAACGCCCGCGTTGGCACGAGCAGCTGCGCAGTGCGTTGCGTAGATCTCGCAATGCTCAAGGAGCCTGATTAGTGGACACGATTGCCAGTCTGTTCAGCTTTATCACCACACCCGTGTCGTGGGTCATCGTCCAGTTCCACAGCCTGTACGGGGCGATCTTCGGTGCGAACAGTGGGTGGGCCTGGGGCCTGTCCATCGTGTCCCTGGTGGTCCTGATCCGTATCTGCCTGATCCCGCTCTTCGTGAAGCAGATCAAGGCGACGCGTGGCATGCAGGCGCTCCAGCCGAAGATGAAGGTGATCCAGGAGCGCTACAAGAACGACAAGCAGCGTCAGTCCGAAGAGATGATGAAGCTGTACAAGGAGACGGGTACCAACCCGCTCTCCTCGTGCCTTCCCATCCTGGCGCAGTCCCCGTTCTTCTTCGCGCTCTACCACGTGCTCTCGGCCATCGCCAACGGCCAGACCATCGGCGTGATCAACCAGTCGCTGCTGGAGAGCGCCCGTCAGGCGCACATCTTCGGTGCCCCGCTGGCCGCCAAGTTCACGGACTCGGCGAGCAAGGTCGAGGCCCTCGGCGCCTCGATCACCGACGTGCGCATCGTGACCGCGGTCATGATCATCATGATGTCGCTGTCGCAGTTCTACACCCAGCGCCAGCTGATGCAGAAGAACGTGGACCTCTCGGTCAAGACGCCCTTCATGCAGCAGCAGAAGATGCTGATGTACGTCTTCCCGCTGATCTTCGCCGTGATGGGCATCAACTTCCCCGTCGGTGTCCTCGTCTACTGGCTGACCACCAACGTGTGGACCATGGGCCAGCAGATGTACGTGATCAGCCAGAACCCGACCCCGGGCAGCAAGGCGCAGGACATGTACCTGACCCGCCTGCTGAAGCACGTCTCCACCCACGGGGACATCAAGGGCCGGGGCAAGAAGAAGATCGTCGCGGCGATCGTGGCCAAGGGCCCGGACCGCAACGACAACGAGCGGAAGTTCATCACCGCGCTGACGAAGCAGGGCATGGCCGCCCAGCCGGACGGCTCCGTGATCAAGAGTGCCGTGGCGACCGCGGACGCGGACGCGGCGAGCGGCGGTGTCGCGACCAAGCGCCAGCAGCCGAAGCGGCAGTCGAAGTCGAAGCGTCAGACGCCCCCCAGCAAGCCCTCCAACAAGTAAGAAGGAGTTCCCTCCCGTGACGGAAGGCACCACCACCGCCGCCGCTGAGAGTGGCGACACCCTGACCCGCCTGGAGCAGGAGGGTGAGATCGCGGCCGACTACCTTGAGGGTCTGCTGGACATCGCCGACCTGGACGGCGACATCGACATGGACGTCGAGGCCGACCGCGCCGCGGTGTCGATCGTGAGTGACTCCCCCCGCGACCTGCAGAAGCTCGTGGGCCGCGACGGTGAGGTCCTGGAGGCGCTCCAGGAGCTGACGCGCCTGGCCGTGCACCGGGAGACCGGGGACCGCAGCCGGCTGATGCTGGACATCGCCGGTTTCCGGGCCCAGAAGCGCGAGGAGCTCGCGGCCCTGGGTGCCAAGGCCGCGGCGGACGTGAAGGCCTCGGGCGAGCCCCTGAAGCTGGCCCCGATGACCCCCTTCGAGCGCAAGGTGGTCCACGACGCCGTGGCGGCCGCCGGTCTGAAGAGCGAGTCCGAGGGCGAGGAGCCGCAGCGCTTCGTCGTTGTGCTTCCGGCCTGACCGGAACGTTGTGCGTCGGCCCCGTCTGTGTCGCAGGCGGGGCCGATGTTTGTAAGCCTGACAGTTGAACGGCACGGTATTGGCGTGAGCGGTTCTGTGAGCGGTTCTGTACGGAAGGACGGTCCCCGTGACGGAGGCAGCTGAGCTTCCCCCGGCGCCTGAAGAGGCGCGCGCGGTGTTCGGTGAGTTTTTCCCGGAAGCTGTGCGGTATGCGGAGCTGCTGGCGGATGCGGGGGTCAAGCGCGGCCTGATCGGGCCGCGTGAGGTTCCCCGGCTGTGGGAGCGGCATCTGCTGAACTGCGCGGTGCTTTCCGAGGTGGTGCCCGAGGGCGTCACCGTCTGCGACGTGGGTTCCGGCGCCGGTCTGCCCGGTATCCCGCTCGCACTGGTCCGGCGGGACCTGAAGATCACCCTTTTGGAGCCCCTGCTCCGCCGCACGAACTTCCTCCAGGAGGCCGTGGAGCTGCTCGGGCTGGACCATGTAACGGTGGTGCGCGGGCGGGCCGAGGAGATGCTCGGCAAGGTTCAGCCGGTGCACGTGGTGACGGCCCGGGCCGTCGCCCCCCTCGATCGGCTCGCCGGCTGGGGCGTGCCGCTGCTGCGTCCGTACGGGGAGATGCTGGCGCTCAAGGGCGACACCGCCGAGGAGGAGCTGGTGGCGGCGAAGGTCGCCCTCAGCAAGCTCGGTGTGGTGAAGACCTCGGTGCTCCAGGTCGGCGAGGGCGTGGTCGATCCGCTGTCCACGGTGGTCCGGGTGGAGGTCGGGGAAAGCCCCGGTGGGGTGAGGTTCGCGGCCAAGCGGGCTAAGGCCGCGCGCGTGGGGCGGACCCGCCGCCGCCGTTGATCTTGCTGGTTTCCGGGGCGTTGGGCCCTATAGGTATGGATTTCGGAGTGTCGTAGCGGTCTGAAGACTCCGTCCACGTTGCGTCCGGGCATCGTGTTTCACGTGAAACGTCGCTCTCTGCTGCACGGAATCATCAGCCGCGGCCGTGCCGCTGCGTCCCCCCGTCAACGCAAGGACGCGGGGGGTACGGAGTTTTCCACAACCGTGGATTCATCCACAGGAGTGCGGGCCCCGCTGGTTCACGACCCGGGTGACATGGCAGGCTCTCTTCATCGCGAGCCCGCTGCCGAGGAGAGTGACACCGTGCGGTCCGACGCCAACCTCGCGGGGCCGATGGCCGATCCGGTCCCCGGTCCCCGCTCTGAATCGCCTGGCGAGGATGTTTCACGTGAAACAGCGCCTCCGCCCCTCGTCGACAACGACGACAACGAGGACACCCCGATCGGCCGGGCCGCCCAGGTCGCGGCCGAGACCCTGGGGCGGACCGGTGCCGCTCTGCCGCGGCCTCCGCAGACCCGGATCATGGTGGTGGCCAACCAGAAGGGTGGCGTGGGAAAGACCACGACGACCGTGAACCTGGCCGCCTCGCTGGCCCTGCACGGGGCCCGGGTCCTCGTGATCGACCTCGACCCGCAGGGCAACGCCTCGACGGCCCTCGGCATCGACCACCACGCCGACGTGCCGTCCATCTACGACGTGCTCGTGGACAGCCGGCCCCTGCTGGAGGTCGTCCAGCCCGTGGTGGACGTGGAAGGACTGTTCTGCGCCCCCGCCACGATCGACCTGGCCGGTGCCGAGATCGAGCTGGTGTCACTGGTGGCCCGTGAAAGCCGCCTCCAGCGCGCGATCCAGGCCTACCAGCAGCCGCTCGACTACATCCTGATCGACTGCCCGCCCTCGCTGGGCCTGCTGACCGTGAACGCCATGGTCGCGGGCGCGGAGGTACTGATCCCCATCCAGTGCGAGTACTACGCGCTGGAGGGACTCGGGCAGCTGCTGCGCAACGTCGACCTGGTGCGGGCCCACCTGAACCCGGCCCTGCACGTGTCGACGATCCTGCTGACCATGTACGACGGCAGGACGAGGCTCGCCTCGCAGGTGGCGGACGAGGTGCGCACCCACTTCGGCAAAGAGGTGCTGCGCACGAGCATTCCGCGGTCCGTCCGTATCTCGGAGGCCCCGAGTTACGGACAGACGGTCCTCACCTACGACCCGGGTTCCAGTGGCGCCCTCTCCTACCTGGAGGCGGCGCGAGAAATGGCCCTGCGGGGGGTCGGCATCCATTACGACGCCCAGCACGCCCACCTGGGCGCGGGCACGAACAGCACGCAGAGCATGGCGGAGGGGATCCAATGAGTGAGCGACGTAGGGGTCTCGGGCGGGGGCTCGGCGCGCTGATCCCCCAGGCCCCCCAGGAGAAGACGCCGGCGATCGGGACGGGGTCGGCGTCCCCGTCGGCCGTGCCGGTCCTGATGTCGGAGCGGGGCATCGCCGCGGCGAAACTCGCCGCGCTGGCCCAGGCCGATGTTTCACGTGAAACACCGGTGGCGGACGTGGTGCCGGCTCAGCCGGAACCGGCGGCCCCGGAGGCCGACACGGTGGCGGGGGCGACGTTCGCGGAGCTCCCGCTGGACGCGATCACCCCCAACCCGCGCCAGCCGCGCGAGGTCTTCGACGGCGACGCCCTGGCGGAACTGGTGACCTCCATCCAGGAGGTGGGTCTGCTCCAGCCGGTGGTCGTACGGCAGGCGAGCCCGGGCCGGTACGAGCTGATCATGGGCGAGCGGCGCTGGCGGGCCTGCCGGGAGGCCGGTCTGGAACGCATCCCGGCGATCATCCGCGCCACGGACGACGAGAAGCTGCTGCTGGACGCGCTCCTGGAGAACCTCCACCGGGCGCAGCTGAACCCGCTGGAGGAGGCGGCCGCCTACGACCAGCTGCTCCAGGACTTCCACTGCACCCACGATCAGCTGGCCGACCGGATCGGCCGCTCGCGGCCCCAGGTCACCAACACCCTGCGGCTGCTGAGGCTCGCCCCCTCGGTCCAGCGCCGGGTGGCCGCCGGAGTGCTCTCGGCGGGTCACGCGCGGGCGCTGCTGTCGGTGGATGACACCGAGGAGCAGGACCGTCTCGCGCACCGGATCGTCGCCGAGGGGCTGTCGGTGCGTACGGTCGAGGAGATCGTGTCGCTGATGGGCTCGGAGCCGTCGAGCACGGTGAAGCCCAAGGGCCCCCGCGCGGGAGCCCGGGTGGCTCCGGCGCTCAATGAGCTCGCGACGCGGCTCTCGGACCGCTTCGAGACCCGGGTGAAGGTGGACCTGGGCCAGAAGAAGGGCAAGATCACCGTCGAGTTCGCCTCGATGGAGGACCTGGAGCGGATCCTGGGCACGCTGGCGCCGGGCGAGGGCCGGGTGCTGGAGCAGGGCCTCTCCGGGGAGTAGACCCGAGCGTCACCGCACCCCGCCTCTTCGGACGATGTCCGTACTCGAAGATGCGGGGTGCAGTCGTTACCATGCCGTCATGGGTCGTCGGCTGGTACCGCTCACGCTGGACAACCTCCAAGACCTGCCCAGGCGTTGCAGGAGCTGCGTGTTCTGGGAGCTGGATCCCGTCAGCGGCGAGGCCGCCGTGAAGGCGGGCACCGCGGAGCAGGAGAAGGAGGCGTGGATCTCCGCCGTCCTGCTGGACTGGGGGTCCTGCGGCCGGGTGGTCTACGTGGACGAGGTCCCGGTGGGCTTCGTGCTCTACGCACCGCCCGCCTATGTGCCGCGTGCCGCTTCCTTCCCGACCAGTCCGGTCTCCGCGGACGCGGTCCAGCTCATCACGGCGTGGATCATGCCCGGCTACCAGGGCCAGGGGCTGGGGCGGGTGCTGGTCCAGACGGTCGCGAAGGACCTGCTGCGGCGGGGGGTCAAGGCGATCGAGGCCTTCGGGGACGCGCGCTGGGAGCGGCCCGCCTGCCTGCTGCCGGCCGACCACCTGCTGGCGGTGGGCTTCAAGACCGTACGTCCCCACCCGGCCCATCCGCGGCTGCGACTGGAGCTGCGTACGACCCTGTCGTGGAAGGAAGACGTGGAGCTGGCCCTGGACCGGCTGCTCGGCGGGGCGCGGGCCCGGAAGGAACCGGCGCTGCGTCCGCTGTGAGCGCGGGACACCGGATACGCGAAACGGGGCCGCCCTGGAGGGCAGGCCCCGTTTCACGTGAAACATGGGGTGTGTCAGACGGACACGGTGTGCGTCAGGCGGACTTGACCGTGACGAAGCCGTCGAGGTCGCGCAGGATCGCGGCCTTCGGCTTGGCGCCGACGATGGTCTTGACGACCTCGCCGCCCTGGTAGACGTTCAGCGTGGGGATCGACATGACGCCGTACTTGGCGGCCGTCGCCGGGTTCTCGTCGATGTTGAGCTTGACGATCTCGATCTCGTCGCCGTACTCGGCCGCGATGGCCTCCAGGGACGGGGCGATCTGGCGGCACGGGCCGCACCAGGCGGCCCAGAAGTCCACCAGAACGGGCTTGGCGCTGGCCAGGACCTCGGCGTCGAAGTCGGCGTCGGTCACGGTCTTGAGAGCCACAACGGCCTCCTCTTGATACGGGGTGTGGGGTGTGGGGATGGAGCGCGGATCAGATGGTGGCGGTCGCGTTCGCGGTGGCCTGCTCGGCGTCGGCGAGGGCGGCGAGGAAGCGCTCGGCGTCGAGGGCGGCGGAGCAGCCGGTGCCGGCCGCCGTGATCGCCTGACGGTAGGTGTGGTCCACGACGTCACCGGCACCGAAGACACCGGTGAGGTTGGTGCGCGTGGAGGGGGCGTCCACCTTGAGGTAGCCCTCGTCGTCCAGGTCGAGCTGGCCGGTGAAGAGTTCGGTGCGCGGGTCGTGGCCGACGGCGATGAAGAGGCCGGTCACGGGCAGCTCGGAGGTCTCACCGGTCTTGGTGTTGCGCAGGGTCAGACCGGAGAGCTTCTGGTCGCCGTGGATCTCGGCGACCTCGCTGTCCCAGGCGAACTTGATCTTCGGGTCGGCGAAGGCGCGGTCCTGCATGGCCTTGGAGGCGCGCAGGCTGTCCCGGCGGTGGACGATGGTGACCGACTTCGCGAAGCGGGAGAGGAAGGTCGCCTCTTCCATCGCGGTGTCGCCACCGCCGACCACGGCGATGTCCTGCTCCTTGAAGAAGAACCCATCGCAGGTGGCGCACCAGGAGACACCGCGGCCCGAGAGGGTGTCCTCGTTGGGCAGGCCGAGCTTGCGGTGCTGGGAGCCGGTGGTGACGATGACGGCCTTGGCGCGGTGCACGGTGCCGGCGGTGTCCGTGACGGTCTTGATCTCACCGGTCAGGTCCACGGCGACGACGTCGTCCGGGACGAGCTCGGCACCGAAGCGCTCGGCCTGGCCGCGCATGTTGTCCATGAGGTCCGGGCCCATGATCCCGTCCTGGAAGCCGGGGAAGTTCTCGACCTCGGTGGTGTTCATGAGCGCGCCACCCGCGGTGACGGCGCCTTCGAAGACCAGCGGGTTGAGCGAAGCGCGTGCGGTGTACAGGGCGGCCGTGTAACCGGCCGGCCCGGAGCCGATGATGATCACGTTTCGTACGTCGCTCACGGGTTCTTTCCTCGTCTCTGCGGACTTCGTGGTGCCTACCGGGGGCCGGTGCGGACTCTCACCCCACCCAACGGATCCTAAGCCGCAGGCATTCCCCTTCTGTCCGCCCCCGGCTCAGAACGCGCCGGGTGCTGCCGCCGTACCGCTCAGCTGCGGGGATACGTGCTGGTCAGGAGCGGCTTTCCCGGGGCCTGCCCCGGATGGTCCACGCAGTCGGCGGGGACGACGTAGGCGTCCACCAGGGCGGGGTCGGCCGTATGCGGAACGACGACGAGGTACACGGGGGTTCCCTGGTAGGTGCCGAGCTCCGAGGCGACCGGGGTGTCGGCGCGGCCGGTGGACTGCTGTACGCAAGGGGGCACCGGCGCTGGCTCGGGCGCCGCCTGCCGGTCGGAGGGGGCCTGCTGGGGGGAGGTGGTGTCCAGCCCCATGGTCTTGTTGGTGTGGTTCTGCCCGGCTGTGGCGAGGAGGCGGTGGACGGAGTCCTCCAGCCCTTGGACCGTATATCCGTCGCCGCCCCGGGGGCGGGCGGCGCTGGACGTCTGGTGCGTGGCGCCGTCGGGTGTGCCGGTGCCCGTGAACCCGCCGAACAGGTAGACACCGAGCGCGCACGCGGCGGCCCCGGACAGACCGGCGAGCACCGCGATCCGGCGGCGGGCACGGCGTCGGCCCGGACCGGTTGGACCGGACGGGTGACCGGTAGGGCGCAGGGCTCCGGTCCGGCCGGGCGCGGAGGCGGGTGTTTCACGTGAAACATCGGCTGTTTCACGTGAAACATCGCTGCGGGTCTCGGGCTCCGTCTCGGTGCGGGGGGCCTCTGCGGAGGCGGTGGACCGGCGGGCGGTGGAATCGAGGAGTGCTTCGGCGGCCAGGGCGGCATCGACGCGTCCAGCGACGGCGGAGGGCATCCGCGGGGGGCCGGGGAGCGTGCCGAGGAGGGAGCGGATCTCCTCCAGCGAGGCGAGTACGTCGGCGCACAGGGAGCACTGGCCAAGGTGGCGGCGTACCTCGGCGGTGCGGGGCGGGGAGAGCAGCCCTTCGGTGAGGTCGGAGATCTCCGAGACCTCCGGGTGCCGGATCGTGCCGGCAGTGCCGGTCGTCGGGGTCACGGTCGTCCACCTCCGCCCTTCACAGCGTCTGGGTCTGGATCCCTCGAACCGGAATCCGTGGCGTCTGCCGCAGGTGGGACGGGCGTCCCCGGCGTCCGGTTCCTTCCCCGCTCCGAAGCGGGGTTATCCCCGGCATTCGAGCGCAGATGAGTGAGCAGCGGGAGGAGTTTCGCCCGGCCGCGAGCGCACCGGCTCTTCACGGTGCCGGTGGGCACGCCGAGGACGAGGGCGGCTTCGGCGACGGGGTATCCCTGCATGTCGACGAGGACCAGGGCGGCCCGCTGATCGGCCGGGAGGGTGCTGAGGGCGGCCAGGAGCTGGCGGTGGAGGTCGTGGCGCTCCGCGGGGGCCTCGGCGGACTCGTGGGGCTCCAGGAGGCGCTCCAGGCGGTCCGTGTCGTCGAGCGGCGAGGTCCGGCGGGAGGCCGCCTTGCGGGCACGGTCGAGGCAGGCGTTGACGGTGATCCGGTGCAGCCAGGTGGTGACGGCGGAGTCACCGCGGAAGGTGTGGGCGGCTCGGTAGGCGGAGACGAGCGCGTCCTGCACGGCGTCGGCGGCTTCCTCCCGGTCGCCGAGGGTGCGCAGCGCGACGGCCCAGAGCCGGTCACGGTGGCGGCGTACGAGCTCGCCGAAGGCGTGGGGGTCCCCGTCGACGTGCAGCGCCAGGAGTTCCTGGTCGCTGTGTTCCCCGAGCGCGGCTTCGTCCAACGGTGAGCCCCTCCCCTGGTGTGCGTCAGCCCTTGAACTTCACATCCGTGAGGCCCTGCTTGAAGCCGGCGTTGCTGAAGTCGTCGTAGGGGGCGTACGGCATGGCGGTGAGCCACACGAGCACGTACCGGGTCTTGACCGGGGTCTCGGCGGACAGGTCCACGGTGGTGTCGTTGGTGGTCGTGCCCGCGATCTTCTTCATGCCGCTGACCGACTTGCCCGGGTGCATCGAGTCGGTGGCGTACAGGGTCAGGTTGGTGTGGTCCCCGGCGAACTTCAGCAGTATCGAGGCGGCTCCGACCTCCTGCTCGGAGCCGAGGTCGTAGATGACCCCGACGCCGGGCTTGATCTTCACCTCGGGGCCGTCCATGAAGGACTTGGTGCGCCAGTACGTGGACGTGTCCCCGTCGAAGCTCTTGTAGACCCCCTCGGCGTTCTGCGGGGTGCCGTCGGGGTAGTACTCCGCGGCTCCCTTGATGGGGAGCGGGGCGGGGGCCTTCTTCTCCGGGGTGTCGTCCGTCTTCTGCTGCTGGGTGCGCGTGGTCTCGCCGGTGCCCTGCTTGTTGCGTCCCAGGAGGGTGTCCGCGAGCTGCCAGCTGCCCAGGCCGAGGGCGGCGATGAGCAGGGCGGCGACGCCCCACTTCAGAGCGCGGCCGGTGCGGCTCTGCAGCGGGGGCGGCGGCGGGAGCACCGAGGGCGACAGGACGGTGGGCGCGCCGATGGGCGCGGGCCGGCCGTAGCTGCCCTGCTGGTAGGTGGTGTGCTGGTACTCGGGCGGGGCGGTGAAGGCGGGCTCCGGCGGCCGGATGCGGGGCATTGCGGCGACGGCCTTGGACAGTTCTTCCGGGGTGGTGCAGGCCGGTTCCTGACGGGACGCGGTGGCCCCGTCGTTGGCCAGGGCGCGCATGGCGAGTTCGCCGAGGCCGCGGTGGACCCCGGCGCGGACCTGGTCGGGGGCGATCAGGCCGACGCCCTTGGGCAGGCCGCTGAGGCCGTAGGCGTCGTTCTCGTACGGCCAGCGCTGGGTGAGGGCGGCGTACAGGAGTGCGCCGATGGCCTCGGTGTCGGCCTGCTGCGGGGTCTCGCTGGTGATCCCGCGCAGGGCGGCGTTCACGGCGAGGCCGCGGATGCGGTACTGGCCGGAGGAGGTGCGCAGTATCGCGCTGGGGGTCAGGCGCAGATGGGCCAGGCCCTCGCGGTGGGCGGCGGCCATGGCCTGGGAGACCTGGCTGACGAGCTGGTAGGCCTCGTGGGGCTCCAGCGGGCCGGCGGCGAGGATGGCGGTGAGTTCGGTGGCGTCGGGCAGCCACTCGTGCACGACGTAGACGAGGTCGTTCTCCTCCACGGCATCGAGGACCTGGACGAACCGGGGGTCGCCGAGCAGGGCGGAGGAGCGGGCGGCGGCCAGCACCGTGCGGGCCCGCGGGTGGTCGGCGGGCAGGAGGTGGACGCCCACCGCGCGGCGGAGCTTCTCGTCCATCGCCCGCCAGCTGCTGAATCCGTCCAGACGGGTGACGCACTCCTCCAGCCGGTAGCGCCGCGCGAGCTTGTGACCGCTGTGCAGTTCGGGCGCGGCCGCGGGTGCCGGGCTTCTGCGTTCGCCGTCCTTCTCGGGCATGGGTCCGTCCGCGGCTCGTCCGTCCTGGGTGTCCACCCCGTCGGCCGTGGCCTGGGCCGCATCTGCGGCCAGCGGCTCGTCGCCGCTGTTGTCGGCCACGTCGACGGCAGCCGTGCTACGTTCCGCCACCGTCGTCCCTGCCTCCCCATCCGTTGCGCGCTGTCGGCCAGTCTGCGAAGCCATGCCAATTGTGCCCACAGTCCGGCCCTCCGCACGACACACGATCGGGGCCCGGTCCGCCGGCGGGTGTCCGCATCAGCGGCCCAGGCGTCCGCGGACCATTCCGACCATCGCGTTGAGCTCTTCGATCCTCATCCGCTTCGCGGCGACGAGGAACACCGCGCCGAGCGCGATGCCGCCACCGACCAGGGCGGCGAGGGAACCGGTGGCGCTGCTGCCCAGCCAGTGCGTGATGGCGTAGGCGACGGCTCCCGCCACGGCGGCGGCCGGTACGCAGGCACCGATCAGGCGGGTGTAGGTCCGCATCACGTGGGCGCCGTCGAGGTCGCCGCCCAGCCGCTTCTTCAGACGGCGCCAGGCCACGCCGACGCCGACCGCGTAGCCGAGGCCGTAGGCGGCCGCCATGCCGACGACGGCCCAGCGGGCGGGGAGGACGAAGAAGGCGAGCGTGGAGACGCCGGCGTTGACGGCCGCGACGATGACGGTGTTGTAGAAGGGGGTCCGGGTGTCCTCGTAGGCGTAGAACCCGCGCAGGACCACGTACTGGACGGAGTACGGGATCAGGCCGAGACCGAAGGCCATCAGGATGAAGCCGATGTTGGTGGCGTCGTCGGCGCCGGTGCTGGCGTACAGCAGGGTCGCCATCGGGACGCCCAGGGCCAGGAAGGCGAAGGCGCAGGGCACGATCGCGACGGCCGAGGTGCGCAGGCCGTAGGAGATGTCGTCACGGACGGCCGCGGCGTCCCCGTCGTGCGCGGAGCGGGAGATGCGCGGCAGGACCGCCGTCATGACGGAGACGGTGATGATGGCCTGCGGCATCTGCCACAGCAGCAGCGCGTAGTTGTAGCCGGTGATGCCGGTACCGCCGTGACCCTGCTTGTCGGCGACCTCACCCGCCCAGGTGGCGAGCTGGGTGACGACGACGAGGCCGATCTGGTTGGCGAGGACGAAGAAGAACGTCCACTTGGCCAGTCCGGCGGCCTTGCCGAGGCCGTGGCCCTTCCAGTCGAACCGCAGGCGCATCTTGAAGCCGGCGTCACGCAGGTAGGGGAGCATCGCCAGGGACTGGACGACGAGACCGAGGAGGGTGCCGATGCCCAGCAGGCGGACGCCCTCGGGGGTGATGGTCTGCTCGGAGACGCCGGTGGCGGTGAAGCCGCCGAACGCCCAGATGAAGGCGCCGAAGGTGGTGATGACGATGATGTTGTTGAGGACCGGGGTCCACATCATGGCGCCGAACCGGCCGCGGGCGTTGAGGATCTGACCGAGGACCACGTGGACGCCCATGAAGAACATCGTGGGCAGGCAGTAGTGGGCGAAGGCGACGGCCACGTCGAGGCGCTGCGGGTCGTCGGCGATCTTCTGCGACATCATCGCGATGAACAGCGGCGCGGCGAGGACGCAGAGGGTGGTGACCGCGCCCAGCAGCACCACGACGAGCGTCAGCAGCCGGTTGGCGTACGCCTCTCCGCCGTCGTCGTCGTTCTTCATGGCGCGGACGAGCTGGGGGATGAACACCGCGTTGAGCGCGCCGCCGCCGACGAGCACGTAGATCATCGTCGGCAGGGTGTTGGCGACCTGGTAGCTGTCGTTCAGGGTGGTGACGCCGATGGCGCCGGCGATCACCAGGGTGCGGGCGAAGCCGGTGATGCGGGAGACGATCGTGCCGGCCGCCATCAGGGCGCTGGACTTGAGCAGGCTGGAGGCCCGGCCGGCCGGCTTGCTCGGCGCCGGGGCCGCCACGGGGGCTTCCTCGGCCGGGGCGCCCGGGGCCGCCTGCTGGTCGCGGTAGAGGTGGGTGAAGGCGTCGGGCCGGGGCTGCTCCTCCGCCGCGTTCGTCACGAGCGAGTCCACCCCGACGAACTGCGTCGTCGTCGCGCGGTCGCCGTACGGAAGGTGGCGGGAGGGGCCGTCGGGCTCGGGCGGCGGGGTCTGGGCCCAGACGCGCGGGTCGGGGCCGTGCGAGAACGCCTGCGGGGCCGCGTACAGCGGACCGGGCTCCTGGTAGGTGCCGGGCGGCGGCGGGGGGTGCGAGGCACGGTCGTAGAGGACCTCGGCGACGGGGTCCTGCGCCGACAGGTCCTGCTGCCGGTACGGGTCGTAGTCGTAGGCGTCCTGGACATACGGGTCGTGGTCCGGCGCGGGCGCGGGCGCGGGAACCTGCCCGGGCACCGGGGCGCCCGGGGCAGTGCCCTGGGAGGGCATCGGCCCGCCAGTGCCCTGCGCGCGGTCACCGTCGTACGGCGCGTTCATCGCAACCCCACCTCATCGTCCCCAGGCCGAACGGCCACGGCATCGCTCAACGGTTCACTGTCTCACCCGTGCCGGACCCCTCGGCGCTTTGCGGTCCGGTGTCCGTGGACACGTCACTCGGCTGCGTGTCCTCCTCGGAGACCGCCCGCGCGGCGACGCGCTTGCGGCTGGCGTACATCTTGATGCCCGCCAGGACGAGGAGGAGCACGCCGCCGGCGATGACGAGCATGACGGTGGGAGTGATCTCGGTGGCCTCGACGGTGAACCTGCGTTCCTTGCCGTAGGGCACGCCGTCCTTGGTGAAGAGCCGCGCGGTGACCTCGACCGGACCGCTCGCCGTGGCATTGGCGGTGAACTTTACCGTCTGGCTGTGGCCGCCCTGGACGGTGACCTCCTGCTCGGCCTCACCGCTGTTCTCGAACATCAGACGGGTGGGATTCGCGGACTTCACGCGCAGTACGAGGTTGTGCACGTCCTGCACGAGGCTGTTCTGGACGCTGACCGGGATGGTGGCGCTGTGGCCGGAGAGGGTGGCGTCCGACTTGGGGACGACCTTCACCTTGTCGGCCAGTCCGATCAGGTACTCCTGCACCTGGTCCCGGTAGATGCGGCCGTCGTCGTCGCGGCCCCGCCAGGTGGTCGACATCTCCCGGTTCGTGGTGTTCCCGAAGGGGATCTCGACCCGGTCCGGCGCCGTGAGGATGACCTTGAAGTGGTCGAGCGTGTTCTGCGTCGTCCGGATCTGCTCGAACGCCGACACCGGAAGTTCCTGCTTGGCGAGCGCCTCGGGGTACTGGCCCGCGCCGGGGACCTGGGTCGCGGCGCCCGGGTCCGGCTTGGCGGCGGCGGCCGCCTCCAGGTCGGACGGCTGGGTCCAGCGCGCCGCCTGGAGGCCGCGCAGGGCGGTCGCCATCGAATCCGCCTGGGTGGCGGTGGGCCTGCGCTGGGGCGTGACGACGTAGCTGCGGGGCTCGTCGCTGTTCTGCAGGTTGAGGGCGAGGCTGTGGGCCAGGAACCGCTGGACGGCCAGCACGGAGTTCCCGGCGCGGGACATGTCGCCCTCGAAGGCGGTGGACAGATCGGCGTCGGCGACGACCGCCGTCGTGCCCGCGCCGATGGGGCGGGCGGCGGACGGGGTGTACCCGAGGGTGCCCGTCTCCTGGAGGCTGTCACTGCGGGTCAGGACGTTGTGCGCGCCGGCCGAGGTGGCGACGTTGACGATCGACGGGTCGATGGCCCCATCCACGGGCCACGAGAAGTCGGTGGACGGAGTCACGTGCAGCACCGTCTCGACGGCCTGCTTCGCCTTGTCCGTGGCCGGGCGCAGCTGGCCCAGGGTGCCGGACACGTCCTTGCCGCGGTGGGCGAGGGAGGCGATGTCGGGGTCGGCGAACGGCAGCGCGACGACCTTCTTGCCCTGGACGGCGTTCTCCAGGGCGCTCAGCCACTGCTCGGCGACGGCCTTGTTCTTACCCGGCACGGGCTTGCCGTCGGGGTCGGTGCTGCGGACCCGGTAGCCCTTGGTCATGGCGTCGACGGTGGTGAGCAGGTCGGGGTCGATGACCCAGGTGACCGGGAGGTCCTTGCCGAGGGAGACCATGCGCTCCAGACGGCCGCCGGGCGCCAGTTCTGCGGCCAGGGAGTCGTCGAGGAAGACGGGGGTCTGGAGCTCGTCCGAGCCGGTCTCCGCGGTGACCCGGGTGGTGGAGATCAGCGGCCAGACGTAGGTGAGGGAGGACCGCTTCGCGGCGGGGTCCGGCTGCCAGGGCAGGAAGGTGCGCTGGATGCCGAGGACCTGTTCGGAGGGGTGGCTGTCGGTCGTGCCGGACAGGGAGACGCCCAGCTGGTAGACGCCGTCGGCGCCGAGGTCCAGCTTGTTGACCGGCACCTTGATCGTGAACTGCTGGGCGACCTTCGAGGGCAGGGAGTCGACCTTCGCCGCGAAGGCGGAGTCGATCTCCCCCGGGTCCACGCCGGGCCGGAAGCCCTTGCGGTCCGCCACCTCGCCGATGGACGAGCGGTCCCCGAGCATGGGTCCGACCCGCAGGCCGACGTGGGCGCCCTTGATCGTCTCGCGGCCGTTGTTGGTCACCGTGCCCGAGATGGTCAGCGTGTCGCTCTTGACCGGAGCGCTGGGGGTCACGTCGTTCAGCTGGACGTCCACGGAGCTGTCGGCGGCCTGGGCCGGCGGGGCGGGGGCGTAGATCAGGGCGGCCAGTACCGGCGTCCCGGTGAGCAGGACTGCCGCCCGCCGCAGCCATCGGCGCCGGGCGGGAGCGGAAACTGCCCCCTGGATGTCTGCCGCCTCGGCCACGCGCCCGCCCGTCCTCGAAGTGTCAGTGGTCGTCGTTTCTGCGTCCACGCATGGTAACGAGGCGCGCTGTGCGCGAGTGCCGCGCCTTGCTCCACATGATCGGTCCGGGCCGGGGGCCCGGGGCAGGGGGGCCGCCGGAAACGGGGGAGCCCGCACCGGGCGGGCCACGTACCCTTTTCTGTTGTGCCGAACGCCAATGAAGACAACCCCAGTGCCCTGAGTCAGGTGCAGCGCCGAGCGGTCAGTGAACTGCTGCGGGTCGCCCCTGTCGCCGACGAGCTCGGCCGCCGCTTCCAGGAGGCGGGTTTCCGCCTCGCCCTGGTCGGTGGTTCCGTCCGCGACGCGCTGCTCGGGCGTCTCGGCAACGACCTCGACTTCACCACCGACGCGCGTCCCGAGGACGTGCTGAAGATCGTCCGGCCCTGGGCCGACTCGGTGTGGGACGTCGGCATCGCCTTCGGCACGGTCGGTGCCCAGAAGGAGGGCTTCCAGATCGAGGTGACGACGTACCGCTCCGAGGCGTACGACCGCACCTCGCGCAAGCCCGAGGTCTCCTACGGCGACTCGATCGAGGAGGACCTGGTCCGGCGTGACTTCACCGTCAACGCCATGGCCCTGGCCCTGCCTGAGCAGGAGTTCGTCGATCCTCACGGTGGCCTGGAGGACCTGGCCGCCGGGCTGCTGCGGACCCCGGGCACCCCGGAGGACTCCTTCTCCGACGACCCGCTGCGCATGCTGCGCGCGGCCCGGTTCGCCGCGCAGCTGGACTTCGAGGTGGCCCCCGAGGTCGTCGCGGCCATGAAGGCCATGTCCGACCGGATCGAGATCGTCTCGGCGGAGCGGGTGCAGGGGGAGCTGAACAAGCTGCTGCTGTCCGCGCACCCGCGCAAGGGTCTCGGGCTGCTCGTGGACACCGGTCTCGCGGACCGGGTGCTGCCCGAGCTGCCCGCGCTGCGGCTGGAGAGCGACGAGCACCACCGGCACAAGGACGTCTACGACCACTCGCTGATCGTGCTGGAGCAGGCGATCGCGCTGGAGGAGGAGGGCCCGGACCTCGTCCTGCGGCTGGCGGCCCTGCTGCATGACATCGGCAAGCCGCGTACCCGCCGGTTCGAGAGCGACGGCCGTGTCTCCTTCCATCACCACGAGGTGGTGGGCGCGAAGATGACCAAGAAGCGCATGACCGCGCTGAAGTACTCCAACGACATGGTCAGGGACGTGTCCCGGCTGGTGGAGCTGCACCTGCGCTTCCACGGCTACGGGGACGGGGAGTGGACCGACTCGGCGGTGCGGCGCTACGTACGCGACGCGGGTCCGCTGCTGGACCGGCTGCACAAGCTGACCCGCTCTGACTGCACCACGCGCAACAAGCGCAAAGCCAACGCGCTCTCGCGGACCTATGACGGCCTGGAGACGCGGATCGCCCAGCTCCAGGAGCGGGAGGAGCTGGACGCGATCCGCCCGGACCTGGACGGCAACGAGATCCAGCGGGTGCTGGAGATCGGCCCGGGCCCGATGGTGGGCAAGGCCTACGCCTTCCTGCTGGAGCTGCGTCTGGAGAACGGCCCGATGGGGCACGACGCGGCGGTGGCGGCCCTCAAGGAGTGGTGGGCCACCCAGGCCTGAGGTCCGGCCGGGCACGTTTCACGTGAAACATCACGGGATGTTTCACGTGAAACGGGAAACGGGAGGCATGTTTCACGTGAAACGTGGCGCCTGCCGCCTCCCCTGCCGGTGCAGGAGCACGGCTGTGGCGGCGTAGAGGACGGCCACGCTCAGCACGAGCGTGGCCGAGCGGCCGTCCGCGGGGAGCACGAGCGCCGCCACGGCGGCTGCTCCGACGAAGGCGACGTTGACCAGGACGTCGTACACGGAGAAGACGCGGCCGCGGAAGTCGTCGTCGACCTGTGACTGGACGACCGTGTCGGTGGAGATCTTGGCACCCTGCGTGGCGAGGCCGAGCACGAAGGCGGCGGCCAGCATCGGTCCGGGGGCGAAGGCCAGACCGAGCGCCGGGACCAGGACGGCGGCGCCCGCGGCGCAGACGACGATCCACCCCCGTGTGCCCAGTCGCCCGACGACCCAGGGAGTGACGACGGCGGCCGCGAAGAACCCGGCGCCCGAAACCCCGATCGCCATGCCCAGCAGCGCCAGCCCGTGGGCCTCGTCGTCCGACCAGGAATAGCGGCAGAGCATCAGCAGCATGACGAAGAGGGCTCCGTAGCAGAAGCGCATCAGGGTCATCGCGGTGAGCGCCTGGGCGGCCTCGCGCCGGGCGGCCAGGTGCCGCAGGCCCTGGACCATGCCCCGCACGGTGAGGGCGATGCCCTGGACGACCGTCGGATGGACGCGGCCCGGCGGATGGTCGGGTCCCAGGAGGTCCACGGCCAGCCGCAGCGCGGCCAGGGCCGCGCACAGGTAGAAGGCGGCGCCGACGAGCACGACGAGGGCGTTCGAGTCGGAGACGAACAGCCGCACGAGGAAGGCGAGGCCTCCTCCGGCGGTCGCCGCCAGGGTTCCGGCGGTGGGCGAGAGGGCGTTCGCGGTGACCAGCTGGCCGGCGCCGACGACCCGCGGCAGGGAGGCGGCGAGCCCGGCGAGCACGAAGCGGTTGACGGCGGTCACCGACAGGGCCGAGGCGTAGAACAGCCAGTCGGGCACGTGCGCGACGATCAGCACCCCGGTCACGCAGGCGAGGACCGCCCGCAGCAGGTTGCCGTAGAGGAAGACCTGCCGGCGCCGCCAGCGGTCCAGCAGTACGCCCGCGAAGGGGCCGACCACGGAGTAGGGCAGCAGCAGTACGGCCATGGCCGAGGCGATGGCGGCGGGAGAGGTCTGCTTCTCCGGGGAGAAGACCACGAAGGTGGCGAGCGCCACCTGGTAGACCCCGTCGGCGGCCTGGGAGAGCAGCCGTACGGCGAGCAGGTTGCGGAAGTCCCGCAGGCGCAGGAGTACGCGCAGATCCCGTACGACAGGCATGAGGGCAAGGGTCACACACGCCGAGGGTCCCCGGGCACATCGCCCGGGGACCCTCGGCGGAAGAACAGTCGACGACCAGGTGTCCGTGAGGACCCTCGGTCCGGCTAGCGCTCGACCTCGCCCTTGATGAACTTCTCGACGTTGGCGTACGCCTCGTCGTCGAAGTACTGCACCGGCGGGGACTTCATGAAGTAGCTCGACGCCGACAGGATCGGGCCGCCGATACCGCGGTCCTTGGCGATCTTCGCGGCGCGCAGGGCGTCGATGATGACACCGGCGGAGTTCGGGGAGTCCCACACCTCGAGCTTGTACTCGAGGTTCAGCGGGACGTCGCCGAACGCACGGCCCTCAAGGCGGACGTAGGCCCACTTGCGGTCGTCGAGCCACGCGACGTAGTCGGACGGGCCGATGTGGACGTTCTTCTCGCCGAGCTCACGGTCGGGGATCTGCGAGGTGACGGCCTGCGTCTTGGAGATCTTCTTCGACTCGAGGCGGTCGCGTTCCAGCATGTTCTTGAAGTCCATGTTGCCGCCGACGTTGAGCTGCATGGTGCGCTCAAGACGGACACCGCGGTCCTCGAACAGCTTCGCCATCACGCGGTGCGTGATGGTCGCGCCGACCTGGGACTTGATGTCGTCGCCGACGATCGGGACACCGGCCTCGGTGAACTTGTCCGCCCACTCCTTGGTGCCGGCGATGAAGACCGGGAGGGCGTTGACGAAGGCGACCTTGGCGTCGATGGCGCACTGGGCGTAGAACTTCGCCGCGGCCTCGGAACCGACGGGCAGGTAGCAGATCAGGACGTCGACCTGGCGGTCCTTGAGGATCTGGACCACGTCGACCGGGGCCTCGGCGGACTCCTCGATGGTCAGGCGGTAGTACTTGCCCAGACCGTCCAGGGTGTGGCCGCGCTGGACGGTCACGCCCGTGTTCGGGACGTCGCAGATCTTGATGGTGTTGTTCTCGCTGGCGCCGATGGCGTCCGAGAGGTCGAGGCCGACCTTCTTCGCGTCGACGTCGAACGCGGCGACGAACTCGATGTCACGCACGTGGTAGTCGCCGAACTGGACGTGCATCAGACCGGGGACCTTGGCCGCCGGGTCGGCGTCCTTGTAGTACTCGACGCCCTGCACCAGCGAGGCGGCGCAGTTGCCCACGCCGACGATGGCTACGCGAACCGAACCCATTCCGGTTGCTCCCTGTTTGTTCTCGGACGAGGCCTGCGAGATGCAGACCTCACTTTGCAGTTTCGTCGGACGGTCCGGGTCGTCTCTGATCCCGTCCCGCCCGCTCGCTCTCGATGAGCTCGTTCAGCCAGCGCACTTCACGCTCCACGGATTCCATTCCGTGGCGTTGCAGTTCGAGCGTGTAGTCGTCGAGGCGCTCCCGGGTGCGGGCGAGGGAGGCGCGCATCTTCTCCAGACGCTCCTCCAGCCGGCTGCGCCGGCCCTCCAGCACGCGCATCCGTACCTCGCGTTCGGTCTGGCCGAAGAAGGCGAAGCGGGCGGCGAAGGACTCGTCTTCCCAGGTGTCGGGACCGGTGTGGGAGAGGAGCTCTTCGAAGTGCTCCTTACCCGCGGCCGTCAACCGGTAGACGATCTTTGCGCGGCGCCCTGCGAGTGATGCGGCGACGGCGTCCTCCGGGGCGCTCCCCGGTTCCTCGATCAACCAGCCGTTGGCGACCAGCGTCTTGAGGCAGGGATAGAGGGTCCCGTAGCTGAACGCCCTGAAGACCCCCAGTGAGGTGTTGAGCCGCTTGCGCAGCTCGTAACCGTGCATGGGGGATTCGCGGAGCAGGCCGAGCACGGCGAATTCGAGGATGCCTGAGCGCCTGCTCATCCGCCTGCCCCTCTCTGCCCCTGAGTTTATGCCGAGCTGATGTATCGGCTCGATACATCCAGACGATAGAACGGGCCGCTCCCGGCGACAAGGGGTGACGTGGTGACCGGCGTCACATCACCAATTCGTACGACGCAAGTTGCCTGATTTGGGGTGAACTTCGGCACTGGTTGGGTTTTGACCGTGCGTAGTCTGTGCGGGCAAGACTCCGGGGTAACCGGAATCATCTGCCGCTTCCAGGCCACTCGCCTGCCCGAGGAGTAGTCGTTCGATGAGCGAGCACCGCCGCAAACCGCCGCAGTCCCAAGGTGGCGGCCGCGCCGCCTCCCGCCGGGCTGCCCAGCAGCGCCCCGGCCGGGGCTCCGGCCCCGGGCGTGACGTTCCCACCGCTTCGCCCTCCGCCGCGCCCGGCGGGCCGTACGCGGGGCCGTCCACCCCCGGCAGCCGCGCCGACGCCCGACGGGCCGCCCAGCGGGGAGCCGCGGGCCGTGGCCGCGCGGGGGCCAAGGGGGGCAAGGGCGGCAAGAGCGGCCGGTTCATCAACTACCCGCGCGCCGAGAAGGAGGGCTGGAAGCGCTTCGTCCCCTCCTGGAAGCTGGTCGGGGGCACGATCCTCGGCTTCTTCGCGGTCATCTTCGCGGGCGCGGGCATCGGCATCGCCAGCGTGGGAACGCCCGACCCGAACAAGGCCGCCGAGGCCCAGAACAACGTCTTCGAGTGGGAAGACGGCACCCAGATGGTCGCCACGGGCGGCTCCAAGAACCGCCAGAAGGTGACGATCGACCAAATTCCCGTATCGATGCGGAATGCCGTGATCGCCGCGGAGAACGAGTCCTTCGAGACGGACAAGGGCGTCGACCCGATGGGCATCGCCCGCGCGGTGGTCAACATGGCCTCCGGCGGTTCCACCCAGGGCGGGTCGACGATCACCCAGCAGTACGTGAAGAACATGTACCTGGACTCCGAGCAGACCCTGAAGCGCAAGATCACCGAGCTCTTCATCTCGATCAAGCTGGGTGTGTCCGAGTCGAAGGACAAGGTGCTCGCCGGCTATCTGAACACCGCCTACTACGGCCGAGACGCCTACGGCATCCAGGCCGCCGCGCGCGCCTACTTCGGCAAGGACGCCAAGGATCTCAACCCGTCCGAGAGCGCCTTCCTCGCCTCCATGCTCAAGGGCCCCAACCTCTACAACCCCGACGGTGGCGTCGGCGCCGCCGCGACCCCCGAGCTCAACGAGGCACGGGCACGCGCGCGCTGGGCCTGGGTCCTCGACCGCGAGGTCGCTGTCGGGCGGATGGAGCGGTCCGAGCGCGACAAGTACAAGGACTTCCCCGAGCGCGTCGACCTGGCCCAGGCCGGCGGCATGACGGGGCAGGTCGGCTACCTGGTCGACGTGGCCAAGGCGTACGTCATGAAGACCGGCGACATCAGCGCCGAGAAGATGGCGCTCGGCGGCTACACGATCCGCACCACCTTCCAGAAGCCCAAGGTGGACGCCCTCGTGAAGGCGGTCGAGGACACCCGCAACGACTTCCTGGACGAGAAGAAGCGCCCCGAGTACGACACGTTCGTCCAGTTCGGCGCCGCCTCGGTGGACGTGAAGTCCGGAGCGATCGTGGCCCTGTACGGCGGCCCCGGCTTCGACCAGAAGCACTTCACCAACAACGCCAACACCTCCGGCGTCCCGGTCGGCTCGACCTGGAAGCCGTACGTCCTGGCCGCGGCCCTGGAGTACGGCACCCAGAACTCCAAGGGCGAGGGCATCTCGATCGACAGCAAGTACAACGCCGACGACCTCACGGTGATCAACAACCGGCAGGGCAAGCCGCTCCTCAACGAGAACGGCGAACCCTTCAGGCAGAAGAACGAGAGCCCCGAGGCCCACGGCTACGTGACCCTCAACGAGGCGATGCGGCAGTCGATCAACGTGCCGTTCGCCCAGCTCGTCTTCGACGTCGGCCACAGCAAGGTCCGTTCCGTCGCGAAGTCCACCGGCATCCTGGAGGAGTCGATGGACAAGAACGACAACGCCTCCTTCGCCCTGGGCACCTCGACTCCGAGCGCCATCCGGATGGCCGACTCGTACGCCACCTTCGCCGCCTCCGGGACGCACCGCGAGCCCTTCTCGGTCTCGAAGGTCATGAAGGACGGCCAGCAGCTGCCCGGCTTCGAGCCCCCCAAGGAGGCCCGGGCCATGGACGACGCCGTCGCGAACAACATCACCAAGGTGCTCCAGAACGTCGTAGAGAACGGCACCGGCACCAAGGCGAAGAAGCTCGGCCGTCCCGCGGCGGGCAAGACCGGCACCACCGACCAGAACAAGTCGGCCTGGTTCGTCGGCTACACCCCGCAGCTGTCGACCTCGGTGACCCTCTTCCGCAACGACCCCAACGCCAAGGGCGCGGACCGCAAGCTGCTGTCCATGAACCACGTGGGCGGCGTCGACTCCATCCACGGTGGTGACATCCCCGCCGTGATCTGGACCGAGTACATGCGCGAGGCGCTCAAGGGCGCGCCCGTCAAGGAGTTCCCGGAGGCCGAGGACATCGGCGTCGTCGCGGACGCGGCCGGCGCCCCGAAGCCCACTCCCCCGGCGGCCCCCTCGCCCTCGGTCTCGCCCTCGACCTCCCCGTCCCCCTCCCCGTCGCTGGTGTCCCCGTCCCCGTCCGACGGCGGCAAGCCGTCCTGCAAGCCGTGGAACATCTTCTGCGACCCGCAGACGGCGGCCGGCGCGGGCAACGGCGGCAACGGTACCGGCGGCAACGGGAGCAACGGCGGCAACGGCAACGGGGGCAACGGGGGCAACGGCGGCCAGCCCGCCGGCGGCACCACGGGCGAGGCCACACCGCCCGGCAGGCCCGGCAGGCCCGGCGGAGTGACCGGCTGGGGCACCTCCACGGGCACCGGAGGCTGATCCCCGCCCGCCCCGTACCGGTGAGGGCCGTCGCACCCCGTGCGGCGGCCCTCCCGCGCGTCCGCTCCCGTACGGCAGGATGAGCGCATGACCCAGGTGCACGAGGACCGGCCCGTACTGCCCACGCAGCAGGACGAGGTCTCCGCCGCCGGCAGCGAACTCATCGGCGGCCCCATCGGCCGCCGCGCCCGGCTCGGCGGCCACTGGCTGAACCCGGTCCGCGTCGTGGTCCTCGTGGCCATCGGCATGTTCGCGCTCGGCATGGTCCAGAAGGTGCCCTGCTACGACTGGGCGTGGTTCCGGGGAGCGGGCTCGCAGTACACGCACGCCTGCTACTCCGACATCCCGCACCTGTACTCCGCCCGCGGCTTCGCCGACGGCCTCGTGCCCTACCTCGACCGCTTCCCCGACGTCGCGGCCGACCCGAAGTACGGCGGCATGCAGTACCTGGAGTACCCGGTGCTCACCGGTGCCTTCATGCAGGTCGCCGCCTGGCTGACGCCCTCGTCCGGGAGCATCCAGCACCGCGAGCAGATGTACTGGATGGCCAACGCGGGCATGCTGATGGCCTGCGCCGTCGTCATCGCCGTCTGTGTCGCCCGCACCCACCGCCGCCGTCCCTGGGACGCCCTGCTCGTCGCCCTCGCCCCGGCCCTCGCGCTCAACGCGACCATCAACTGGGACCTGCCCGCCGTCGCCCTGGCGGCCGTGGCGATGCTGATGTGGGCGCGGAGCCGTCCGCTGCTCGCCGGCGTCTTCATCGGCCTGGCGACCGCGGCCAAGCTCTATCCCGTGCTGCTGCTCGGGGTGCTGTTCGTCCTGTGCTGGCGGGCCGGGAAGTGGCGGGCGTTCGGCGCCGCCGCCCTGGGCGCCGTCGTGTCCTGGCTCGTGGTGAACGCCCCGGTCATGTTCCTCGCGTGGGACGGCTGGAAGCGGTTCTACGTGTTCAGCCAGGAGCGGCCCATCGACTTCGGCTCGGTCTGGCTGCTGATCTCTCAGCGCACCGGGAACCCCCTGGAGGGGGCCAACACGTACGCGACCGGGCTGACCCTGCTGCTGTGCCTGGGCATCGGACTGCTCGCGCTGACGGCCCCCAGGCGGCCCCGCTTCGCCCAGCTGGCCTTCCTGGCCGTCGCCGCGTTCATCCTGGCAAACAAGGTCTACTCGCCGCAGTACGTGCTGTGGCTCATCCCGCTGGCCGCCCTGGCCCGGCCGCGCTGGCGGGACTTCCTGATCTGGCAGGCCGGCGAGATCGCGTACTTCTTCGGGATCTGGCTCTACCTCGCCTACACGACCAGCGGGGACAAGCACCAGGGCCTGCCTGTGGAGGGCTACCAGGTGGCCATCGCCGCCCACCTGCTGGCCACGCTCTACCTGTGCGCCGTCGTCGTACGGGACATCCTGCTGCCGGAGCGGGACGTCGTACGGCGCGACGGTTCGGACGACCCCTCCGGAGGTGTCCTGGACGGGGCTGAGGACGTGTTCACGCTCTCGGACAAGGCGAAGGCGCCGCGGTACGCGGCGCCTTCACAGGGACAGCGGGTCGACTGGGGCACGGAGCCCCGGCACTGACCGAGGGGGTGCTCAGGCGTCGAGCACCCGGTCGAAGGTGGTGGTGGTGTGCCGCAGGTGCGCCACCAGTTCGTCGCCGACCTTGGGCTCGGTCGCGTCCGAGGGCACGAACAGGATCGACACCTGCATGTGCGGCGGCTCCGCGAACCAGCGCTGCTTGCCCGCCCAGACGAAGGGCGAGAGGTTGCGGTTGACGGTGGCCAGGCCGGCGCGGGCGACGCCCTTGGCGCGCGGCATGACCCCGTGCAGGGCCTTCGGGGCCTCCAGGCCCACCCCGTGCGAGGTGCCGCCCGCGACGACGACCAGCCAGCCGTCGGAGGCGGCCTTCTGCTGGCGGTAGCCGAAGCGGTCGCCCTTGGCCACCCGGGTGACGTCCAGGACGGCGCCCCGGTACTGGGTCGCCTCGTGGTCGCCCAGCCACAGCCGGGTGCCGATCCGGGCCCGGAAGCGGGTCTGCGGGAACTGCTGCTGGAGCCGTGCCAGCTCCTCGGCCCGCAGGTGGCTGACGAACATGGTGTGCAGCGGCAGCCGGGCCGCCCGCAGCCGGTCCATCCAGCCGATGACCTCCTCGACGGCGTCCGAGCCGTCGGGGCGGTCCAGGGGCAGGTGCAGGGCGAAGCCCTCCAGCCGGACGTCCTCGATCGCCGAGTGGAGCAGACCGAGGTCCTGCTCGGAGATGCCGTGGCGGCGCATCGAGCTCATGCACTCGATGACCACGCGGGCGCCGACCAGGCCGCGGACCCCGTCCACCGACGAGACCGAGCGGATGACCCGGTCGGGCAGCGGTACCGGCTCCTCGCCCCGCCGGAACGGGGTCAGGACCAGCAGGTCGCCGCCGAACCAGTCCTTGATCCTGGCGGCCTCGTACGTGGTTCCCACGGCCAGGACGTCGGCGCCCATCCGGGTCGCCTCCTCGCACAGCCGCTCGTGGCCGAAGCCGTAGCCGTTGCCCTTGCAGACCGGGATCAGTCCGGGGAACTGGTTGGTGATCTGCTTCTGGTGCGCACGCCAGCGCGCGGTGTCGACGTAGAGCGTGAGCGCCATGCCCGTCCGGAGCCTCTCTGGGAACGCTGCCCGGTGCGGCAGCGGTGCGGTGTGTGGGGGTGGGTGGGGCGGGGTCAGCGGCGGGACATGTAGATGTCGAGCGCCTTGTGGAGCACCTTGTTGAGCGGGAAGTCCCATTCGCCGACGTACTCGACGGCCTCGCCGCCCGTGCCGACCTTGAACTGGATCAGGCCGAACAGGTGGTCGTTCTCGTCCAGCGTGTCGCTGATGCCGCGCAGGTCGTAGACGCTCGCGCCGAGTGCGTACGAGTCGCGCAGCATGCGCCACTGCATCGCGTTCGAGGGCCGGACCTCGCGCTTGTGGTTGGCGGAGGCGCCGTAGGAGTACCAGACGTGCTGGCCGACGGTGAGCATCGTGGCGGCGGCCAGCGGCTCCCCCTCGTGCTGGGCGATGTACAGCCGCATGCGGTTGGGGTCCTCGGAGTTGAGGGCCGTCCACTGGCGCTGGAAGTAGCTGAGCGGGCGCGGGCGGAACTTGTCGCGCTCGGCGGTGATCTCGTACAGGTACTGCCAGGTCGGCAGGTCGTCGTAACCGCCCTGGACGACCTCGACGCCGGCCTTCTCGGCCTTCTTGATGTTGCGGCGCCACAGCTGGTTGAAGCCCTTGAGGACGTCGTCCAGCGAACGGTTCGCCAGCGGCACCTGGAAGACGTAGCGGGGCTGGACGTCCCCGAAGCCGGCGCCGCCGTCCTCGGCCTGCTGCCAGCCCATGCGGCGCAGCTTGTCGGAGACCTCGAAGGCGCGGGGCTCGATGACCGAGGCCTCCACGTCGCGCAGGCGCTTGACGTCCGGGTCCTGGATGCCGGCCTTGATGGCGGCCGAGTTCCAGCGGCGGATGACGACGGGCGGGCCCATCTTCACGGTGAAGGCGCCCTGGTTCTTCAGGTGCGCCAGCATCGGCTGGAGCCATTCCTCCAGGTTGGGGGCGTACCAGTTGATGACCGGGCCCTCGGGGAGGTACGCGAGGTACCGCTTCACCTTGGGCAACTGCCGGTACAACACGAGAGCGGCGCCGACGAGTTCGCCGGACTGGTTGAACCAGCCGAGGTTCTCCGAGCGCCACTCGTTCTTGACGTCGGCCCATGCCGGGACCTGGCAGTGGCTAGCCGAGGGCAGGCTCTGGAGGTAGGCCAGATGCTGCTCTCGGCTGATGGTGCTCAGGGACAGGCTCATGCGGGGTGTCTCCTCCGGCGGCTTCGCTGGCTATGGCGCGAAGCCTACTGCGACAGGGGCGCCACCCTTCTGGGGGACGGGCCGGAGCCCGGGCCTGCCTGAGGCCGGCGCCCCGTCGCGGAGGTCCCCCGGTCAGCCCAGCCAGCCGCCGAAGAGGCCCCCGTGTGCCATGCCGAGGAAGAAGCCGATGGCAGACGCGCCAAGGCCGATGATCAGTGCGAAGCGCTCGCGTGTCGTGACCGAGATGAACTGGCCGTACAGCCCGGTCACGATGCCGACCAGCCCCGCCCAGGAGCTGAGCAGGTGCAGATTGTGGAAGAACGCAGTGACGAACGCCACGGCGCCGAGTACGAGGGTGACCGCCATCAGGGCGTCCTGGAGCGGGTGGGGCTTGCCGTCGGTGGAGAAGAGCGAGATCGACTGCGAGGACTGGCGTCGCATTGCCTGTGCCATCGGAAGCTACCTCCTGGCTGCAGCAGAACAGTGGGGCGAGCCGCCTCCCGCCTGAGCCGGAGGACATAGCACCGCACACACCCGGTGCTTACAGATTGTGGCCCTCTCCTGCCGGATTTCAACCGGAAGGAGTCGACGGGGTAGTCTGTACGGTCTGCGCGGTGTCTGCTCTCGGACGCCGTGCGCACGCATCACGACCCTCCTGCCACGGAACGACCGTGGCCGCTGAGTCCAAAGGAGGTGGGTTCCACATGCGTCACTACGAAGTGATGGTCATCCTCGACCCCGATCTCGAGGAGCGCGCTGTCTCCCCGCTGATCGAGAACTTCCTCTCCGTCGTCCGTGAGGGCAACGGAAAGGTCGAGAAGGTCGACACCTGGGGCCGTCGTCGTCTCGCTTACGAGATCAAGAAGAAGCCCGAGGGCATCTACTCGGTCATCGACCTTCAGGCCGAGCCTGCGGTCGTCAAGGAGCTTGACCGACAGATGAACCTGAACGAGTCGGTTCTCCGGACCAAGGTCCTTCGCCCCGAGACCCACTGAACTTCGGTTCAGCGGTAATCGGGACCGAGTAGCACAGCAGCCCAGCAGCAATCCCCGCCGAGAGGTTCATCCATGGCAGGCGAGACCGTCATCACGGTCGTCGGCAATCTCGTCGACGACCCCGAGCTGCGCTTCACCCCCTCGGGTGCGGCGGTCGCGAAGTTCCGTGTCGCGTCCACTCCCCGCATCTTCGACAAGCAGACCAATGAGTGGAAGGACGGCGAAGGCCTGTTCCTCACCTGCTCGGTCTGGCGTCAGGCGGCGGAAAACGTCGCCGAGTCCCTTCAGCGGGGCATGCGCGTCATCGTGCAGGGCCGGCTGAAGCAGCGGTCGTACGAGGACCGTGAGGGTGTCAAGCGCACGGTCTACGAGCTGGACGTCGAGGAAGTCGGCCCCAGCCTGAAGACCGCCACGGCCAAGGTCGCCAAGACCACCGGTCGCGGTGGCCAGGGTGGATACGGCGGCGGTGGCGGCCAGCAGCAGCAGGGTGGCGGTGGCGGCGGCTGGGGCGGAGCCCCCAGTGGCGGCGCCCCTCAGGGCGGCGGAGCACCCTCCGACGACCCGTGGGCGTCCAGCGCGCCGGCCGGTGGCCAGCAGCAGGGCGGCAGCAGCGGGGGCGGCTGGGGCGGAAGCTCCGGCGGCTCCGGCGGTGGCTACTCGGACGAGCCGCCCTTCTAAGGGCTGCTCCATCCCCACTTCTTGATCACACAGGAGAGACACAATGGCGAAGCCGCCTGTGCGCAAGCCTAAGAAGAAGGTCTGCGCGTTCTGCAAGGACAAGACCGCGTACGTGGACTACAAGGACACGAACATGCTGCGGAAGTTCATTTCCGACCGTGGCAAGATCCGTGCCCGCCGCGTTACCGGCAACTGCACGCAGCACCAGCGTGACGTCGCCACGGCCGTGAAGAACAGCCGTGAGATGGCGCTGCTGCCCTACACGTCCACCGCGCGATAAGGAAAGGGTGACCGACTAATGAAGATCATCCTGACCCACGAGGTTTCTGGCCTCGGTGCCGCCGGCGATGTCGTCGACGTCAAGGACGGTTACGCTCGCAACTACCTGGTCCCGCGTGGTTTCGCGATCCGCTGGACCAAGGGTGGCGAGAAGGACGTGGCGCAGATCCGCCGCGCCCGCAAGATCCACGAGATCGCGACCATCGAGCAGGCCAACGAGTTCAAGGCCAAGCTTGAGGGTGTCAAGGTCCGTCTGGCCACCCGCGCGGGTGACGCCGGTCGTCTGTTCGGCTCCGTGACGCCGTCCGACATCGCTGCGGCGATCGAGGCGTCCGGTGGCCCGAAGGTCGACAAGCGTCGCGTGGAGCTGGGCTCCCCGATCAAGACCCTCGGTTCGTACCAGGTCTCCGTGCGTCTGCACGCCGAGGTCGCCGCGAACGTGGGCATCGAGGTCGTCGCCGCCTAAGGGCAGCGCAGGAAGGGCCGCACCCCGCTGGGGTGCGGCCCTTCTTCGTTTCACGTGAAACATGCACGGTGTCTCGTGGGCGTCTGTGGCTGTGGTCTGTGCCTGCGAGCCTATGTTTCACGTGAAACGTCAGCGGGTGGCGCCCGCGACCAGCCAGCGGCCCGAGCGGGCGCGCAGCTGGAGAGTGGCCATGCGCACCAGCATCATCAGCGTCATCGCCCACCAGAGGGCGGTCAGGCCGCCCCCGTAGGCCGGGACGAGCAGGGCCGTGGGGACGAAGACGGCGAGCGTCACCAGCATGGCGCGGGCGAGATAGGGGCCGTCGCCGGCCCCCATGAGCACGCCGTCCAGGACGAAGACGACTCCGCAGACCGGCTGGGCGAGTGCCACGACGAGCAAGGCGGGCAGCAGGGCGTCCTTGACGGCCGGGTCACCGGTGAAGAGCGGGATGAACACGGGCCGGGCCAGGACGACCAGCAGGCCCAGGACAAGGCCCGCGACGACGCCCCACTGGACCATGCGGCGGCAGACCGCCTTGGCGCCCGCGGTGTCCCCGGCGCCGAGGTAGCGGCCGATGATGGCCTGGCCGGCGATCGCGATGGCGTCGAGGGCGAAGGCGAGCAGGCTCCACAGGGACAGCAGGATCTGGTGGGCCGCTATGTCGGCGTCCCCCAGCCGGGCGGCCACGGCGGTCGCGATCATCAGGATGGCGCGCAGGGAGAGGGTGCGGACCAGCAGGGGTGCGCCCGCCTGGGCACAGGCGCGTATGCCGGCGGCGTCCGGCCGCAGGTAGGCGTGGTGGCGCCGGGCTCCGCGTACGACCACGACGAGATACGCGGCGGCCATGGCGCACTGGGCGATGACGGTGCCCCAGGCCGATCCCGCGATGCCGAGGCCCGCGCCGTAGACCAGGGCCATGTTCAGCCCGCCGTTCAGGGTGAACCCGCCGATGGCCACGTAGAGCGGGGTCCGGGTGTCCTGGAGGCCGCGTATGACGCCGGTGGCGGCCAGCACCATGAGCATGGCCGGTATGCCGAGCGCGGAGATCCGCAGGTACGTCACCGCGTACGAGGTGACGGTGTCCGAGGCGCCGAAGAGGGAGATCAGCCAGGGGGCGGTCGGCAGTACCACGGCGGCGACGGCCGCGCCGAGCAGCAGGGCGAGCCAGATGCCGTCCATGCCCTGCCGGATCGCCGCCCGCAGGTCGCCCGCCCCGACCCGTCGGGCGACGGCCGCGGTGGTGGCGTAGGCGAGGAAGACGAAGACGCTCACGGCGGTGGTGAGCAGAGCGGCGGCGATGCCCAGGCCGGCCAGCTGGGGGGTGCCGAGGTGGCCCACGATGGCACTGTCGGCCATCAGGAAGAGGGGCTCGGCGACGAGCGCGCCGAAGGCCGGGACGGCGAGTGCGAGGATCTCGCGGTCGTGCCGTCTCGGGGCGGTCGTGGGCGCGACGGGAGCCTGATTCATGGTCTCAATCTAATCTTCCACAGGTAATGGATGCAAGGTACTAGCGATCCTTACCGTGGCGCTGATTTGGGCGTTCTCCGCACCCCGTTGGAGGCGATCTTGAGACAGTGGCCAAGAAATTTCTTTCCCACAGTTCATCGTGGAAGAAATCGCAGGTCAGGGCAGGTGATGGGGTGGGGTTGGTGATTTTGTCCACAGCGCCGTCCCCCGGTCCGTGCACAGCTTCGGGCGAGTTACCCACAGCATTGGCTCCGTCGTCCACATCTCATCCACACAGCCTGTGGATAACAAGATTGGCTGACGTCGCCCGCGGCCCTACCGTTGGGCGTTGCCCGACGCGCCGAGAGCCGATTCGGGCGTCCCGAATGTCAGAGCCGTGTCGTAGAAAGAGTGGCACGGCAAGGTCCGCGTTGCGGACGGGAGGAGGCGGCCCGGTGAGTATGCCCGAGCCCATGGACGACCCCTGGGCCGACAGCGGTCCCAGTGACCGTCTGCCCGCCCGCACGCGCCGTAACGGCGAAGCCCGCGGCCGCGGGGACGACCAGGGCCGCGAGGGCGGCGCGTGGGACGGCGGCGGAAGCGGCTTCGAGCGCGTTCCCCCCCAGGACCTCGACGCCGAGCAGTCGGTCCTCGGCGGCATGCTGCTGTCCAAGGACGCGATCGCCGACGTGGTCGAGGTCCTCAAGGGCCACGATTTCTACCGTCCCTCGCACGAGACGATCTACCAGGCCATCCTCGACCTGTACGCCAAGGGCGAGCCGGCCGACCCCATCACGGTCGGCGCGGAACTCACCCGGCGCGGCGAGATCAGCAAGGTGGGCGGGGCCTCGTACCTGCACACCCTGGTGCAGTCCGTGCCGACGGCGGCGAACGCCGAGTACTACGCGGAGATCGTCCACGAGCGGGCCGTCCTGCGCCGGCTGGTAGCGGCCGGCACGAAGATCACGCAGATGGGATACGCGGCGGACGGCGACGTCGACGAGATCGTCAACAGCGCGCAGGCCGAGATCTACGCCGTCACCGAGCAGCGGACATCCGAGGACTACCTGCCCCTGGGCGACATCATGGAGGGCGCGCTCGACGAGATCGAGGCGATCGGATCGCGCTCCGGCCAGATGTCGGGCGTGCCCACCGGCTTCACGGACCTCGACTCCCTCACCAACGGCCTGCACCCGGGCCAGATGATCGTCATCGCGGCCCGTCCCGCCATGGGCAAGTCGACTCTCGCGCTGGACTTCGCCCGCGCCTGCTCGATCAAGAGCAACCTGCCCAGCGTCATCTTCTCCCTCGAAATGGGCCGCAACGAGATCGCGATGCGCCTGCTGTCGGCGGAAGCCCGGGTGGCGCTGCACCACATGCGTTCGGGCACCATGACCGACGACGACTGGACCCGGCTCGCCCGCCGCATGCCCGACGTCTCGGCCGCCCCGCTGTACATCGACGACTCCCCGAACCTGTCGATGATGGAGATCCGCGCCAAGTGCCGTCGGCTCAAGCAGCGCAACGACCTCTCCCTGGTCGTCATCGACTACCTCCAGCTGATGCAGTCGGGCGGTTCGCGCCGCCCCGAGAGCCGTCAGCAGGAGGTCTCGGACATGTCCCGAAACCTCAAGCTCCTCGCCAAGGAGCTGGAGGTGCCGGTGATCGCGCTGTCTCAGCTGAACCGTGGCCCCGAGCAGCGCACCGACAAGAAGCCGATGGTCTCCGACCTGCGTGAGTCCGGATCCATCGAGCAGGACGCCGACATGGTGATCCTGCTCCACCGCGAGGACGCGTACGAGAAGGAGTCGCCCCGCGCGGGCGAGGCCGACCTGATCGTGGCCAAGCACCGTAACGGCCCCACGGCCACCATCACCGTGGCCTTCCAGGGCCATTATTCGCGGTTCGTGGACATGGCCAACACATAGCATCCGATCATGGACGCCCTTTCTGAAGATCTGGAACTGCTCCCCTCCACCCGGCGTGCGCTGCGGCACCGGATCGCCGTGGCGCAGAGCCAGGGGCGGACTCCGTCGCTGGTGGCAGCCGTCTCGCGTGGCGGGGAGCTGGTCTGGGAGGGCTCCGCGACCTCCGTCGCGGGCCACGGGCCGGACGGGAACGTGCAGTACCGGATCGGGTCGATCACCAAGACCTTCACGGCCGTACTGGTGATGCGGCTGCGCGACGAGGGGCTGCTGGACCTGTCGGACCCGCTGGACAGGCACCTGCCAGGGACCGGCGCCGACGGGGTGACCGTCGCCCAGTTGCTCGCCCACACCGGCGGGCTGGCGGCCGAGACGCCGGGCCCCTGGTGGGAGCGTTCACCGGCCGGGCTGCGGCCGGGGCTGGCGGAGGTCCTGGGCGAGGAGCCCTTCAAGCACGCGCCCGGACGGGTCTTCCACTACTCGAACCCCGGCTACACCCTGCTCGGGTCGCTCGTGGAGGCACTGCGCGGGAAGCCCTGGGAAGAGGTGTTGCGGGCCGAGGTGCTGGAGCCGCTGGGTCTGGACCGCACGAGCGGTGCGCCGCTCGCCCCGCACGCCGGCGGCTGGGCGGTGCACCCGTGGGCGGACGTGATGATGCCGGAGCCCGCGGAAGACCTCGGGGTGATGGCCCCGGCCGGACAGCTGTGGTCCACGACCAGGGATCTGGCGAGGTTCGCGGACTTCCTGCTGCGGGGCGACGAGCGAGTGCTCGGCGCGGCGAGCGTACGGGAGATGCGCGCCCCGGCGGCCACGTCCGCGCCCGGCACCGTCGAGGGCGGCTACGGGTTCGGTCTCCAACTGGAGGACCGCGGCGGTCGGCGGCTCGCCGGCCACGGTGGTTCCCTGCCGGGATTCGTCGCGGGGCTCTGGTTGAGCGAGGACGAGGACCTGGCGGCGGTGGTCCTGTCGAACTGCACCTCGGGCGTGTCCGCTTCGACCGTGGCCACCGACCTGATCGGGATCGTCGCGGACGCGGAACCGCGCTTCCCCGAGCCGTGGCGGCCGTTCCGGGAAGCCGACCGCGTACCGCTGGAACTGGGCGGAATCTGGTACTGGGGCACCACGGCGCAGGTGCTGCGGCTGCGCGCGGACGGCTCGCTGGAGCTGGGACCGGCCGGCGGAAGCGGCCGCGCCGCCCGTTTCCGCGCCGAAGCGGACGGCAGCTGGACCGGCCTGACGGGCTATTACGCGGGGGAGACCCTGCGCGCCGTGCGCCGCGACGACGGTACGCCGAGCCACCTCGACCTCGGGTCGTTCGTGTTCACGCGCGAGCCCTACGACCCCGAGGCCCCGGTGCCCGGCGGGGTGGACCCGCAGGGCTGGCGGGGCATCGGCTGAGGGGTCCCGCTCAGGCGGAGAGTTCGCGTTCCAGCGGGGTGCGGAACCGGGGGGTGACGCGGGCGCCGCCCACCCAGTCGGCGAGCCGGGCGGCCTCCGCGGCGACCGCCTCGGCGGCCTCTCCGCCGGGATCGGCGAGCAGCCGCCAGACGACCTCCCCGTCGGGGCGCTGGGCCCAGCCTCCGATGATCTCGCCGTTCCACCACACCGTCGGGCCGATGTTGCCCGCGTAGTCGAACAGGGCGGGCCGGTGGGCGGGGTCGAGGTGGAAGCTCCGGTCGGCCCAGCCCATGCCACTGGGGTCCAGCGCCGGCAGCAGCGCCGCCCAGGGTTCCGGCGCCGGTTCGGTCAGGGTGTCGCCGGGGGAGACGAGCGCGGTGCTTCCGTCGTCGAGCCGTACCTCCTCGGGGCCCACGGCGGCCAGGGCGCGGCGCACCTCGGTGAGGGTCCAGCCGGTCCACCACTTGAGGTCGGCCTCGGTGGCGGGCCCGTAGGCGCCGAGCCAGCGGCGGGCGATTTCGGCCCGGGCCTCCAGGACGGGTACGGGAGGCCACGGCTCTGTGTGTACCCAGCGGAACTGGCTGGAGGTCCACCCCCCTCGGGGCCGGTCCCGGCGGATCCGGCCGTCGGCGGCCAGCAGCCGGATCACCCGGGTGGCGACTCCCGTCTCCGCCCCGTACGTCTTGCCCCGGCCGATGGTGATCTTCTGCCCGAGGGCGGGGACGGCCGCTGAGAGCTGACTGCCGGTCGCCGGGCCGCCCGTGTCGAGGGCGTCGAGGGTGGCCGCCTCGGCCGCGGCCAGCCAGTCGGCGTCGAGGCCCTGGCCGTCCTCGGCGAGGTGCTTGAGGAGGGACCGGCGTTCCTTCGCGGCGATGCCCCGGGCGGTGGACGCGTCCACGAAGGGGGCGAGCTCGGCGGATACGGCGAAGAGGGTGTTCCGCATGCTCAGGAGGCGGACCAGGCTGACGTCCTCGTACAGGGCCCGCTCGATCTGCGCCGGGCCGCCGCCGGTGAAGCGGGCCCGGACGGAGAGGTAGAGGCTGGCGGCGTCGGTGGCGTGCAGGGCGACGACGGCGTCCGCCGCCCCGGTGACGGTGGCGGCGCGGGCCGACGGAGCCAGGCGGTGCCGCCGGCCCAGTCGGTTGCGGCGTTCGGCGACGGTGACGAGGGGGAGGCTGCGGCTCACCCTCCGGATCGTAGGACGGACCGCTGACAACGGCCCGTCCTACACGGTGGTCCGGTCGGAGCCCGGGCCGTCAGAGCTGGAGCTTGAACCCGACGTGGGAGGCGGTGAAGCCGAGCCGCTCGTAGAAGCGGTGGGCGTCGGTGCGCGTGACGTCCGAGGTGAGCTGCACCAGTTGGCAGTTCTCCGCCCGGGACCGCTCGACGGCCCATTCGATGAACCGGGTGCCCAGACCGCTGCCGCGCTCGTCGGCGTGGACCCGGACCCCTTCGATGATGGAGCGGGTGGCCCCCTTGCGGGAGAGGCCCGGCACGATCGTGAGCTGGAGGGTGCCCACCACCCGGTCAGCGCGGACGGCGACGACGACGTGCTGGTGGGGGTCGTCGGTCAGCCGCTTCAGGGCGGTGACGTACGGAGTCAGATCGTCCGGGGACTCGCGGGTCGCACCCAGCGGGTCGTCGGCGAGCATGGCGACGATGGCGGGCAGGTCCGCTTCTGTGGCGGGCCGGATGCTCAGCTCGGGCGCCTCGGTCGCGGGGGCCGTGGGCGAGGGGGTCTCGGTCATGGGGTGGTGCCTTTCTGTCTGTCGTCAGCCCGCGGCAACGGTCAGCGGCGCCCAGCGGCGCGTCCAGTCACCGGGCAGGCCGGGGACGTCCCGGGTCATCACGGTGTTGAAAGCCAGGGACTCCAGACCGCGGTCCTTGAGCCAGGACAGGAGTTCCTCGTGGCGGACGTCGACGTCGGTGCGCAGGGGCCGGTCGGTGGTGGCTGCCAGGGCGGTCACCAGGGCCTTGGCCGTGGCGGTGTCACGGGCGATCAACGGGCCGACGACATGGGTGTCCATGTTGGGCCAGAGGGCGGCGTAGCCGATGAGGCGGCCGGCGCCGTCCTCCGCGACGAGCACCTTGTCGGCGAAGGCGGGCAGCCGCGTGATGATGTGGGTCCGGTCGGTGCCGAACACCTCCGTGTCCAGGCGGACGATCCGTGCGAGGTCCTCGGCCGTGGCCGGCCGGACCGGAACGGCGGGGGTGGCGCCGGGCTCGGGGCGGAAGGGGCCCCGGACCATTTCCGCCCGGCCCGTGGTGTCGAAACCGAGCTCCTCGTAGAGCGGGCGGCCGTACGGGGTGGCGTGCAGGGTGAGCGGGACGCCGGCGAGGACCTCGTCGCAGACGTGCGCCATCAGGCGGCGTCCGAGGCCCTGGCGGGCGTACCGGTCGGCGACGAGCACCATGCCGATGGCGGCGAGGTCCGGTTTTGCCGGGCTGTCCCCGTACCGGGTGACGACACAGGCCGCGGCCAGCCCACGGCCGTCGGGTGCGTCGACGCCGTAGCCGGTTCCGGCGGCCAGAAGCAGTCCCCACTTGTGGTCCTCACGGAGCCAGCCGCGGTCCTCGGACAGGTCAGCGCAGTGACGGCGGTCGCCCGGGTGCAGCGAACGGACGGGTAGATCGATGAGCGGTGTTGGTGTCACCGGCCCAGAGTGGATCATTCGCTCGGGGGGCGTCCAGGGGATTGGGAAGGTCCGACCGGTCGGTGTTTCACGTGAAACACCGACCGCTCCCGTCGCCGAGGCGGTCGTTTCACGTGAAACATCGCTCCGCTGCCGTCGGGCAGGCTGTTGTTTCACATGAAACACCGGCACCAGCCTTGGTACCTATGAGGGTGCGGCACCTCTTCGCCCGGCAGCCAGAGCATCTTAAGGTGGAAGGAGCCTGCGAACGCGGGTTTTCCCATTCCCCCGCAGTGCCTCCGGCCGGCTGGCACGCTGTGAAACCCGGAACCACAGATGCGAGACCGGGCGCGCGCAGACCCGACCGACATGCTCGAAGCGAGGCACCGCATGGACGCTCCGCCCACCAGATCGGCCAGACCGACGGGCCGGATACCCTCCGGGGGCGGTGCGATCGAGCCCTCCCCGGACGCCGTGCTCATCCGCCGGACCCTCGCGGAGATCGCACCCGTCGCCGACAAGATGACCTCGTACTTCTACGCCCTGGTCTTCACCCGCCATCCGCAGGTCCGGGAGATGTTCCCGGCAGCCATGGACACCCAGCGGGACCGGCTGCTGAAGGCCTTGCTCACCGCCGCCGAGCACATCGACGACCCGGCGGTGCTGACCCCGTACCTGCGCCGCCTCGGCACCGGCCACCGCAAGTACGGCACCATGGCCGGCCACTACCCGGTGGTGGGCGAGGCCCTGATCGGGGCGCTGGCCCGGTACGCCGAAGCCGTCTGGGGGCCGGAGACCGAGGCGGCGTGGGTCCGCGCCTACACCGCGATCTCCCAGACCATGATCGACGCGGCGGCCGAGGAGGCCGCGACCCCGGCCTGGTGGCACGCGGAGGTGGTCTCCCACGATCTGCGCACCTCGGACATCGCGGTGCTGACGGTCCGTCCCGACCAGCCCTACCCCTTCCTCGCCGGGCAGTACACGAGCCTGGAGACCCCGTGGTGGCCCCGGGTGTGGCGGCACTACTCCTTCGCCTCGGCGCCCCGCGCCGACGGACTGCTGTCCTTCCACGTCAAGGCCGTCCCGGCGGGCTGGGTCTCCAACGCCCTGGTGCGGCACGCCCGGCCGGGCGACGTCCTGCGGCTGGGCCCGCCCGCCGGGTCGATGGTGGTGGACCACAGCACCGACAACGGGATGCTCTGTCTGGGCGGGGGAACCGGCATCGCGCCGATCAAGGCACTGATCGAGGATGTCGCCGGACACGGCGCGCGGCGGCCGATGGAGGTCTTCTTCGGGGCGCGCAGCGACCACGACCTCTACGACAAGGACACGCTGCTGGGCCTGCAGCGCTCCCACCCGTGGCTGTCGGTGCGCCCGGTGATCGGTGAGGGGCTGGCGGGCCAGCTGCCGCAGGCGGTCGGCGAAAACGGGCCGTGGAGTTCGTACGACGCCTTTGTCTCGGGGCCGCCCGCGATGATCCGCAACGGTGTGGACGCCCTCAAGCGGATCGGGATCCCCGGAGAGCGGATCCGTCACGACGCGATCGAGGAGCTGGCGGGCGCGGCCGGCTGAGTCCGACGCGGGCCCGCCCGCTCCCCGAGCGGTCAGCCCAGGTCGGGGGCGTGCATGGCGCGCACCCCCTCGATGTTGCCGTCGAGGTAGTGGCGCAGGGAGAGCGGCACCAGGTGGACCGCGGCGATGCCGACCCGGCTGAAGGGCACGCGGACGATCTCGTACTCGCCCTCGGGTTCGTCGATCTCGGGTCCGTGGCGTTGGGTGAGGTCCATCGACTCCAGGTGGCAGACGAAGAAGTGCTGTACCTTCACGCCGGTCACGCCGCCGGAGGCGATGTGCTCGACGGTGTCGACGAAGCAGGGCACCACGTCGGTGATCTTGGCGCCGAGCTCCTCGTGGAGTTCTCGGTGGAGGGCGTCGACGACGGTGGCGTCCGAGGCCTCCACTCCCCCGCCCGGCGTGAGCCAGTAGGGGTCGACGCCGGGCTTGGTGCGCTTGATGAGGATCAGGTCGTCACCGTCGAGCAGGATCGCGCGGGCGGTGCGTTTGACCACGGGTCGTTCGGTCATGGGAGAAGAGTGGCCCAGGACTCCGCTTCTGAAACGCGCCACGGTCCGGAACCCGGCGGCTCACCAGTGCGCGGCGGCGCGCAGCAGGCGGTCGTGGGCGCGGGCGAGGTGTGCGAGGGCCAGGCCGCCGGTCCGCGCGGCGAGGAACCAGGTGCGCAGCGGCGGCACGGCGGGCTCCAGCAGGGCGACGATCTCCCCGCGGGCGAGGGCGTCGCCGCACAGGTAGCGGGGCAGGACGGCGAGGCCGGCGCCCGCCCGGACGCATTCCCGTACCGCCCGCAGGTCGGGTACGACGACGGTGGCGGTGCAGTCGGGTACGGAGTCGAACACGGCGGCCCAGTAGCGGGTGACCAGCGGCAGGCTCTCGTGGACCTCGACGACCGGGATCCCGTCGAGGGCGGCCGGTCCCTTCGCGCTCAGTTCGTCCGGATCGGTCAGGGCGGCCCAGTAGGGCGCGGCCACCAGGACCTGTTCCTCGTCGCAGAGCGGGCTCGCGGTGAACAGCGCGCCGCGCGGCCGGGAGGTGGTGACGACCAGGTCGTGCTGCCCGGAGGCCAGCCCGTCGAGGGTTTCGCGCGCGTCGGGTGCGAGGGCGGTGCGCAGGCTCTGTCCCTGTCCGACCAGCGGGGCCAGGGCGGGCAGTACCCGCAGGCACAGGAACTCGGGGGGACCGGCGAGGTGCAGGGTGCGCGAGGTGCCGGTGGCCGAGCGTTCGGTCTCGGTGATCCACAGCAGCGCGTCGAGGTGCGGGGCCGCCTTGTGGGCCAGTTCGTCGCCGACGGCGGTGGGGGTGACGCCGCGCGCGCGGCGGTGGAAGAGGGGCCGACCGAGCTGTCGCTCCAGGGTGCGGATCTGTGAGGTGACGGCGGGCTGGGACAGCCCGAGCAGCGTGGCGGCCCGGGTGAAGGAGCCGGCCCGGTGGACGGCGACGAAGGTGCGCAGCAGGGCCAGGTCCATGGCGGCCCCTCTCGGTGGGGGCCTTCAACTATAAATATGTCGATAGGCCCCTGTCGTTACCGTGATTGGACTCTGACGCTGGGTCAACTAGCCTTGTTCACGTGGTTCTTCGGCCAAGGAACCCGGGGCGGTCCGAGCCACCAGGGGGGAGGCTCGGACCGGCTACCCCGTTCCGTTCAGGCCCCGGCGCCTGACAGGGCAAGGGCCCGCAGGACATCCGCGACCAGGTCCGTCGGGTCCTCGGCGCCGGCGGAGAAGCGGATGAAGCCCTCCGGCACGGCGTCGCCGCCCCAGCGTCCGCGCCGTTCGGCGGTGGACCGTACTCCGCCGAAACTCGTGGCGTCCTCCACCAGGCGCAGAGCGGACATGAAGCGTTCCGCGTGGGCGCGGTCGGGCAGGACGAAGGAGACGACCGAGCCGAAGCCGCTCATCTGCCGGGTCGCCGTCTTGTGGGAGGGGTCCGAGGGCAGGCCCGGATAGCGCAGCCCGGTCACCTCGGGCCGGTCGGCCAGTGCCTCGGCGACGGCCAGGGCGTTGCCCCACTGGCGCTCGGTGCGCAGCTGGATGGTGGCCAGCGAGCGATGGGCGAGCCAGGCCTCCATCGGCCCCGGGATCGCGCCGACGATCTTGCGCCAGCGGCGGACGTCCGCGGCCAGGGCGGGGTCGCGGCAGACGACGTAACCGAGGAGCAGGTCGCCGTGGCCGGTCAGCCCCTTGGTGCCGCTGGCGACGGAGAAGTCGGCGCCGAGCTCCAGCGGCCGTTGCCCGAGCGGGGTCGCGAGGGTGTTGTCGACGGCGACGAGGGTGCCGCCCTCGTGTGCGGCCGCCACGAGACGGCGTACGTCGCACACGTCGAGGCCGGGGTTGGAGGGGGTCTCGATCCACAGCAGCCGGGCCCCGGCGAGGACGGTGAGCTGTGCGTCCTCGCCGGTCGGCGCGGTGCGCACGTGGATCCCGTACGCCTCCAGCTGCTCGCGGACCAGGGGGAGCGCCTGGTAGCCGTCGTCGGGCAGGACGACGGTGTCACCGGTACGGGCCTGGGAGAGCAGGACGGCGGAGATCGCGGCCATGCCGGAGGCGAAGACGATGGTGTCCACCTCCCGGCCGGGCGCCTCCAGTTCCCCGATGGCGCGCTCCAGCAGGGTCCAGGTGGGGTTGGTGTCGCGGCCGTAGGTGTACGGGCCCGCCACGTCACCGGGGAGGTGGAAGTGGGCTGCGAAGACCGGCCCGGGCAGGGGCGGTTCGTTCTTGACGGGCTCGGGCAGTCCGGCGCGCACGGCGCGCGTGGCGTCCGCGTACCGGCCGGCGTCCGCGAATCGGTCGGTGGCGGGGGCCCCGACGCCGGGGTGATCGTTCACGGGGTGGTCTCCTTCGGGGCGGTGCGTGCGGCGTTCTGCGGAGGCCCGCTCAGTCCTTGTCGGGGAGGGCCAGGTTCAAGGCCCAGGAGACGAGCGAGATGATGAGCCCGCCGAGGACGGCGGTCCAGAAGCCGTCGACGTGGAAGCTGAGGCTGAACTTCTCGGCCAGCCAGGAGGTCAGCATCAGCATCAGCGCGTTCACGACGAGCGTGAACAGGCCGAGGGTGAGGACGAACAGCGGGAACGACAGCAGCTTGACCACGGGCTTGACGATCAGGTTGACGAGGCCGAAGACCAGCGCCACCAGGATCAGGGTGAGGGCGCGGCGGCCCGTACTGCTGCCGTCGTCGAGAGTGATTCCGGAGACCAGCCAGACGGCGACGGCGAGGGCCGCCGCGTTGGCGAGCGTCTTGACTACGAAATTCGTCATGTGTCTGATCGTGGCAGAGAAGATCCCGGTGGGACATCGGCAGATCAGCGGATCCCACGACATCACCGAACCAGGGCGAGGGGCACGACAAGGATGAAGGCCTTCAGGCTGGACGAGCTCGAAGCGGAACGGGCCGCCAATGACGGCGCCTACCTCCAGTTCCTGCGCGAGCGCAACATGTCGGTGGGGCTGTACGCCCTGGAAGCCGGGCAGAGCGACCCGCAGCAGCCGCACCGACAGGACGAGGTGTACTTCGTGGTGAGCGGACGTGCCTCGATCACGGTCGGAGAGGAGACGACGGCGGTGGCGAACGGCAGCGTCGTCTACGTGCCGGCCGGGGTGCCCCACAAGTTCCACCACATCACCGAGCCGTTGAAGGTGATGGTGGTCTTCTCCCCGCCGGAGGGCTGAGCGGTCCGAGGGGCTGAGGGTCGCGGACCCTGAGCCCCTAGGGGGTGGATCAGGGGGTTCCGGGGGCTCGCGGTCCCCCGCCGCCGGCCGCGCGCTCCTAGCATCGGAGCAGGAAGTCACGGACGAGGAAGAGGTAGGAACATGGACGGCATCCGAGCGACGTTCGCGGGCACGCCCTGGTGGGTCAAGTGGGTGGCCGTTCCGCTGCTGGCGCTGTTCGTCTTCGGCGGGGTGATCCTCAGCATCCTCAGCACGCTGATCACCTTCGCCTTCAAGGCGCTGCTCTTCGTCGCCCTCGTCGGCGGTCTGATCTTCGTGGTCAAGAAGTTCACGGGCCGCGGCGCGAAGGCCTCCTCCAGCGACTGGTAGGACGCCCGCGGAGGCAGGGGTCTCCAGCGGGAGCGACAGGGCCTCCCGTTACGGGCAACCACTCGGGAGCGGTAAGCGGATTGACCCAGGAGGGGGAACGGCACCGGCCAAATCGCCCACGCCCCCACACCGCTGGATAGGGTCGCGATCTGCGCCGTTCCCTGGGGGTGAGCATTGTCTTCGGTCCACAACGCCGGCGTGCCGACCCTCATCGGTTCGGTGCAGCGGGCGCTGCGGCTGCTGGAAGCGGTGGGATCCCATGGCGGGGGAGCTCCGGCGAAACAACTGGCGCGCGAAGCCGGGCTCCCGCTCCCCACGGCCTACCACCTGCTGCGCACCCTGACGCATGAGGGCTATCTGCGCAGGGAGAGGGGGGTGTTCCTGCTCGGCGACGCGACCGGCCGGCTGGCCGGTGGTGGGCTCCAGCAGAAACGTCGCAGCATGATCCTCGACTCGCTCGCGCACTTCCGCGACGCCGTCGGCGCGCCCGTCTACTTCGCGGTCTACCGCGAGGGGGAGATCGAGGTGGTGGGCGTCAGCGACTCCCCGGCCGCCCCGGCCTGCGAGGAGTGGGCCGATTTCCGCGAGACCGGTCACGCGCACGCCATCGGGCAGTGCCTGCTCGGCCAGCTCGACGAGAAGACGCGCAAGGATTACTACGACCGCCACCCCGTGGCGGCCATCACCCCTTACACCGTGCGGGACATGGCCGCCCTGGAAGCGCGCATCGGTTCGCTGGAACGGATGCAGCCCGTGATCGAGCGGCAGGAGTACTCCCTCGGAACGGTGTGCGCCGCCATCCCGATCACCGCCGGCGACACCGCTGCGACGATGGCCATTTCTCTTCCCTTGCACCAAGAGGATCGGTTGCTGTCCGTAGTCGATCGTCTGCGTCGAGAAGTCGGCGCGCTGCTGAGCAGCCTCTCTTTCTCTATCAGTATCTGAAAACTCACTCCTTGTGATCTGCGGGCGCTTCCCCCACCCTTGTCAAGACGGCCTAGAGGGACCATTCCGGCCACTTCCACAACAACGGGGTAGGCAATGCGCGAGTCGGTACAGGCAGAGGTCATGATGAGCTTCCTCGTTTCCGAGGAACTCTCGTTCCGGATCCCGGTGGAGCTCCGGTACGAGTCCCGCGACCCCTACGCGGTGCGCCTGACCTTCCACCTCCCCGGCGACGCCCCGGTGACGTGGGCGTTCGGCCGGGAACTGCTGCTCGACGGCATCAACAAGCCGTGCGGCGACGGGGACGTGCACATCGCCCCCACCCACCCGGAGGGACTGTCCGACGTCCACATCCGGCTGCAGGTCGCCGGGGACCGGGCCCTGTTCCGCGCGAGCGCGGCGCCGCTCGTCGCCTTCCTGGACCGCACCGACCGGCTGGTTCCGCTGGGTCAGGAGCGCAGCCTCGGCGACTTCGAGGAGAACCTCGACGAGGAGCTCGGCAAGATCCTCGCCGGGTCGCGGCAGAACGAGCAGAACGCCGGCTGAGGAAACGGCCGTCGGCCCCCGGCCACCCGTCGTCGCGCGCCGCGTGCGCCCTTGCGTCCCTGCCCGTACGTGTTCGACCCGTGAGTGTGAGGACCCGACCCCGTCAGCGCTTGCGCCGACGGCCCCGGCCGCCGCGACCCGGCTTCGCGGGCGCGCCGGAGGCCGGATGTCCCGGCCGGTCGGCGGAGACCACCAGTGCCGCGAGCGCCGTCGTCATGGGGACCGAGGCCACGAGCCCGATCGACCCCACGAGGGTCCGTACGATCTCCTCCGCGACGAGCTCGCTGTTGGCCACCGACCCCATACTGCTGTTCGCGATGGAGAACAGCAGCAACAAGGGCAGTGCGGCGCCCGCGTAGGCGAGCACCAGGGTGTTGACCACCGACGCGATGTGGTCGCGGCCGATCCGGATGGCCGCCCCGTACAGGGCCCGCGAGCCCATCTTCGGGTCGGCCTGGTGGAGTTCCCAGACGGCCGAGGTCTGCGTCACGGTCACGTCGTCGAGCACGCCGAGGGAACCGATAATCACACCCGCGAGCAGCAAACCGCTCATGTCGATGGACGGGTAGAGGCCGTGGATCAGTCCGGTGTTGTCGTCCGTGTTGCCACTCAGGAACGCCCAGTCGACGAACAGCGAGCCCATCAGCCCGATCAACAGCAGGGAGGCGAGGGTTCCGAGGACGGCGACCGAGGTCCTGGCCGTCAGCCCGTGGCACATGTAGAGGGCGATCAGCATGATCGCGCTGGCTCCGATGACCGCGACGAGCAGAGGGTTCGAGCCCTGGAGGATCGCCGGGAGGATGAACAGCGTCAGGATCCCGAAGCTGACCACCAGCGCGATGAGGGCGAAGACGCCGCGGATCCGTCCGACCACGACGACCGCCACCGCGAAGATCGCGGCCAGCAGCGTGATCGGCCACTTCCGGTTCACGTCGATCACGGAATACTGGAGGTCGTGCGGGGCGTCCGGCGCGTACGCGACCACCACCTCCTGGCCCTTCTCCAACTGCCGCGGCGCGCCCGGCTGGACGATCTCGAAGAAGGCCCGGCCCTTGTCCGGGCCGCTGCCGACCTCGACGGTCGCCTTCTTGCACTCGCCGGTCTGCGCGGCCTGCGCCTCGCGTCCCTCGGGGGTGGAGGTGTCGCCGGTCGGCGGCACCTGCGAGGCGTTCACCGATTTGCAGTCGACCTTCGCCAAAGCGACGACCGTGCCCTGCTGGGTCTGACGGTCGAAGCCCACCCCGGTCCGTTCGTGTGCCGGGGCCCCGCCCGGCCAGAGCACTGCCATGCCGATGAAGACGGCGGCGGCGAAGGGGATCAGTACCGCCGCGATGACCCTGCGCAGGTGCCTGGAGACGGGGGCCGCCGGCCCGTGGCCATGACTGTGGCCGTGCGCATGGCCGTGGGAGGCACCGGCCGCCGGTCCGTGAGGCGTGTGCTCGTGACCGGTGTGGCCGTGGTGGTCCGTGGGTTCGTTGGGGCGCTGCGGCGAGGACGTCACCGGCAGATCATCGCAAGAGATGAGGGGGCCCACTGTTCAGCACGCCACAGGTGGCGCTAGCGTGGGGGCACCTTTGCACAACGCGGGAGCTCGGAGCACCGGGCTGAGAGGGCGCTGATCACCGTACGCGCATGACAAGGCGTACGGGAAGAGGCTGCGTCGACCGCCGAACCTGTTACCGGGTAATGCCGGCGTAGGGAGATCAGGTCTCATGACCATTCAGGACGCACGCACGCCTGCCGTCAGCCAGGACGCCGACGGCCAGACCGAGCGCCAGCCCGGCTGGCACAAGGGTTACCTGGCGGGCTCCCGCCCGGACATCCGGGTGCCGGTCCGCCAGGTCCACCTCACCAACGGCACGGACGTCACGCTCTACGACACGTCCGGTCCGTACACCGACCCGCAGATCGAGACCGACGTGCGCCGGGGCCTGGCACCCCTGCGCGAGAACTGGATCATCGGCCGCGGTGACACCGAGGAGTACGCGGGCCGTCCCGTGCGCCCCGAGGACGACGGCATCAAGCACACCTCGCCGCGCGGCGGCCTCAAGAACCTCGACGCGGTTTTCCCCGGCCGCCCCCGCCAGCCCCGACGCGGTCGCGGCGGCGCCGCCGTCACGCAGCTCGCGTACGCCCGCCGTGGTGAGATCACCCCGGAGATGGAGTACGTCGCGATCCGCGAGAACGTCTCCCCCGAGGTCGTCCGCGAGGAGATCGCCGCAGGCCGCGCGGTACTTCCCGCCAACGTGAACCACCCCGAGATCGAGCCGATGATCATCGGCAAGCGCTTCCTGGTGAAGGTCAACGCCAACATCGGCAACTCCGCGGTCACCTCCTCCATCGAGGAGGAGGTCGACAAGATGACCTGGGCCACCAAGTGGGGTGCCGACACGGTCATGGACCTCTCGACCGGCCGCAACATCCACACCACCCGCGAATGGGTGCTGCGCAACTCCCCCGTCCCGATCGGCACCGTGCCGCTGTACCAGGCGCTGGAGAAGGTCGACGGCCGCGCCGAGGAGCTGACCTGGGAGATCTACAAGGACACGGTCATCGAGCAGGCCGAGCAGGGCGTCGACTACATGACGGTCCACGCCGGCGTGCTGCTGCCCTACGTGCCGCTCACCGCCCGCCGCAAGACCGGCATCGTCTCGCGCGGCGGCTCGATCATGGCCGCCTGGTGCCTGGCGCACCACAAGGAGAACTTCCTCTACACGAACTTCGAGGAACTCTGCGACATCCTGGCGACCTACGACGTCACGTACTCGCTCGGCGACGGTCTGCGTCCCGGCTCCATCGCGGACGCCAACGACGCCGCGCAGTTCGCGGAGCTGAAGACGCTGGGCGAGCTCAACACGATCGCCAAGCGCCACAACGTCCAGACGATGATCGAGGGCCCGGGCCACGTCCCGATGCACAAGATCAAGGAGAACATCGACCTCCAGCAGGAGATCTGCGAGGAGGCGCCGTTCTACACGCTCGGCCCGCTCACCACGGACGTCGCGCCCGCATACGACCACATCACCTCCGGCATCGGCGCCGCGATGATCGCCTGGTGGGGCACCGCGATGCTCTGCTACGTCACGCCCAAGGAGCACCTGGGCCTGCCGAACCGGGACGACGTGAAGACCGGCGTGATCACGTACAAGATCGCCGCCCACGCCGCCGACCTGGCCAAGGGCCACCCGGGCGCTCAGGAATGGGACGACGCCCTGTCGGACGCGCGGTTCGAGTTCCGCTGGGAGGACCAGTTCAACCTGGCCCTCGACCCGGTCACGGCCCGCGAGTTCCACGACGAGACGCTTCCGGCTGAGCCCGCGAAGACCGCGCACTTCTGCTCCATGTGCGGTCCGAAGTTCTGCTCCATGAAGATCTCCCAGGACATCCGCCGCGAGCACGGCGGCGACCTGAAGGCCGAGGAGATCCAGGCGGGCATGGCGGAGAAGTCCGCGGAGTTCGCCGCCGCCGGGAACCGGGTGTACCTGCCACTGGCGGACTGACCGGACACATCGGGGGGAGTGCGGCTCCCGGGCGGCGGACCACCGCCGTCCGGGAGCCGCACGTGTCCGGAGGGGGCCGGACGAGCCACGGAAAGCTCTTGCGCTGGAGTGCGCTCCAGCTCCTAGAGTGCGGCCGCATGACCATGCGATACCGAAATCTGGGCGGGACCGGCATCGAGGTGAGTGCGCAGTGCCTCGGCACCATGATGTTCGGGGCGGTGGGGAATCCGGACCACGAGGAGTGCGTCCGGATCATCCATGCCGCGCTCGACCGGGGCATCAACTTCGTGGACACCGCGGACATGTACTCGGCCGGCGAGTCCGAGGTGATCGTCGGCAAGGCGCTCAAGGGGCGGCGTGACGACGTCGTGCTCGCCACGAAGGTCCACTTCCAGATGGGAGAGGGCCGCAACCGCAGCGGGAACTCCCGGCGGTGGATCACGCGGGCCGTGGAAGACAGCCTGCGCAGGCTCGACACCGACTGGATCGACCTCTACCAGGTGCACCGGCCGGACCACACGACCGATGTCGAGGAGACACTGGCCGTCCTCGGTGACCTGGTCAGGGCCGGAAAGATCCGGTCCTTCGGGTGTTCGACCTTCCCGGCCGAGGAACTCGTCGAGGCCCATCACGTCGCCGAGCGGCGGGCGCTGCCCCGCTTCCGGACCGAGCAGCCGCCGTATTCGATCCTCGCGCGGGGCATCGAGGCCAATGTCCTGCCGGTCGCCCAGCGCTACGGGATGGGCGTGCTGACCTGGAGTCCGCTCGCGTCCGGCTTCCTGAGCGGCAAGCAGCGTCTCGGCAGGCCCGTGGACCTGACCTCGGGACGGGCAGCGCTGCACCCGGCGCGCTTCGATCCGGCGATCCCGGGCAACATGGCCAAGCTGGAGGCCGTGGAGCGGCTCGTCGAGCTGGCCGAGGAGATCGGCTGCACGCTTCCGGAGCTGGCGGTCGCCTTCCCCGTCGCACATCCGGCGGTCACCTCCGTCATCATCGGGCCGCGGACGATGGAACAGATGGAATCGCTGGTGAAGGGCGCCGCCCTGGTCCTGGACGATGCGGTGCTCGACCGGATCGACGAGATCGCTCCGCCGGGCGGGAACCTGTACCACCCGGACGGGGTCTGGCGTCACCCGGCCTTGACGGACACCCATCGGCGTCGGCGCCCGCTGAGCGAGCGGTCCGCGGGCTAGGCGCATCCCGTCGGTGTTTCACGTGAAACACCGACGGGATGTCGTGGTTTCACGTGAAACAGCTACGGGCCGGGGCGCGGGCCCGGGCTACTCCGGGCCGGTTTCCGGGCCGCCGAAGTCCGGGCTGGTGAAGTCGGGGGGCGTGTAGCCGGGCCGGGGGTCCTGTGAGCGGGTGCCCGGGCTGCTGAAGTCGGGCCGGGAGTACCCCAGATTGGGGATGCGTCCGGCCTCCGGGGTGCGGGGTACGGGATAGCCCGGCCCGGCACTCGGATCGGCCAGGGCGTCCCGCAGGAACGGCACGATGCCTCGCTCCAGCAGGGCGTGGCGCCAGGCCTCGCGCGCGCGGGAGAGCTCGTCGGGCAGGGACACGGTCTCCTCGGCGGCCACCTCCGTGGAGCCGTTGCGTATCGCGGTCACCAGCAGTCCGATCACCGCGAAGAGCAGGGCGGCCACGGTCAGCGCGCCGAACAGCCAGCCCGCCGTCAGCATGGTGTCGGCGAACGCCGGTGCGGGTTCGAGCAGCTTCAGGCTGTAGCCCACCAGCAGGAAGATCAGCATGGCCGTACCCGCGAGGACCGGGGCGAGGACGCCGACCACGGCGCTCACACCGGCGCCGCCGCCGTCGCCCTGGCCGTCGAACCCGTCCTCGCCGTCGCTGACGGGCGATCTCAGGGCCGCGTCGCGCAGCTCCTCGCGGAGCTTCACGTAATGGTCGTACTCGGCGGCAGCCGCCGCGGTGAGCAGGGCGGTGGCGCCCAGGGCCATCGTGCGCAGTTGTTCGGCGTTCAGCCGTTCGCCCAGAGTGGCGAGTTCGGGCCGTTCGTCCGCGGTGCGCAACGCCTCGTCGAGGAGCCGGTTGAACTCGGGCCGGTCTTCGGTCAGCAGGTGCGGAGCGCTGGTCATGTGCATCCCCCGATGCTCCGTAGAAGCCGGTATGCCCGCGTAGACCCGGGCGCCGGCACAAACGGAGGAGAGCCTGCTACGGACAGAGCGATGGTAGAGCGCCCCTGCCACGCGGTGACAGGGGCTTTGCTGAAATACCCCGCTCCGAGAACGCTCAGTCGCTCAGAGGTAGTTGAACGACGAGGAGCTTGCCGGCCATGGTGACGCCGCCGTCCATGGCGATGGCCAGTCCGTCGGCGTACACGTGCGGCCCGTCCACGGCCTCGGGGCCGCGCGACTCGTCACCGTCCTCGGTGCCCACTTCGCCGAGCAGGTACGGGATGGGGCTGTGCCCGTGCACGACGCGGCCGCCGCCGTAGGTGCCGAGGAGTTCGCGTACGGCGTCGGGGCCGGTCTCCTCGTCGCGGAAGGCGAACCGCTTGGTGAACTTCCGGAACAGGTCCCACGTGATGTCCGCGTCGTGGCGGTTGAGCAGCTCGTGGATCGTGTCGTTGACATCCTCGATGGAGTCGCCGTAGTCGAGGTAGGCGGTGGTGTCGGAGTGCAGGAGCAGGTGTCCGTCGGCCAGGGTGGCCGCGTCCAGCCGGGACATCCACTGCAGGTGGACGTCCTCCAGCCGGTCCATGTCGCTGCGCTGGCCGCCGTTGAGCAGCCAGGCCGCCTGGAAGGTGGCGGTACCGGCGCCGGACTGCACCGGCGTGTCGCCGAACCGCTTGGCACCGATGAGCAGCAGTTCGTGATTGCCCATCAGGGCCTTGCAGTAGCCGCCCGCGGCGGCGGCTTCGGCGGACAGCCGCATGACGAGGTCGATGACCCCGATGCCGTCGGGACCGCGGTCGGTGAAGTCGCCGAGGAACCAGAGCCGGGCGTTCCCGGCGGACCAGTGGCAATCGGCGTCGATGAGGCCCTGGGCCTGGAGCTCGGCGATGAGTTCGTCGAGGTATCCGTGCACGTCGCCGACCACGTAGAGGGGGCCGGGGCCGGCGGCCTGGGCTTCCTGTGGCACGTACTGGACCTGGACGGTGTCGCCGGGTCCGCCGGGCACCGCGCCACGGCTGATGACGGGCAGGTCCCGCTGCGTCGGCGTGTAGCCGTCGTCCTCGGCTTCGGCTTCGGCGCCGGGGAACTCCGCCCCGGGCGCGCCCTCCGCGTAGTAGGCGGGGTACTCGCCGTACACCGCTCCCTCGCCGGGCTGCCCGGCGGGCACGGGGTACGGGCCGGGTTCGCTGACCGGCACCCGGAAGTCCCGCAGCGTGTCCGTCCGCATCGCGGGTCCCTGACCGGCCCCCTGAGTCATCGACCCCTCCACCACCGTCGCGCTGCCGTACACCTGCGGACCCTCCTGGCCTCCTGGGCGGAGGGTCCGTGATGTCGTGCGCCCATCATAGGAATGCGGCTCGCGCTCTGTGACGCACCAGGGGTGGTGAATCCTGGTCGGAGCCGGTCCTTCCTGCCGTTTTCTCCCGATATCGGTGTTGCCGAATCCTCGGCGGGGCTGTCGGCCCCGCCGTTGTGGCCCTGTGGAGGTCAGTCCTGGGCCGGTGAGCGGGGTGGGCTGACGGTGGTCCGGGGTGTCCTGCGCTGGGACGAGGTACGGATGATCAGCTCGGTCGGGACGACCTGTTCGACGGGCCCACCGGTGTCGACCCCCTCGATCGCGTCGATCAGCAGCTGCACGACGGCGGTGCCGATGCGGCGCGGCTTCAGGGAGAGGGTGGTGATGGGCGGCTCGGTGGTCGCGTAGACGGTCGATTCGCTACAGCACACCAGGAGCAGGTCCTCGGGGACGCGCAGCCCGTAGCGGCGGGCGGCGGCGAGCAGGTCGGTGCCGTTGGGGTCGAACAGGCCGTAGACGGCGTCCGGCCGGTCGGGCCGGGCGAGGAGCCGGTCGGCGGCGACGGCGCCGGCGCACGGGTCGTGGGCCGGGTAGGACTCGTAGACGGGATCTTGTCCGACGCGCTCGCACCAGCTGAGGTAGGCGGTCGTGGAAAGCCGGGTGTAGGTGTCGGTGGTGGTGCCGGTCAGGAGCCCGATGCGGCGGGCTCCGGCGGCGGCGAGGTGGTCGAGCAGGCCCAGTACGGCGGCCTCGTGGTCGTTGTCGACCCAGGCGGTGACGGGGAGGGTGCCGGCCGGGCGGCCGTCGGAGACGACGGGCAGGCCTTGGCGGACGAGTTCGCTGACGACCGGATCGTGGTCGGAGGGGTCGATCACGACGGTGCCGTCCAGGGCCACGTTGGACCAGACGTCGTGCCGTGAGGTGGCGGGGAGGATGACGAGGGCGTAGCCGCGGGCGAGCGCGGCGGAGGTGGCGGCCCGGGCCATCTCGGCGAAGTAGGCGAATTCGGTGAAGGTGAAAGGTTCATCCCCGTACGTGGTCACGGTCAGGCCGATGAGGCCGGACTTGCCGGTACGGAGGGTGCGGGCGGCGGCGGAGGGGCGGTAGCCCAGCCGGTCGGCCACTTCTCGGACGTGGCGCCGGGTGGCGTCCGGCAGCCGCCCCTTGCCATTGAGGGCGTCGGAGACGGTCGTGATGGAGACGCCCGCCGCGGCGGCCACGTCTCTGATGCCGGCGCGGCCTTGTCGGCCGCCGGCCCGCCGGGTGGTCTCGGTCCGGCTCACCTGGTGCTTCCCTGCTGCTGTCATGGCGAGCCGATAGTAGGGCTCGGAGGGGTGGGTGGTCCGGATGCATATGCACGCGTTGACAGGCACGATTCTGCAAGGTTCGCCACCCCCAATGACCTTGGAAATGCAGGGCCTTGACGGCTCGCGACAAGGGTGGGCCTTGTCGGCGGGTAAGAGCATGCCAAAACGGAGCCGCTCCGGACCCGCCGCAACTCACCTGTACGAGGGATGCGCGCCACGGCGCGGGCCACCGGCGCGCGCATATATGCGTGCGCTCCCCCAGTGTTCCTGGCGCCCGCCATTCTCGGATCGGCGGAATCCTCATATGGTGAGCAGTATTGAGTCGACGGGGTCGTCGACGGGACGGTCGAGGAGGACCTGCGGTGAGCGAGAAGAGCCCGAGGCTGCGCGCCGAGCTGGACGGCATTCCCACCTACAAGCCCGGCAAGCCCGCCGCCGAGGGCGGGGCCGCGGCGTTCAAGCTGTCCTCGAACGAGAACCCGTACCCGCCGCTGCCGGGTGTCCTGGAGACCGCGGTCGCGGCCGCGGGCCGGTTCAACCGCTACCCGGACATGGCGTGCACCGGCCTGGTGAACGAGCTGGCGGAGCGCTTCGGGGTGCCGGTGGAGCACATCGCCACGGGCACCGGCTCGGTGGGCGTGGCCCAGTCGCTGATCCAGTCGACGGCCGGCCCGGGCGATGAGGTCATCTACGCCTGGCGGTCCTTCGAGGCTTACCCGATCATCACGCAGATCTCCGGCGCGACGTCCGTACAGGTCCCGCTGACCGACGGGGACGTGCACGACCTTGACGCCATGGCCGCCGCGATCACCGACCGGACGCGCCTGATCTTCGTCTGCAACCCCAACAACCCCACCGGTACCGCGGTGCGCCGCTCCGAGCTGGAACGTTTCCTGGACCGGGTCCCCTCGGACATCCTGGTGGTGCTGGACGAGGCGTACCGCGAGTTCGTGCGCGACACCGACGTCCCGGACGGCATCGAGCTCTACCGCAGCCGCCCCAACGTCGCCGTGCTGCGTACGTTCTCCAAGGCGTACGGGCTCGCCGGCCTGCGGGTCGGCTTCGCCGTGGCGCACGAGCCGGTGGCCGCGGCGCTGCGCAAGACGGCGGTGCCCTTCGGCGTGAGCCAGCTCGCGCAGGACGCCGCGGTGGCCTCGCTGCAGGCGGAGGACGAGCTGATGGGCCGGGTCGGGGCGCTGGTGGGCGAGCGCTCGCGGGTGCACGACACGCTGCTGGCGCAGGGCTGGACCGTTCCGGACACGCAGGCCAACTTCGTGTGGATGCGGCTGGGGGAGCGGACCGTGGAGTTCGCGGCGGCCTGCGAGAGGGCCGGTGTGGTGGTCCGGCCCTTCGCGGGCGAGGGCCTGCGGGTCACGATCGGTGAGACCGAGGCGAACGACCTCTTCCTGCACACGGCGGAGGCCTTCTTCAAGGAGATGTAGTGCTCTCAGCGGATGGAGCGCTCTTCACGGAGCTGTAGTGCTGTTCACGGAGCTGTAGTGCTCCGCGCGGAGGGGTAGTCCTCGGTTTCGAGGAGAGGTGGTCGGAGGCGGAGCCGTGGCGCCCGTCGGGTGGGAGCCCGACGGGGCTACGCGAGCTCCACGCGGATGGGGTCGCCGTCGCGGACGGTGGCCAGCAGGCGGGGGTCGCCGTCGAATGAGCCGAGCACGTTGCACGGGCTCGCCAGGCGGCTCTCGTCTCCGCGCGAGATGGGCGTCGGACCGTACGGCAGCGCGAGCGCGTTCCCCTCGGTCCAGAACGCGACCGTGCCCGGCTCGACCACCTGGCGGGCGTCGGCCTCCAGCGCCACGCAGACGCCGGTGTCGAAGTAGACCTCTTCGCCCCAGAGGTTGGCGGACGCCGAGATGGGGAGCGCGGCGGTCAGGGCCTTGCTCGTCGGAGTGTCTTCGAGGGTCGCCGTGAGATGGCCCGCGGGCCAGGAGAATCGAATCTTCATAGCGCAGATTCAACAATCTGTTGAATGTCTTGGCTAGGGGACCCCCGGCTGAAAGTCGCCGAAGCCGGTGCGCCATAATGCTTGTGAATGTGAACGCGTTCACAAGCGTGTCCCGTTACCTCCTGACTTGGGTGGGGATGCGCCCCGGCAAAACCGACGCTGTGACCACGGCGACCCGAAGGAGACGAGGACGTGGACCTAGCTCTGGCGCCAGAGACTCTGGCGCGATGGCAATTCGGCATCACCACCGTCTACCACTTCCTGTTCGTTCCGCTGACGATCTCGCTCGCCGCGCTGACCGCGATCCTGCAGACGGCGTGGGTGCGGACGGAGAAGGAGAAGTACCTCAAGGCGACGAAGTTCTGGGGCAAGCTCTTCCTGATCAACATCGCGATGGGCGTGGTCACCGGCATCGTCCAGGAGTTCCAGTTCGGCATGAACTGGTCCGATTACTCGCGCTTCGTCGGCGACATCTTCGGCGCGCCGCTCGCCTTCGAGGCCCTCATCGCCTTCTTCTTCGAGTCGACTTTCATCGGCCTGTGGATCTTCGGCTGGGACAAGCTGCCGAAGAAGATCCACCTGGCCTGCATGTGGATGGTCTCCATCGGCACCGTCCTGTCCGCGTACTTCATCCTCGCGGCGAACTCCTGGATGCAGCACCCGGTCGGGTACCGGATCAACGAGGAGCGCGGCCGGGCCGAGCTCACCGACTTCTGGCGCGTCCTCACCCAGGACACCGCGCTCACCCAGTTCTTCCACACCATCACGGCCGCCTTCCTGGTCGGCGGCGCGTTCATGGTCGGCATCGCGGCCTTCCACCTCGCCCGCAAGAGGCACGTCCCCGTGATGCGCACCTCGCTGCGGCTCGGCCTGGTCGTCATGATCATCGCCGGCCTGGGCACCGCCATCAGCGGTGACTTCCTCGGCAAGGTGATGTTCAAGCAGCAGCCGATGAAGATGGCCGCCGCCGAGGCGCTCTGGGACGGCGAGGCGCCCGCGCCCTTCTCCGTCTTCTCCTACGGCGACGTCGACAAGGGCCACAACAAGGTCGCGATCGAGATCCCCGGCCTGCTGTCCTTCCTGGCCGACAACAACTTCGAGTCCTTCGTTCCCGGTATCAACGACGTCAACAAGGCCGAGCAGGAGAAGTTCGGCCCCGGTGACTACCGGCCGAACATTCCCGTCGCCTACTGGGGCTTCCGGTGGATGATCGGCTTCGGTATGGCCTCCCTCGGAGTCGGCATGCTGGGGCTCTGGCTGACCCGCAAGCGCTTCCTGTTGCCGCCGGCCCTGCGCACCGGCGAGGACGAGGTCCCGCACCTGGTCCTCTTCAAGAAGGCGCTGAGCCCCCGGTTCACCCACCTCTACTGGGTCGTCGCCCTCTGGACCATGGGCTTCCCCCTCATCGCCAACTCGTGGGGCTGGATCTTCACCGAGATGGGCCGCCAGCCCTGGGTGGTGTACGGAGTCCTGCGCACCCGCGACGCGGTGTCGCCGGGAGTGACCCAGGGTGAGGTGCTCACCTCGATGATCGGCTTCACCCTGCTCTACGCCGTGCTCGCCGTGATCGAGGTCAAGCTCCTGGTCAAGTACGTCAAAGCAGGTCCTCCCGAGCTGACCGAGGACGACCTCAACCCGCCCACCAAGATCGGCGGGGACGACAAGAACCCCGACCGGCCGATGGCCTTCTCGTACTGAGGCTGAGGAGACCGCATCATGCAACTCCACGACGTCTGGTTCGTACTCATCGCCGTCCTGTGGACCGGCTACTTCTTCCTGGAGGGCTTCGACTTCGGAGTCGGCGTCCTGACCAAGCTGCTCGCCCGCGACCGGACCGAGAAGCGGGTCCTGATCAACACGATCGGACCGGTCTGGGACGGCAACGAGGTCTGGCTGCTCACGGCCGGCGGCGCCACCTTCGCCGCCTTCCCCGAGTGGTACGCCACCCTCTTCTCCGGGTTCTACCTGCCGCTGCTGCTCATCCTGGTCTGCCTCATCATCCGGGGCGTCGCCTTCGAGTACCGCCACAAGCGGCCCGAGGACAAGTGGCAGAGCAACTGGGAACACGCGATCTTCTGGACCTCTCTGATCCCGGCGTTCCTGTGGGGCGTGGCCTTCGCCAACATCGTCCAGGGGGTGAAGATCGACAAGAACTTGGAGTACGTCGGCACCTTCCTCGACCTGATCAACGTCTACTCGATCCTCGGCGGCCTGGTCACCCTCAGCCTCTTCACCTTCCACGGAGCGGTCTTCACCTCGCTGAAGACGGTCGGGGACATCAGGGACCGCTCGCGTGCGCTGGCGACCCGGCTGGGCGTGGTGACCGCCGTGCTCGCCCTGGTCTTCCTGACCTGGACCCAGGTCTCGCGCGGTGACCGCTGGAGCCTGATCGCCATGGCCGTCGCGGTGGTGGCGCTGGTCGCGGCCCTCGGCCTCAACCTGGCGGGCCGGGAGGGCTGGTCGTTCGCCCTGTCGGGCGTGACCATCGCGGCGGCCGTCGCGATGCTCTTCCTGACGCTGTTCCCGAACGTCATGCCGTCCTCGCTGAACGACGCCTGGAGCCTCACGGTCAGCAACGCCTCGTCGACCCCGTACACCTTGAAGATCATGACCTGGTGCGCGGGCGTGGCCACGCCGCTCGTCATGCTCTACCAGGGCTGGACGTACTGGGTGTTCCGCAAGCGCATCGGTACGCAGCACATCTCCGACGCGCACTGAGACCGCGCCGGACCTCCTGCCCGACCCTGCCGAGGGGATGTTTCACGTGAAACCGATCGACCCGCGCCTGCTGCGGTACGCCCGTTCCACCCGCATCTTCCTCGCGGCGGTGGTGGCCCTGGGGCTCCTCGGAGCGGGGCTGGTGGTCGGTCAGGCGATGCTCATCGCCGAGATCGTGGTCGGCGCCTTCGAGGACGGGCTCGACGGCGGGGCACTGCGGACCCCGTTGTCGCTGCTCGCCGCGGTGGCTCTGGGGCGCGCCCTGGTTGCCTGGCTGACCGAGCTGGCCGCGCACCGGGCCAGCGCGGCGGTAAAGTCGGAGCTGCGGGGCCGGCTCCTGGAGCGGGCGGCGGACCTCGGGCCCGGCCGGCTCAGCGGCCACAGCACCGGTTCACTGGTGGCCCTGGCGACCCGGGGAGTGGACGCGCTCGACGACTACTTCTCCCGCTACCTGCCCCAGCTGGGACTCGCGGTGGTGGTTCCGGTGGCGGTCCTGGCCCGGATCGTCACCGAGGACTGGGTCTCGGCGGCCATCATCGTGGTCACGCTGCCGCTCATTCCGCTGTTCATGGCCCTGATCGGGATGGCCACCCAGAGCCGGATGGACCGCCAGTGGCGGTTGCTGTCCCGGCTCTCGGGCCACTTCCTGGACGTGGTGGCGGGGCTGCCGACACTCAAGGTGTTCGGCCGGGCCAAGGCGCAGGCCGAATCCATCCGCAAGATCACCGACGACTACCGCCGGGCCACGATGCGCACGCTGCGCATCGCCTTCCTCTCCTCGTTCGCACTGGAGCTGCTCGCCACCCTGTCGGTCGCCCTCGTCGCGGTGACCATCGGCATGCGGCTCGTACACGGGGAACTCGACCTGTACACCGGACTGGTGATCCTGGTCCTGGCCCCGGAGGCCTATCTGCCGCTGCGCCAGGTCGGAGCGCAGTACCACGCGGCGGCGGAGGGACTCGCGGCCGCCGAGGAGATCTTCGAGGTCCTGGAGACCCCGGCACCCGCGACCGGCGGCGGACTGTCCGTGCCGGCCGGCGCGCAGCGCATCACGTTCGACGCGGTCGAGGTCCGCTACGAGGGCCGGAGTACGAGCTCGCCCGGCCCGGTGTCCTTCACCGTCGGGGCCGGCGAATGCGTGGCCCTCACCGGGCCCAGCGGGGCGGGCAAGTCCACGCTGCTGAGCGTGCTGCTGGGCTTCGTGACGCCGACCGCCGGGCAGGTCCGGATCGGGGACGCCGACCTGGCCGCGCTCTCCCCCGAGCAGTGGCGGGCGCGGGTGGCCTGGGTGCCGCAGCGTCCGCACCTGTTCGCGGGGACCATCGCCGAGAACGTACGGCTGGCCCGTCCCGACGCGGGCGACGAGGCCGTGGAGGCGGCGCTGCGGGACGCCGGGGCGTGGGAGTTCGTGTCCGCCCTGCCGAACGGGGCGCGCACCCCGCTCGGTGAGGGCGGGGTGGGCCTGTCGGCCGGCCAGCGCCAGCGCCTGGCCCTGGCCCGGGCGTTCCTCGCGGACCGGCCGGTGCTCCTGCTGGACGAGCCGACTGCGGCCCTGGACGGGGAGACCGAGGCCGCCGTGGTGGAGGCCGTACGCCGTCTCGCGGTCGGCCGGACCGTGCTGCTGGTGGTGCACCGGCCGGCGCTGCTGGCCGTGGCCGACCGGGTGGTGCCGGTGGGCGAGGGCGCTCCGGTCCTGCCCGCGGCACCCGGCTCCGCGCCCGCGGCACCCGGCTCCGCGCCCGCGGCACCCGGCTCCGGGCCCGAGGGCGCTGCGCATCGGTCGGCGGCGGAGGTGTCCGATCCCGGGGAGTGGGTGCTCGGTGCGGCGCCCGAGCGGGAGCGGGCCGGTGGCGCCGACACCGGCGGCGACCCCTTGCGGCGGGTGCGGGCGGTGGCGTCGGCGTGGCGGGGCCGCTTCCGGCTGGGGCTGCTGATGGGGGCGCTGGCCGTCGGCTGCGGCGTCGGTCTGATGGCGGTGTCGGGGTGGCTGATCTCCAGGGCCTCGCAGCAGCCGCCCGTGCTCTATCTGATGGTGGCCGTCACGGCCACGCGGGCCTTCGGCATCGGGCGGGCCGTCTTCCGGTACGCCGAGCGGCTGGTGTCGCATGACGCCGTCCTGCGGATGCTCGCGGACCTGCGGGTCTCGGTGTACCGGCGGCTGGAGCGGATCGCGCCCGCCGGGCTGCGCGAGCAGCGGCGCGGGGACCTGCTGTCCCGGCTGGTGGCCGACGCCGACGCCCTCCAGGACTACTGGCTGCGCTGGCTGCTGCCGGTGGGGACCGCCGTGCTCGTCGGCACCGGGTCGGTGGCGTTCACCGCCTGGCTGCTGCCCGAGGCAGGAGCCGCCCTCGCGGTGGGCCTGCTGCTGGCGGGGGTCGGGGTGCCGCTGGTCAGCGGGGCCTGCGCGCGGTCCGCCGAGCGGCGGCTGGCTCCGGCGCGGGGCGAGCTCGCCACGCGGGTGACCGACCTGCTAACCGGTACCGCCGAACTCACCGTGGCCGGTGCCCTCGCCGACCGGAAGGCGCGGGCCCGTCAGAGCGACGGCGTACTGACCCGGATCGCCTCGCGCGGAGCCGCCGCCACCGGGCTCGGCAGCGGGCTGTCCGCGCTGGTGTGCGGGCTGACCGTGGTGTGCGCGGCGCTGGCGGGTGCGGGCGCCGTCGCCTCCGGACGCCTGTCCGGCGTGGCCATGGCGGTGGTCGTCCTGACTCCGCTCGCGGCCTTCGAGGCGGTCAGCGGACTGCCGCTGGCCGTCCAGTACCGGCAGCGGGTACGCCGTAGCGCCGAGCGGGTCTACGAGGTGATCGACGCTCCGGTGCCGGTCGCCGAGCCGGCCGTACCGGGTGAGCTGCCCGCCTCGCCGTTCCCGCTGCGCCTGTCCGGGCTGGCCGCCCGCCATCCGGGTCAGGAGCGGGACGCGCTGCGGGGGCTGGACCTGACCCTGGAAGCGGGCCGGCGCATCGCGGTCGTCGGGCCCTCGGGCTCCGGCAAGACCACCCTCGCCCAGGTCCTGCTGCGGTTCCTGGACCCGGGTGAAGGCGCCTACACCCTGGGCGGGACCGACGCGCGGTCCCTCGACGGCGACGACGTACGCCGTGTGGTGGGGCTGTGCGCCCAGGACGCACACCTCTTCGACAGCTCGGTACGGGAGAACCTGCGCCTGGCCCGGACCGGGGCGAGCGAGGAGCAGCTGCGCGGGGCACTCGCCTCGGCCCGGCTGCTGGAGTGGGCGGACGGGCTGCCGAACGGGCTGGACACACTGGTCGGCGAGCACGGGGAGCGGATCTCCGGCGGTCAGCGCCAGCGGCTGGCCCTGGCGCGGGCGCTGCTCGCGGACTTCCCGGTGCTGGTGCTGGACGAGCCGGCCGAGCACCTGGACCTGGCCACCGCCGACGCCCTGACGGCGGACCTGCTGGCGGCCACCGAGGGCCGGACCACCGTGCTGATCACGCACCGGCTCGCCGGACTTGAGGCGGTGGACGAGGTGCTCGTGCTGGACCGGGGCGCCGTCGTCCAACGGGGTCCGTACGGGGAGCTTGCGTCGGCCGAGGGCCCGCTGCGCCGGCTGCTGGACCGGGAGAGGGAGGCGGACGGGACCCTGGCCGAGTTCCACCATGCTGACTTTCCCTCCTAAAGGGGACTAACTACTCTCAAGGGCATGTCAGCGCAGGAGTCTCAGGAATCACCGGGTCCCACAGGGGAAACACCGGACCCGCTGGAGGCCGCCACCCGTGCCACCCGGAGCCTCCAGGGGCTGTCGACCGAGCTGACCGCTCGGGTGCCGCAGCTCCTGGAAGCCATGCGCTCCGTCGGCACCGGCCTCGAACTGCACTCCACGCTCGACCGCATCTGCGAGACCGCCGCCGAGCTCGCGGACGCCCGCTACGCGGCGATCGGCGTCGTCGACACCGAGGGCCGGGGCCTTTCGGACTTCGTCACCTTCGGGGTCAGTTCCGAACTGGCGCGGAAGATCGGACACCGCCCGGACGGGAAGCGGGGCCTGCTCGGGGCGCTGATCTCCCATCCCGACACGGTGCACCTCACCGACCTGACGAAGGATCCGAGGGCATCCGGATTCCCCGCGCACCACCCGCCCATGAAGACCTTCCTCGGCGTGCCGATCCGGGTGCGGGGAGAGATCTTCGGCAACCTCTACCTCGCCGAGAAGAACGGCGGCGGCGAGTTCAACGACTACGACGTCCACATGGTCCGGGTCCTGGCCACCGAGGCGGGCATCGCCATCGGCAACGCCCGGTTGTACGAGGCCGCCACCCAGCGCGAGCGGTGGATCGACGGGTCCGTGGCCGTCACCACCGCGCTGCTGTCCGGCGGGGACGCGGACGACGCCCTGGCGGTGGTGGCCGAACAGGCCCGGCGGCTGGCCGACTCGGCCGCCGGGATCGTGATGCTGCCCGCCGAGGAGGGCGGGATGGAGATCGTCGCCGTTTCCGCCGAGAACCCGGCCACCTCGCTCGGCGTGGTGATCCCCGCCGAGAGCCCCGTCGTGCACAAGCTGCTGCGGGGGGAGCCGGTGTTCGTGGCGGACGCCGCCAGCGACCCGCGCATGATCAGCCGGCTGACCAGTCAGTACGGGCCCTGCATGATGCTGCCGCTGCACAGTGGCGGCCGGGTCCTGGGTGCCCTGGTCACTCCACGGGCCCGTGGGAAAAGACCCTTCAGCGAGTCCGAGCGGACCCTGGCCACGCAGTTCGCCTCACAGGCCGCGCTCGCCCTGATGATGGCCGAGGCGCAGCGCGACCGGGAGCGGCTCGCGGTGTTCGAGGACCGCGACCGGATCGCCCGTGACCTGCACGACCTCGTGATCCAGCGGTTGTTCGCCACCGGGATGATGCTGGAGGGCGCCCAGCGGCGGTCCATCGTTCCCGAAGTGCGCGACGGGGTCGGCAAGGCCGTCGACGAGCTGGACGTGACGATCCAGGAGATCCGCACCGCGATCTTCGCGCTCCAGCAGGGCCCGGCCGAGGCGCCTTCGGGACTGCGCACGCGGGTGCTGAGGGAGATCAACATGGCCGCCGTGCCGCTGGGCTTCAAGCCCGCGCACCGCTTCCTGGGGCCGATCGACTCGGTCGTCGGTGAACTGGTGGGCAAGAACCTGATCGCCGCCCTGCGCGAGGCCCTCTCGAACGCGTTCCGGCACGCGGAGGCGTCCCGCATCGAGGTGGTGCTCGATTCCACCGTCACCCTGGCCGATGGCCGGCCCGGGGTGCGGCTGGAGGTCGCCGACGACGGTGTCGGCATGCCGGAGGGTGGCCGGCGCAGCGGTCTGCGGAACCTGCGCCGCAGGGCGGAATCGCTGGGCGGGTCGAGCCACTACGGACCCGGCGTCGGCGAGAACGGCGGCGGAACCACCCTGGTGTGGGAGGCCCCGGTTTAACCGTCAGCCGTCAGCCGTCAGCCGTCAGCCGTCAGCCGTCAGCCGTCAGCCGTCGTGGCGGGCGGCCGCGGTGCGTTCGGCGACGATGCGCTCGATGACCACGGCCACGCCGTCCTCGTTGTTGGCGACCGTACGGCCCGACGCGGCCGCGATCACATCGGGGTGGGCGTTGCCCATCGCGTACGAGTTCCCGGCCCAGCGGAGCATCTCGATGTCGTTCGGCATGTCCCCGAAGGCGACGACCTCGGCGGGGGTGATGCCGCGCTCGGTGCAGCAGCGTTCCAGGGTGCTGGCCTTGGACACGCCGAGCCCGCTGATCTCCAGCAGGGCGGTCGGGCTGGAACGGGTGATCGAGGCATAGGCCCCGGCCGCCGAGCGCGCCAGGGCGAGGAACTCGTCCGGGGCCAGTTGGGCGTGGTGCGCGAGCAGCTTCAGCACGGGTGCCGTGTCCTCGGGCTCCTCGTGCAACAGCTTCTCGGCGGTCGCGACAGTGGCGCCGGGATCCTGGAAGAACGGCGGGTAGGCCGGCTCGTAGTTGATGCCGGTGGTCCGCTCGACGGCGAAGGAGGTGCCGGGAGCGGCCTTGCGCAGGGTCTGCACGACCGTGAGCGCGGTCTCCCGGGGCAGCGCACGGACCTCCACGAACTCCCGGCCGGCGTGCAGATCGACCACGGCGGCGCCGTTGGCGCAGATCGCCAGACCGTGGCCCTGGACGTGATCGCTGACCACATCCATCCAGCGGGCCGGCCGGCCGGTGACGAAGAAGACCTCGATCCCGGCCTCCTCGGCGGCGGCGAGCGCGGCGACCGTGCGGCGCGAGACTGTTTTGTCGTCGTGCAGCAGGGTGCCGTCAAGATCGGTGGCGATGAGCCGGGGCGCGGGGGTGGGCCCGTCCGGGCGCTGGGGAGCCGAGGTCACCGCTCCATCTTCGCCCATGGGCTCCCGCGCCCCGACCAGCTCGGACCGAGATGTTTCACGTGAAACACGCCTCCCCGCCCCTCCCCGGCCGGGATGTTTCACGTGAAACACGGCCTCCCGCCCGGGGACGGCCCCCGGGGCGGAAGGTGCGGTTGGTGCGAAAGCGGTCGTAGGCTCGCGGGCATGAGTCTGCGTCTGAGCACTGTGATCCTCCCGGTCCGCCCCTGGCACGAGGGCGGCCGCGCCCAGTGGGAGCGGGCCGAGCGGCTCGGGTTCCACACCGCCTACACCTACGACCACCTCACCTGGCGGACCTTCCGCGACGGCCCCTGGTACGCGGCGGTGCCCACCCTGACCGCCGCTGCCGCCGTCACCGACCGGCTCCGCCTCGGCACGCTGGTGACCTCGCCGAACTTCCGGCACCCGGTGACCCTGGCGAAGGACCTCATGACGCTGGACGACATCTCCGGTGGGCGCATCACCCTCGGCATCGGCGCGGGCGGCAACGGCTTCGACGCGGTGGCACTGGGCCAGGAGGCGTGGACCCCGCGCGAGCGCGCCGACCGGTTCGCGGAATTCGTACCGCTACTGGACCGGCTGCTGACCGAGGACGCCCTCACCCACCACGGCACCTATTACGCCGCCCAGGAGGCCCGCAACATTCCCGGCTGCGTCCAGCGGCCTCGGCTCCCCTTCGCGGTGGCCGCGACCGGCCCGCGTGGGGTGAAGCTCGCCGCGAGCCACGGCCAGGCCTGGGTGACCGCCGGTGACCCGAAGGTCTTCGAAGGCACGCCCGATCAGTCGCTGGAAGCCCTGCGCGGCCAGGTGGCGAAGCTGGAGAAGGCCCTGGCGGAGATCGGGCGGGAGTCCGACTCCATCGAGAAGGTCCTGCTGACCGGCTTCACCCCCGAGCGCGGCTCGATGCTGGAGTCCGTGGACGCGTTCGTCGATTTCGCGGGCCGCCACCGCGACCTGGGCTTCACCGAGATCGTCATCCACGCGCCGATCCCGGACTCCGACTTCGCCGCCGACGAGGCCGTCTTCGAGCGGATCGCCACCGAGGCGCTCCCGCAGCTCGGCGCCTGAGGCCTCTGAGGGTCTGACCCCCTGGGGCCCTGAGCCGGCTTCGCCCGGCCGTGGACCCGTGGCACGAGGTGCGACGGGTCCACGCCGGGCGGTCGCCAGGCGGTCGGGCAGTCAGACCGCCGGGCGACGGGCGCTCAGGCCGTCACGCCATCAGGGGTCAGGTTCGTGACGGTCCGGCGCGCCTGCGGCAGCAGCCACTCGGGCGCCGTGCCCTCGGGCAGCGCCTCGACCTCCGCGATCAGAGCGGACATCCGGGCGGCGCCCGCCTCCGGGCGGCCCAGCTCCTGCTCGGTCCAGGCGGCGTTGTTCAGGCACGAGAAACGGTCCTGAAGGTGCTCCGGCCCGAGTTCGGCGTAGAGCGCGCCCGCCCGCTCCCACAGCAGCACCTCCTCCAGCCGCAGCGCCTCGATCCCGGCCTCGCCCAGCGAGCCCCCGGCCGGGGCGTCGCTCCCCTCCTCGGGGAGTTCGGTGTTGACCCACTGGTCCAGTACCTGCGCCAGCTGGTGCCAGGTCTGTGCCAGCTCGGCGCGCAGCTCCGGATCCCCCGGGTCGGCGGCCAGGGCGGCTTCCAGTACGCGGGCCGCCTCGTCCATCCGGGTCCGGGCGGCCGTGGCCGTCGTGTCGGTGATCTCCTCGCGCAGCCCCAGCCAGGCCAGCGAGCGCAGGATCCGGACTTCGGAGACCACGGCCTCCCCCGTCAGCCGGTGCAGTTCCAGGGCGCGCTCATAGGCGGCGACGGCTTCCTCGTCCAGTCCCGCGTCGGACAGGCAGTCGGCGGCGGCCTGGGCGAAGGAGGCCTGTGGACGCGGGTCCTCCCAGTCCTTGACCAGTTCCGCCGCCAGCAGGAACTGCTCCGCCGCCGCCCGCGTCTCGCGCAGCTCCCGCAGCAGGTTGCCCAGCAGGTCCCGGGCCGAGACGGCCTGCCCCTCCCCGTGTTCCAGCAGGTCGGGCAGCGTGGACTGGAGCACCTCCGCCGCATCGGCGGTCCGGCCCTCCCGGGCATGGGCCCGGGCCAGCAGCAGCCGGGCCTGGGCCCCGCCGTCGGCGGTCAGGCCGGCCTGGTCGTACCAGTGGGCCGCCGTCAGGGCGTGCTCGGCGGCTTCCTCCGCCGCGTTCCGGCGCAGCAGGACGTCCGCCAGGGTGATCCGTACGACGGCCTGCTGCTCGGCGTCGGTCACCTCCGCGGCGTGGGCCAAGGCGGACCGCGCCGCATCCTCGGCCTCCTCCGGCCGCGTCAGGGACATCAGCACCCCCGCCCGCAGGACGAGGGGGTCCACCGCGAGCCAGGGCCGGCCCGCCGTGACCGCGCCGGCCGCGGAAGCCGTCAGCAGGGCGAGGGCCCGGTCGGTGTCTCCGTGGGAGAGGGCCAGCCGGCCCAGCATCTCCTCGGCTTCGGCGGCCAGGTCCGGGAGGCTCTGCGCATAGGACGCGACGAAGGCGGTGAGCTCGGCCACCAGCACCTCGTGGGCGTGCTCCTCCGCGTGCTCCTCCGCGTGGTCGTGATGGTGCTCCCCGTCGCCCTGGGCCTTCGCCGCCTCGACCGAGCGGAGGTACGGCTCCAGGCGGATCGCGGACAGCTCCGCGAGCGCGATCCGGCGCGGCCGCAGCGGTTCGGCCACGTCCAGCGCCTCGGCGGCACGCAGCCCGGCCGCCAGCAGTTCCCGGATCCGCGCCGGCTCCGCCCCGGCCTGGGCGGCCGCCGAGGCCAGCCGCAGTTCCGCCAGGGCCGCGCGCTCCGCCCGGCCGAGTGCCCGGTACCGGTCCCGGACGTCGGCCAGCAGCCGCGCACCGTCCGCGGCGCCCGCCCGCGCGGCCGTCAGGGCCTGCTGGTCGGCCACGTCGGCGGCGACGAGCGGATCCACCTCCGACGCCGGCAGCGCGGAGGTCCGTACGGCGATCTCGGCCCACAGGGCCTCCGCCTTCGGGTGGCCCGCGTCGCGCGCGGCGCGGGCGCGTTCCACCAGCTCGGAGAGGTCGGCGGTGGGGGCGGCCGGCCGTGCCGGGGCTGGGACGGGCGCCGTGGCGGCGGCCGGTCGCGGCAGCGCGGTGCTGCGTACGCCCAGCGGGAGGGCTTCGGCGAGCGGCTCCCGTTCGATCCGCTCGCGCAGCTCGTCCGAGACCCGGCTGGTGCCGTTGCGGGCGTCGAAGCGCGCGGCGACGTCGAAGGCCTGGCCGAGGAGGGTCCCGTACAGCTCGTCGACGGTGCGCGGGGCGCCCTCGTACGGCACGCAGGGGTCCGCACCGTGGCCGAGCCGCCGCAGCCGGGTCAGCAGGACGAGGACCCCGCCGAAGAACTCCCGCCGCGTGTCGGCGTCCGTGAGCGCGCCGAGGAGCGCCGCGTGCTCGGAGAGGATCTCCAGGCCGCGGGCCTCGTTGCCGGTCAGGGCGCAGAACTCGATGTGCTCGCCGATGGAGCGCAGCAGGCTCTCCTTGCCCCGCGCCAGGCGGTAGCCGCGCAGGTGGTGGGAGCGGGCCTCGGTGGTGCGGCCGAGACGGACGAGGGGGAGCAGGGAGCGGGCGAGGACCCGGTGCGGCTCCTCCATGCAGGTCTGGTCGCCGGCCAGGACGGGCTGCCAGATCTCGATCGCCTTGGCGTCCTCGCCCCGGTCCGACCAGAACCAGCCCTGGGTGTGGGTCTCGCAGGCGTGGCAGTCGCTCATCGCGTCGCGGTCGGCGGCCCGCCAGCGCTCGACGGCCCGTGCGGCCCGCTCGCGGTCGCCGACGGCGTGGGCCAGGTAGAACTCGCACTGGCGCACGGCGCGTTCGCTGTAGCCGGCGATGCGGTAACGGCGTTCCATGTCATCGAGCCAGTGGGTGACGGTCTCGACGGGGATCTCGGGGGATTCGACGATCCGGCCCGCGACCCATTTGAAGCGCCAGAACAGGGCACTGGCGTCGGAGCCGCCGAAGGAGGCCGGGTCGCGGTCGTACTCCTGGAGCAGGCGGGCGAACGGGACCACCATGCGGGTGCGTTCGGCGCTGTACTCGTAGGCGTCGATCTGGCCGATCAGGGCCCGCCGGAACAGCGCGGGGTCGCCGCTGACCTCGGCGGCCGCCGTGAGGGCCTCGGCCCGTGCGTTGCGGGCCGCACCGTAGGGGAGCTGGAGGTTCTCGTGGAGGGCGTGGCGGATCTCTTCGTTGGTCAGGGTGCTCACTGGTCGCCCTCCCGGGCCGGGTGGGAGTGGGTCGCCCATTCCAGGAGCCCGAGGAAGGCCCGGTTGAGCAGGGTGGAGTCCGCCGGACGCAGCGGCCGCTGGGACATCAGCAGCGCCTGCCCGTAGAGCGATTCGATCGCCGTGCCGGTCAGGGCGGGGTCGGGGAGTCCCGCGATCCGCCGGATCAGCGGGTTGTTGTGGTTGAGGACCAGGCGGGCGCGCGGTCCGGAGCCGCGCAACGAGCCGAGGATGCCGCTCCACAGGGAGTCGGCGCCCTCCAGCGCGGCGGTCCGGTCGCGTTCCTGGCGGGCCTGGCGGTCGTCGAGGTAGAGGGCGGGGACGGCCACGGGCTGGAAGGCGCGCAGCACGACGTCGCAGCTCTGGGGCTCAAGGCGGGTGCGGGCGGTCGACAGGAAGGAGGCGAGGGCCAGTTCGACGTCGGTGGGTACCGGGTCGAGGCGCTCGGTGACGGCTCCGGCGTCCAGCTCCGTGATCTTGAGGTCGGGGCGTACGGAGGGCAGCAGGCCCAGCAAGTCGGCGTCGTAGGTGTACCCGGCGTTGATGACGCCGAGGCCGTGGGCCGCCGCGATCGGGGCGATCTGGCGGAACTCCTCGACGGTGCGCGTGAAGTGGATGTCGGTGTGGGCGGCCGCGAACTCCTCCAGGCTCATCGAGCCGTCGCTGGTCTCGAACGGCAGCCAGGGCAGCATCAGCGCGAGCAGCTCGGCGTCATGCCGGGCGAGGGACTTCACGCCGAGGTGGTGGACGCTCAGGAACACGGCCAGCCGCTCGGGTTCGCCGGCCGCGAGCTGGGCCAGCCAGTCGCGGATGCGGGCGCCGAGGGCTTCGCGGACGGCGGCCAGGGTTTCGTCGTCGTAGAGGTTCTCGCGGGAGGCCGTGGGCCGCAGGGTGTCGGTGTCGAGGACGGCGCGGACGAAGAAGGCCCAGTCGGGCAGCAGGTTGTCGGCCTGGTCGGTGAGCAGCATGCCCTTGAGGTGGACGCGGTGTCCGGCCCGGTGGGCGGGGCTGGTCGGTTCGGGCAGGACGTACGCGACTCCGCGCACGCCGGCGACCGGCAGGTCGAGGTCGATGCTGTCGAGCGGGGTGAAGCCGAAGAGGCCGGCGCAGTGGCCGGCGAGCGCGACGCGGCGGGCGGCCGGGGTGGGGTGGGGCCGGTCCCACACGGCGGGCCGGTCGGTGACGGGGCGCGGGGCCCCGCCGAGGCCGTCGTCGAAGGTGATGTCGTACGGCAGCAGGGAGCCGTAGTCGCGGGCGAGCCGTTCGACCCGGGCGGGCTCGGTCCACTCCTCGGCGCCCGGACGGGCCTCCAGGTGGACGGTGGTGCCGGGTTCGGTGCGGGCCTCGGGGGGCAGTTCGCGCACGGTGTACGAGCCGTCGTCGGTGGCGAGCCATTCCACGGGCGCGGCCTGCGGGTCGCGGGCGGAGCGGGTGACGACCCGGATCTGCCGGGCGACGACGAAGCAGGCGAGCAGGCCGATGCCGAACTGGCCGAGGAACTCCTGGCGGGTGGTCTCCAGACCGTGCTGTCCACCGCGCTTGGAGCTGCGGCCGATGGTGGCGAGGAGGGAGTGGGCCTCGGCAGCCGTCAGGCCGATGCCCGAGTCCTCGATGGTGACGCGGCCGGCGGTGGCGGACAGGCGGATGCGGACCTGGGCGCCGGGCTCGTGGGCATGGCGGGCGGTGACGGCGTCGACGGCGTTCTGCAGCAGTTCGCGTACGTAGACGCGCGGGCTGGAGTAGAGGTGGTGGGAGAGCAGGTCGACGAGGCCGCGCAGGTCGACCTGGAAGTTGTTGACCTCGGCGGGATCGGCCGGGGAGCCAGGTGTGGAGCCGGCTGTGGGGTCGGCTGTGGAGCCCGCTGTGGGGTCGGCCGGGGAAAGGGACGTCATGGGGTGTCACCTCGCGTGGTCACAGGGGTGGTCGGTGATCGCGAGGTTCCCCCCTCACTGATCCCGGAACGAGAACAGAGTAGGGGGATGATCCGACGGTCCTCCCATGAATTCCTCTCGTACGGGCTTACCGGAAACGCAGGAAACGCGGTGGCACGGAGTCGGCGAGCCACACCCCGTTCGCGCTGACCCGGAACACGTGCCCGGCCGCGCGCATCGCGCCCGCGTCCACCGCCAGAACCACCGGCCGGCCCCTGCGCGCGCCCACCCGGGTCGCCGTCTCGCGGTCGGGCGACAGGTGCACGTGGTGGCGGGCCATCGGACGCAGGCCTTCGGCGCGGATGGCGTCCAGGGCGGTGGCGACGGTGCCGTGGTAGAGGTAGACGGGCGGCTCGGCCTCCGGCAGGTCCAGGTCCACGGCCACCGTGTGGCCCTGGCTGGCCCTGATCCGGGTGCCCTCCACGGCGAACCGCTGCTTGTCGTTGGCGGCGACCACGCGGTCGAGTTCGGCACGGCTGAAGGGGAACCCGTGGGCGGCCGCGGCGCGCAGGAGGTCGTCGATCTCCGTCCATCCCCGGGCATCGAGCACCAGGCCGATGCGTTCCGGCTGGTGCCGCAGGTGTTTCGAGACGTACTTGGAGACCTTCACGGCGCGTCTGTCGTCCATGGCCCCAGCCTGCCGGGCCAGGCGGGGTGAGGACAGCGGATTTCGGCCGCCCGGCGGCCATGCACTCCCTCTATCGCGTTTCCAAGATACGGAATACATTTTCCGCGAAACCGCTGCCCAGAGGGGGAAACCGTGACAATGAAGGCTTCACTGCCACGCCGCGTGGCTGCCGAACTCGTCGGCACGGCAAGCCTGCTCGTGGTGGTGATCGGCTCCGGCATCCAGGCCGCGTCCCTCAGCGACGACACGGGCGTGGCCCTCGTGGCCAACTCGCTCGCCTCCGCCATCGGCCTCGGGCTGATCATCACCCTCTTCGGGCCGTTGTCCGGGGCCCATCTCAACCCGGTCGTCACCCTCACCGCGTGGTGGGCCCGACGTTCCGGCGGCGAGGGGCTCGGCGCCCGGGAGGCCCTCGCCTACACCACCGCCCAGACCGCCGGGGCCATCGCGGGGGCCGTCCTCGCGGAGACGATGTTCGGCCGCAGCTCCGGCGGCTTCTCCACCCAGGTCCGCGACGGCGGGCACCTGCTGATCGGCGAGATCGTCGCGACCGCCGGACTGGTCCTGGTCATCCAGGGGCTGGGCCGCATCGGCCGGTCGCGGCTGGTCCCGGCCGCCGTCGCCGCGTACATCGCCGCCGCGATCTGGTTCACCTCCTCGGGCTCCTTCGCCAACCCCGCGGGTACGGTGGGACGCGCCTTCAGTGATTCCTTCACCGGGATCGCCCCGCAGTCCCTGCCCGGCTTCGTCGCGGCCCAGCTGCTCGGCGGCGTCCTCGGGCTGGCCCTGGCCATCCTCCTCTACGGGCGCGAAGGCGGTGCCGGCACCGGCGGGCAAAGCGCGACGGCGACGGGGGCGGAGCCGTCGGTGGTCGAGGTTCCCGTGGCCGATATCCCGCGTACGGGCCCCTCTTTCGAGGCCCTCGTCTGAGGTTTGGTCCCCGTTCCCCACAGGCGGGGACGAGTTGTCCACAGCTGTTTCGGTGGATTTCAGTGGCAAGCGTGTGATTCGCCCTGTGGACTACTGATCGAGCACTATCGGCCGCCCCTGCTGACCAGATCGTTCATCGTCCGGGCTTGCAGCTCCCGCTCCGTCGCCGCCCGTACGAACTCCGCCACGTGCTCGGACCCCACCAGTTCCTGTACCGCCCGCACCGTCTCGGGCGGCAGCGCCACCGGCGCGGGCCCCGTGGGCTGAGCGCCCGCGGCGGCCCCCAGGTGGCGCTGGAGGTGCCGGGTGGCGAAGAGCCGCATCGCCCGCGCCAGCTCGGCGTCCACCGTCTGCTGTGCCAGCGGCCGCAGTCTGCGTACCATCGTCGCCGCCTCCGCCGCGTCCGCGTCGGTGGGCGGCACCTGTCCGAGGTAGCGGGCGAAGACGTGCTCCGTGGTGAACTCCAGGAAGCGCGAGGCGATGTGCTCCACCTGCCCCCGCAGTTCGCGCAGGTGCCCGGTGATCGCCGACAGCGGCACCCCGGCCGCGTACAGCTCGGCCGCGACCGCCAGCTCCTGCGGGGACGGCACCAGGAACTCGTCCGGCCGTCCCGCGATCCGCTCCAGCACCCCCAGCTCGCACGCCTCGTCGACGGCGTCGTCGTCCGGACGGCCGCCGAAGCGCTCGTTGAGATCGGCCCGGCTGATCCGGGCCGCCTCCTCGTCGGTCCACGGCCCGTGCACCTCGGCCACCAGGCCGAGTACGCCGCCCAGCCCGCGCCCCGCGTCCCAGGCCTCCAGCAGTTCCTTGATGGAGGCCAGGGTGTAGCCGCGGTCCAGCAGGTCGGCGATCTGCCGCAGGCGCGCCAGATGCGTGTCCCGGTAGACGTTGGACCGGCCGCGGCGCTCCGGCTTCGGCAGCAGACCGCGGTCCTGGTACGCCCGGATCGTGCGTACCGTCGCCCCGCTGTGGTGGGCCAGATCCTCGATCCGGTACTCGGCCACCGCCTGATCGGACAATCCCGGCTCCCTACGACATGGCGGTCCGGCCGACCGCGCCCGCCGCGGCCCGCGCGGCAGATGACACCGCCGGGTACTCGACCGCCTTGTGCAGCGAGCCCTCCTGCGAGGGATGGTACGACCGCCGGAGGAAGCGGGATATGGCCGTGCCCATCCGGTACGGACCCGGACCCTTCGCGAAACCCGCCTTCCCCGCCCGCCCCGCGCTCACAGCCGGGGCTCCAGCTTCGCGAACCGCCGCAGGGTGCCCGGGGCGAGGCGGGACATCCACAGGGCGCCCTTTGATTCGGGGGTCACGGGCACGACGGCCTGGTTCTTCACCACGGCCGTCAGGATCGCGTCGGCGACCTTCTCCGGCGGGAAGTTGCGCAGTCCGTACAGCCGCGAGGAACGCTCCTGGCGGCGCTTCTCCTCGGCCGCGTCCACCCCCGCGAACCGCGACGTGGCGGTGATGTTGGTGTTGACGATGCCCGGGCAGATCGCCGAGACGCCGATCTGCCGCCCGGCCAGCTCCGCGCGCAGGCACTCGCTCAGCATCAGGACCGCAGCCTTGGAGGTGCTGTAGGCGGGCAGGGTCTTGGAGGGGAGGTAGGCGGCGGCGGAGGCGGTGTTGACGATGTGACCGCCCTGGCCGCGCTCCGCCATCTGCTTCCCGAAGATCCGGCAGCCGTGGATGACGCCCCAGAGGTTGACGTCGAGGACCTTGCGCCAGTCCTCGGCGGTCGTCTCCAGGAACGGCCCCGAAAGCCCGATTCCGGCGTTGTTCACCAGGACGTCGACGATCCCGTACTCGGCGGCGACCTTCGCCGCGAGTTTCTCCATCGCCTGCTCGTCACCGACGTCGACGCACTCGCCCCAGGCCTCGGGGGCGCCGACGAGCCGGGCCATCTCGGCCGTGCGCGCGGCACCCTCGGCGTCCCGGTCCACCGCGACGACGCGGGCCCCGGCCTCGGCGAACGCGAAGGCGGTGGCCCGGCCGATGCCGCTGGCGGCGCCGGTGACCAGTACCAGCTGTCCGCCGAAGCGGTCGGCGTACCGACCCGGGGCCTGCTGCCGGGGCGCCCGCGCCGCCGGCTCCTCCCGGGCGGTCACGAACTCGGCGATCCACGCCGCGACCTGGTCCGGGCGGGTCCGGGGGATCCAGTGCCGCGCGGGCAGGGTCCGCCGCACCAGGTCCGGGGCCCACTGCCCGGTGTCGTCGTAGAGCCGCTCCGACAGGAATCCGTCCCCGGTCGGGACGATCAGCTGGACCGGTACGTGTGCGTACGCGTCGGCGCGCGGCCTGCGCATGCGGGGCCGGACGTTGTCGCGGTAGAGCCAGGCCCCGTGCGCCGCGTCCTGGCCGACCGAGGCGGTGGGGTAGGAGGTGTCCGGGAACTTCTCCGCCCGCTGCACCAGCTTCGGCCACCGCTTGCCGAGCGGCCCGCGCCAGGCCAGCTCCGGGAGCGCCGGGGTGTGCAGCATGTAGACGTACCAGGACTTCGCGGCCTGGTTCAGCAGCTGGCCGGCCCGGCGCGGGGTGGGCCGCGTCATCCGCTTCTTGATCCAGTGCCCGAAGTGGTCCAGCGAGGGACCGGACATGGAGGTGAAGGAGGCGATCCGGCCCTCGGTGCGGGCGACGGTCGCGAACTCCCAGCCCTGGACGGAGCCCCAGTCGTGGCCGACCAGGTGCACCGGGCGGTCCGGACTGACCGCGTCTGCCACGGCCAGGAAGTCGTCGGTCAGCTTCTCCAGGGTGAAGCCCCCGCGCAGCGGCTGCGGCGCAGAGGAACGCCCGTGGCCGCGTACGTCGTAGAGGACGACATGGAACCGGGCCGCGAGCCGCTCGGCGACCTCGGACCAGACCTCCTTGGTGTCCGGATAGCCGTGGACCAGCACGACCGTCGGCCGGTCCGTCTCCCCGAGCTCGGCGACGCACAGTTCGATGCCGCCGGTGCTCACCCGGCGCTCGCGCGCGCCCGCCAGTGCCGTACCGCTCATGCCGCTCATGCCGCCTTCTCCTCAGCCCAGCGCCGCACGTGCGGCAGGTCGTCGTCCAGCCAGAACGCGCTCTCCGAGGGGTCCCGGGAGTCGGTGACCACGAGGATCTCCTCGAACTTCGCGCCGGTCCCCCGGAAGCCCAGGTGCGGTTCCACCGCCCACAGGCCGGGCTGCGGCGGGTGGTCGGAGAAGTGGTAGGGACTCCACAGCGGGGACCAGCCCTCGCGGTGCCCGCGCAGGGCGTCCGAGGCCAGTCCCTTGAGGGACTGGGTGCCGAAGCCGAACGCGGTCGGGGACCAGCGCCGCTCCCGGACCCGGTCTATCTTGTGTGCGATCACGCCGAAGGGATAGGCCCGGTGCCGGTTCGCGTACCCCTGGCGGGTCATCAGCCGCTCGACGTTCTCGTAGATCTCCCGCAGCGGGCGGCGTTCGCGGACCTGCTCCAGGATCAGGTCGCGGTGCGGCCGCAGGTCGGACATCAGCCGGTCCTGCACCGGGTGGAGGCCGAGGCTGCCGGAGTATCCGATGTCGGCCGAGTAACCCCGCAGGACGGGGGCCATGTCGAGGATGAACGGCATGCCGGGCTCCAGCCGTCGCCCGGTCGGGAAGAACTGGAGCGGCACCCGGAAGCCCGCGAAGGCGGTGCGGTCACCGAACCAGGCGAACGGCAGGTGGAACCAGTCCCGCACGCCGCGCTCGCGCAGCCAGTCGCGCTGCATCCGTGCCGCCTCGCGCTCGGTCACCCCGGGCCGCAGCTGCGCCGCCACCGCCTCGGCGCAGGCGTACGCGAGACGCTGGACCTCCCGGAAGCCGCGCAGTTCGGCGGAGAGCCGCCCATGGTCGTGCGCGGTGCGTTGCTTGGTGTGCCCAGCCATGCCAGCCGTCCGTCCCTGTAGCCGTACGCGCCCGTAACTTGACACTGATGAATGTGACAATGACCGGAGATCACGTCAAGGGCCCTGCACGGACCTGTGGACAAAGTTGTCGCGTTCACGCCGGACCGAAATCAGCCTTCCGGCAGGCCGCGTAGTCCTCAAGGCGGATAAGGGATCCCGCTCCAGGTCTGACGACCCCTGCCCCACGCGGCACTAACGTCGACCGCGTGACTGTCATCGCGACCGAAAGCCTGAGCAAGCGGTACCCCCGGGTGACCGCCCTCGACCGGCTCTCCCTGGACATCGGGCCCGGAGTGACCGGCCTCGTGGGCGCCAACGGAGCCGGCAAGTCCACGCTGATCAAAATCCTGCTGGGACTGTCCCCCGCCACCGAGGGCCGTGCCGCCGTGCTCGGACTCGACGTTGCCACGCACGGCGGTGCCATCCGTGAGCGCGTCGGCTACATGCCCGAACACGACTGCCTGCCGCCCGACGTCTCCGCCACGGAGTTCGTCGTCCACATGGCGCGCATGTCCGGGCTGCCGCCGACCGCCGCCCGCGAGCGGACAGCCGACACGCTGCGCCACGTCGGGCTGTACGAGGAGCGCTACCGCCCCATCGGTGGCTACTCGACCGGCATGAAGCAGCGCGTCAAGCTGGCCCAGGCGCTCGTCCACGACCCGCAGCTGGTGCTGCTCGACGAGCCGACCAACGGCCTCGACCCGGTCGGCCGCGACGAGATGCTCGGCCTGATCCGCCGCATCTACACCGACTTCGGCATCTCGGTCCTGGTCACCTCCCACCTCCTCGGAGAGCTGGAGCGGACCTGCGACCACGTGGTCGTCGTCGACGGCGGCAAGCTGCTGCGCTCCAGCTCCACCAGCGACTTCACCCAGACCACCACCACCCTGGCGCTGGAGGTGACCGACTCCGACGTGCACCCGGACGGCACCGCCGCCCTGCGCCGGGCCCTGGCCGCGGCGGGCATCACCCTGCACGTGGGCGAAGAGCAGGGCCTGCCCGGAGCCGGCCACATCCTCCTGGTGGAGGCCGCGGGCGAGGACACGTACGACATCGTCCGCGACACGGTCGCCGACCTCGGCATCGGCCTGGTCCGCATGGAGCAGCGCCGCCACCACATCGCGGAGGTCTTCCGCGCCCGCGACCGGGCCGCCCGGCCGGCTCAGGCCGCCCCGCCCGCCCCATCCGCCCCATCCCCGCAGTTCCAGACGCAGCAGAAGGGAGCCGGTTCCGATGGCGCCTGACACCTCCACCCAGATCCACAACATCGGTTACCGGTCCTACGACGGCCCGCGCCTCGGCCGCGCCTACGCCCGCACCTCGCTCTTCTCGCAGTCCCTGCGCGGCGCGTACGGGCTCGGCCGCTCCGCCAAGTCCAAAGTGCTGCCGATGATCCTCTTCGCGGTGATGTGCGTGCCCGCGCTGATCATCGTCGCGGTGGCGATCGCCGTCCCCGGCTCCACCGATCTGCCGATCAAGTACACGACGTACGCCCTCACCACCCAGGTGATCATCGGCCTCTACCTCGCGTCCCAGGCACCCCAGTCGGTCTCCCGAGACCTGCGCTTCAAGACGGTGCCGCTGTACTTCTCGCGGCCCATCGAGCGGGTCGACTACGTGCTCGCCAAATACGCGGCCATGGCCTCGGCCCTCTTCATCCTCACCGCCACCCCGCTGCTGATCATGTGGATCGGCTCGCTCCTGGCGAAGTTCGACTTCGGTGACCAGACCAAGGGATTCGGGCAGGGACTGGTGTCGGTACTGCTGCTTTCGCTGCTCTTCGCGGGCCTCGGCCTGGTGATGGCCGCGCTCACCCCGCGCCGCGGGTTCGGCGTCGCCGCCGTCATCGGCCTGCTCCTCATCCCGTTCGGTGCCGTCACGGCGGTCCAGGGCGTCGCCCTCGGCACCGGCCACACCGGGGCCATCGAGTGGCTGGGACTGTTCTCCCCCGTCACCCTGATCGACGGCGTGCAGACCGCCTTCCTCGGCGCGGCCTCCGCCTTCCCCGGTGGCGAGGGCCCCTCCGCCGGCGTCGGCGTCGTCTACCTGCTCGTCGTCCTCGGCCTCATCGCCGGCTCGTACGCCGCCCTGATGGCCCGCTACCGGAAGGCCGGTCTGTGACCATCATCGACATCGACCACACCTCCCGCTGGTTCGGGAACGTCGTCGCCGTCAACGACGTGACCATGCGGATCGGTCCCGGCGTCACCGGCCTGCTCGGCCCCAACGGCGCCGGCAAGTCCACCCTCATCAACATGATGGGCGGCTTCCTCGCCCCCTCCACGGGGACGGTCACCCTCGACGGCACGCCGATCTGGCGCAACGAGCAGGTCTACCGGCACATCGGCGTCGTCCCCGAGCGGGAGGCGATGTACGACTTCCTCACCGGCCGTGAGTTCGTCGTCGCCAACGCCGAGCTCCACGGGCTCGACGACGCGGCCGCCCAGCGGGCGCTCGCCACCGTCGAGATGGAGTACGCGCAGGACCGCAAGATCTCCACGTACTCCAAGGGCATGCGCCAGCGCGTGAAGATGGCTTCCGCGCTGGTCCACGATCCGTCCGTGCTGCTCCTCGACGAACCCTTCAACGGTATGGACCCGCGCCAGCGGATGCAGCTGATGGATCTGCTGCGGCGGATGGGCGGCGAGGGCCGCACCGTGCTGTTCTCCTCCCACATCCTGGAGGAGGTCGAGCAGCTGGCCTCCCACATCGAGGTGGTCGTCGCCGGCCGGCACGCCGCCTCCGGTGACTTCCGCAAGATCCGTCGCCTGATGACGGACCGTCCCCACCGCTACCTCATCCGCTCCTCCGACGACCGGGCCCTCGCCGCGGCCCTGATCGCCGACCCGTCCACGGCCGGCATCGAGGTCGATGTGAAGGAAGGCGCCCTGCGCGTCCAGGCCGTCGACTTCGGGCGCTTCACCGAGCTGCTGCCGCGGGTCGCCCGCGCGCACGGCATCCGGCTGCTGACGGTCTCGCCCTCCGACGAGTCCCTCGAGTCGGTCTTCTCCTACCTCGTCGCGGCCTGAAGGAGCTGGCACCATGTACAACCCCACCGTCGCCCGGCTCACCTACCGGGCCCTCCTCGGCCGCCGCCGCGCGATGATCCTCTTCGCGCTGCCCGCCCTGCTGATCGTCATCTCCGTCGCCGTCCGCGCCTTCACGGGAGTGGACGACAAGGTGGCGGCCGACCTGCTCGGCGGCTTCGCCCTCGCGACGATGGTCCCGCTGATCGGCGTCATCGCCGGCACCGGAGCCATCGGGCCCGAGATCGACGACGGCTCGATCGTCTACCTGCTCTCCAAGCCGGTGAAGCGTCCGACGATCATCCTGACCAAGCTGACCGTGGCGATCGCCGTCACGATGGCCTTCTCGGCCATCCCCACCCTGATCGCCGGATTCATCCTCAACGGCAACGGCCAGCAGATCGCCGTCGCCTACACCGTCGCCGCCCTCGTCGCCTCGATCGCCTACAGCGCGCTCTTCCTGCTGCTGGGCACCGTCAGCCGGCACGCGGTCGTCTTCGGCCTGGTCTACGCCCTAATCTGGGAATCCCTCTTCGGTAGCCTGGTCTCCGGAGCCAAGACGCTCAGCGTCCAGCAGTGGGCGCTGGCCCTGGCCGAGAAGGTCGCCGGAGAGGGGTACGTGGACGCCACCGTGGGCCTGCCCACCGCCGTGATCCTGCTGCTCGTGGTCACCGTCGGCGCCACCTTCTACGCCGGACAGAAGCTGCGCCGCCTCACCATCGCCGGCGAGGAGTAAGACCACCGCACCGGCCCGACCCCGTGCCCCGCCCGGCCCATCGGCCGGGCGGGGCACTGCTGCGCACGGCATCATCGGTGCATGATCGTGTACACCGAGCCGGAGCCGTCCAGGCCCATTTGGTCCTGGATACGTACCTCGCCCGGAACCCACATCTGGCTCCTGATCATCGCCGTGACCAGCCTGATCGTCGTGATCGCGCCGGACCGGGTCGAGCACGTCCTGCTCCACCGCAACAGCAGCAACATCCACCAGCTGGTGCGGTACCCGATAAGAGCTCTGATCAGCAGCGCCTTCTGGATCGAGAACCCGTCCTCGCTCGCGCTCTACACCGTGCTCTTCGAGGTGTTCCACGCCACCGTCGAGCGCTGGCTCGGCACCCTGCGCTGGCTCGTGATCGTCGCGACCGCCCACGTCGTCGCCACCCTCGTCAGCCAGAAGGTCCTCCTCATGGCCATCCAGGACCACCGCGCGCCACACAGCATGACCCACGTCGTGGACATCGGAGTCAGCTACGGGATCGCGGCCTCGGTCGGCGTCCTGACCTACCGGCTTCCGGAACCCTGGCGATGGCTCTACCTGGCGGGGGCCGTCGCCTTCTTCGCGATCCCGCTCTTCACCGGCGGCACCTTCACCGACCTCGGCCACGCCATCGCGCTCGCCGTCGGCCTGCTCGCCTGGCCGCTCACCCTGCATCCGCACCCCGCCGGTGTTTCACGTGAAACACCCCCTCGTTTCACGTGAAACATCGCCGGTCCGCTGACCCGGCCCCGGCGAAATTCGCTGGTACGGGACCCGGGCCCCCGGCAGAGTGAGTCGTGCGGGGAGCAACAAAAGGTCCGGGACAGCCACTTCGAGCGCGCCTTACGGCGCGGGCCGTCCCGGACCCCTCGTACGTCTTGCCCGCTGCTGTCTACGCGGCGCCCAGCAGGCGCTCCAGCACCACCGCGATGCCGTCCTCCTGGTTGGAGGTGGTCACCTCGTCGGCCACGGTCTTCAGCTCCGCATGGGCGTTGGCCATGGCGACGCCGTGCGCGGCCCAGCCGAACATCGGGATGTCGTTGGGCATGTCGCCGAAGGCGATCGTCTCGGCGGCCTTCACCCCCAGCCGACGGGCGGCGAGCGAGAGGCCCGTGGCCTTGCTCAGGCCCAGCGGCAGAATCTCCACGATGCCGGGACCGGCCATCACGATGTCGACCAGGTTGCCGACGATCGCCCGGGCCACCCTGACGAGCTCGTCCTCACCCATCCCGGGATGCTGGATGTACAGCTTGTTGAGCGGAGCCGTCCAGACGGCCGCGGTGTCCTCCAGGTAGAGCGCCGGCAGACCCTCCTGGACCTGGTAGCCCGGCCCGAACAGCACCTCGCCGTCCACCCCGTCCCGGCTGGCCGCGAGCGCCAGCGGACCCACCTCGGCCTCGATCTTCGACAGCGCGAGGCCGGCCAGCTGCCGGTCCAGCGTCACCGAGGTCAGCAGCCGGTGCGCTCCCGCGTCGTAGACCTGCGCGCCCTGCCCGCACACGGCGATCCCCCGGTAGCCGAGGTCGTCGAGCACGTGCCGCGTCCAGGGCACGGCCCGGCCGGTGACGACGATGTGCGCCGCGCCCGCCGCGGTGGCCGCGGCGAGCGCTTCACGGGTGCGTTCCGAGACGGTGCCGTCGTCACGCAGCAGCGTGCCGTCGAGGTCCGTCGCGACGAGCTTGTACGGGAACGGGGCCGGGCTCACTTGGTGATCGGCTCCAGCACCTCGCGGCCGCCCAGGTACGGACGCAGCACCGGGGGCACCCGCACCGAACCGTCGGCCTGCTGGTGGTTCTCCAGGATGGCGACGATGGTGCGCGGGACGGCGCACAGGGTGCCGTTCAGCGTGGACAGCGGGGCGGTCTTCTTGCCGTCGCGGTAGCGGATCGACAGGCGGCGGGCCTGGAAGCCGTCACAGTTCGAGGCGGAGGTCAGCTCGCGGTACTTGCCCTGGGTCGGGATCCAGGCCTCGCAGTCGAACTTCCGCGAGGCGGAGGCGCCCAGGTCGCCGGTGGCGACGTCGATGACCTGGAACGGCAGTTCCAGACCGGTCAGCCACTGCTTCTCCCAGTCGAGGAGACGGCGGTGCTCGGCCTCGGCCTCCTCCGGCGCGACGTACGAGAACATCTCGACCTTGTCGAACTGGTGGACGCGGAAGATGCCGCGCGTGTCCTTGCCGTACGTGCCCGCCTCGCGGCGGAAGCACGGCGAGAAGCCGGCGTACCGCAGCGGCAGCTTGTCGGCGTCGATGATCTCGTCCATGTGGTACGCCGCGAGCGGGACCTCGGAGGTGCCGACCAGGTAGTAGTCGTCCTTCTCCAGGTGGTACACGTTCTCCGCGGCCTGGCCGAGGAAGCCAGTGCCCTCCATGGCGCGCGGGCGGACCAGCGCCGGGGTGAGCATCGGGATGAAGCCGGCCTCGGTGGCCTGCGCGATCGAGGCGTTGACCAGGGCCAGCTCCAGCAGGGCGCCGACACCGGTGAGGTAGTAGAAGCGGGAGCCCGACACCTTGGCGCCGCGCTCGACGTCGATGGCGCCCAGCGACTCGCCGAGCTCCAGGTGGTCCTTGGGCTCGAAGCCCTCGGCGCCGAAGTCGCGGATCGTGCCGTGCGTCTCCAGGACGGTGAAGTCCTCTTCGCCGCCGACCGGGACGTCGCTGTGGACGATGTTGGCGAGCCGGAGCAGGAGCTGCTTGGCGGCCTCGTCGGCCTCGTTCTGCTCGGCCTCGGCGGCCCGGACGTCCTGCTTGAGCTGTTCGGCCTTGCCCAGCAGCTCCGCCCGCTCCTCCGGGGAGGCCTTGGGGATGAGCTTGCCGAGCGTCTTCTGCTCGTTGCGCAGTTCGTCGAAGCGCATGCCGGAGGCCCTGCGGCGCTCATCGGCGGAGAGGAGTGCGTCGACGAGCCCGACGTCCTCTCCACGGGCGCGCTGCGAGGCGCGGACACGGTCAGGGTCTTCACGGAGCAGCCGAAGGTCAATCACCCCTCCAGGCTACCGGGCCGGTGTTCCTGGGATCACACCGATATCACGCTGCGTGTCGCTATGTCCTAATTGCCGCTAATGGAAAAGTTTTCGCCGACGGCCGGATCCGATCCCTCGGGAGGGTCGATAAAAGCGGCCCCATTCCCCGAAAAGGGGCACAACGTCGACCGGCCGACGGGGAGCTGAGCAGCACCGCAGGGGCTTCCTTGTCCACAGGAATTCCTCTCGGTCCACCCTTATCCACAGGCTGTGGGCCGGATCTGTGGACACCGATTCAGATCAATAGGGACCGGTGAGCGGTCGAGGGCGATCAGGGTTCAAACCGCCCTCACACCCTCATTCGGGTGGGAATGGCTCGCTCCAAAGAGTTGATCCGTGATACGCGGGTGACGCCGTTCACCTGCCGCTCCCCAACGCGAAACCTGAGTCACCCGGCCGATATGTCGACCTTGTCGCGCCGCACTGTCGACTTGTCCCCAGGTCCCCATCCCGGCCTGTGGATAACTCTGTGGACAGTGGACGAAGCGCTACGGCCGACCGTCGAGGCAACGCGTCAGCCAGTCGGAGGCCTCGGTGAAGTCGCTGTCGGAGGTTCCCGGCCGTGCGGCCCGCACCTCACTCAGAGCGACACCGGCCCGCGGATACGACCCCAGGAAGCGCACCTGCGGACAGGTCCGCTTCAGGCCCATCAGCGCCTCGCCGACCCGGCGGTCGGAGACGTGCCCCTCGGCGTCCACGGCGAAGCAGTAGTTGCCGATGCCCTCCCCGGTCGGCCGGGACTGGATCAGCATCAGGTTCACCCCGCGCACGGCGAACTCCTGGAGGAGCTCCAGCAGCGCACCGGGGTGGTCGTCGCCGAGCCACAGCACCACCGAGGTCTTGTCGGCGCCGGTCGGGGCGGCCGGCCGGGCGGGCCGGCCGACGAGCACGAAGCGGGTCTCGGCGTTCTGCGCGTCGTGGATCTCGGTGACCAGTGCCTCCAGCCCGTAGGTGGCGGCGGCGAACTCGCCCGCGAAGGCGGCGTCGAAGCGGCCCTCCTGCACCAGCCGGGCGCCGTCGGCGTTCGAAGCGGCCGATTCCCACACCGCGTCGGGCAGGTTCGCCCGCAGCCAGTTGCGCACCTGCGGCTGGGCCACGGGGTGCCCGGTGACGGTCTTCACGTCCGACAGCTTCGTCCCCGGCCGCACCAGCAGCGCGAACGCGATCGGCAGCAGTACCTCGCGGTAGATCATCAGCGGTTCGCCGGAGGCCAGCTCGTCGAGGGTGGCGGTGACTCCGCCCTCCACCGAGTTCTCGATCGGCACCAGCGCGGCCGCGGCCTCGCCGTTGCGTACGGCGTCCAGGGCCGCCGGGACCGACACCATCGGGACGAGCTCCCGGGTGGCTGCTTCCGGCAGAGTGCGCAGGGCGGCTTCGGTGAAGGTGCCCTCGGGACCGAGATAGGTGAAGCGGGTGGCCGACATGCGGTCAGCCTAATGCCGGGGCACCCGCCTGCGCCGGGCCGTTCACCCTTCGAGCAGGCGCTGCCCGACGTACTCCCCGGCCCGCGGCCCGGGCGGTACGGCGTACAGGCCGCTCGACTCGTGCCGGATGAACTCCGACAGCGCGTCGCCCCGGTCGAGCTTGCGCTGCACCGGTACGAAGCCGCGCAGCGGGTCGGCCTGCCAGCAGATGAAGAGGAGCCCCGCGTCGGGGGTGCCGTCGGCGGCGATCCCGTCGTGGAAGGAGAACGGCCGCCGGAGCATCGCGGCCCCGCCGTTCTGTTCGGGGGCGGAGATCCGGGCGTGCGCGTTGGAGGCGATGACCGGCTTGCCGTCGGGGCCGAGCTTGTCCAGGGCCGGCTTGGTGGTCTCGGTGCCGCCGGTCAGGGGGGCTCCCGTGGCCTTGGTGCGGCCGATGACCTGCTCCTGCTGGGCCGGGGACCGCTTGTCCCAGTCGTCGAGCAGCATCCGGATCCGGCGGACGACCGCGTACGAGCCCCCCGCCATCCAGGAGTGCTCGGCCGGCCCGGGTCCGGAGCCCTGTACGAAGATCCGCTTGTCGAAGTCGGGGTCGGAGGGCTTCGGGTTGCCGGTGCCGTCGACCTGGCCCATGAGGTTGCGCGCGGTCATGGGGGCGGCGGTGGCCCCGGGAGAACGGTTGAAACCGTTCATCTGCCAGCGCACCCGGGCGGCCTCCCCGGCGTCCTTCTGCACGGCGCGCAGCGCGTGGAACGCGACGAGCCCGTCGTCCGAGCCGATCTGGACCCACAGGTCACCGTTGCTGCGCTGCGGATCGAGCCGGTCGGAGGAGAAGTCCGGCAGCGGGTCGAGGGCGACCGGGCGGCGCGCGGTCAGACCCGTCCGCTCGAAGAAGGAGTGGCCGAAGCCGAAGGTCACCGTCAGGGAGGAGGGCCCCGCGTCCAGGGCGATCCCGCTGTCCCCGTTCGGCGCGGTCTCGCCCGCCATGAGCCGCCGCGCGGTCTCGGACCAGCGGCGCAGCAACGCCGCGGCCTCCTTGCGCCCGGCCCCGGGAGCCAGGTCGAAGGCGAGGACGTGGCCCTTGGCCTGGAGCGGAGTGGTGATGCCCGCCTGGTGGTCCCCCTCGAAGGCGACCCGGGTGGCACCCAGCGCGGCGAGCGACCCGGCGGCGCCGGGAGCGCCGCCGGCCGGGGAGTCGGAAACCGCCGAGTGCGCCAGGGCGCCGCCGGCGGCGCCGAGCGCGAGCCCGACGGCGCCGGCGGCTCCGACGGTGCCCAGCAGCCGGCGCCGGGAGATCTCGATGTCGGGGTTGTTCCCCGTGCTGTCGGTCACGCTGTTCAGCCGATCTTCACGTTCTTCTGGACGGTCGTCTGGTCGATGTCGGAGGTGCGCACGGTCACGTCGATGCGCCAGTCACCGGCCAGCGGCAGCTGGACCCCGGTCGCGCTCCAGTGTCCTGGAGCGTCGCGCTCCGGGGCGACCGGCAGCGGGCCGATCTCCTTGGCCTCCAGGGTGAAGGAGACCTTGACCTCGGGGAGGTCCAGCGGCTTGCCGTCGCCTCCGTCGGCCCACAGGTGCAGGGTGTTGGCGCCGACCCGGCCCGGATCGAGCTCCAGGCGGACGGCGCCCTTGCCGTTCTGGCCGCCGGTGTCGAACGGCAGGGTGATCTTGACGGCCCGGTTGGGGACGGCGGGTCCCGCGATGCCGCTGCGGCCGGTCTCCTGCTCCGCGGCACGGCCCGGCTCGGTGCTGGTGAGGACGGTGGTCACAGCGAGCAGGACGACGGCCACCCCGGCCTCGGCGAGCACCGAGCGGCGCAGCCCCGCGCGGCCCGGATCGGCGTCGCGCACCTGCTTCTCCCGCGCCTTGTCCCGGGCGGCACGCTGGCGGGCCAGCTGGGCGGCGCGCCGCGGGTCGGCGTCTACGACGGCGCCGGTGTCGGTGCGGGAGCCGGTGTCGGAGCCGGTATCGGCGGCCACGTCCGCGTCGCCGGTCGTGGTCCCAGTCCGTGTTTCACGTGAAACATCGGCGCTGGCCGCCACCGTGGCGCGCCTTTCGGCGTCCACCTCGCCGTCCTCGGTGCCGCCGACCGCCCCGAGCCGGCCGGTCCACTTGCGGGAGACGTAGGCGATACCGACGAGGACGGCGACCAGCCCGACCTTGATGAGGAGCAGTTGGCCGTAACTGGTGCCGGTCAGGGCCGACCAGGTGCCGAGCTGGCGCCAGGACTGGTAGATGCCGGTGGCGGCGAGCACCAGGACGCTGACGAAGGCCACCCTGGAGAAGCGCTGGACGGCCTCCCGCTCGATGTCCGGCACCTTGTGCAGAGCGACCAGCAGGGCCACCAGACCGCCGAGCCAGGCGGCCACGGCCAGCAGGTGCAGGATGTCGACCGGCATGGCGATGCCGGGCTGGATGCCGGTGGAGGCGTGCTCGGCGAGAGCCCAGGTGGCGGCGATGCCACCGGCCACGACCGTGCCCCCGATGGCGAGCCCGAAGGCGAGGTCGCTCGTGTCCTTCTCCTGCGCGGCCTTCTCCGCCTTCTTCTCCGCGGCGGCCTCGGCAGCGCCGGTGTCACCGCCGGCTCCCTCGGCCACCTCCGCGTCGGCGGCCTTCTGGCGCCGCGCGTAGGCGCCGAAGAGCACGGCGATGAACAGGGCCGCCGCGCCGAGGAGCAGCAGCCGGGAGACGAAGGAGGCACCGGTCTTGGTGTCCAGGACGGCCCGCAGCCCGTCGAGATCGAAGACGTCGGCGAACTTCCCGGACCCGGTGTAGGGAGTACGCAGGACCAGCATCGCCAGCGTCGCGGCGGTCAGGGTGACCCAGCCGCGCACCACCACCTTCTGCAGCGACCGCTCGGCGGCGCCCCGGCGCCAGCACAGCAGGATGAAGGCGGCTCCGCCGACGAGGACGGTGAACCCGGCGTACGCGGCGTAGCGGGCGATCCCGTACGCGATGCCGACCGGCCCGCCGCCCGCCTGCTGGTCGGGGAGGGTGACGCTGGTGGCCGAAGGGGCGCCGACGGAGAAGGTGAAGGCTCCGGACACGGGGTGGCTGTCGGCGGAGACGGCCTGCCAGGCGACGGTGTAGGTGCCGTCCGGCAGGCCGGAGTGCAGGGCGGTGCCGTAGCGGACGGTCGAGCCGCTGCACATGTCGCGCAGCTCACCGGTGTCGACGCGCTTGCCCTGCGGGTCCATGACGCGGATGGAGTCGTCGCCCATGGCGACCTGCTCCGAGAAGGAGAGGGTGACCTGGGCGGGTGCCGTGGCGACCACCGCCCCGTCCTGGGGATCGCTCGCGGTGAGTGCGGCGTGCGCCGAGGCCGGGGAGGCCGCGGTGAACAGGGCTGCCAGCAGGGCTGCGAGGACCAGCACCAGCCGCGGCAGGCGTGCCGGGGCGGGCGCTGTGCGGGCCGGGGAAGAAGCGGGGGCGGTGGCCGTCATGGCGTGTCAGTTCCTCGGTCCGTCAGTGGGCGGTGGAGTTCTGTGCGGTGTACGTCCGTTCCTTGACGTCCAGCTCGACCTTGACCGGGTCGGCCTTCTCGAAGCGCAGTTCGACGGTGATCTTGTCACCGACGTTCGGCTTGTTCTTGAGGCCCATGAACATGATGTGGCTGCCGCCGCGCTCCAGCCGCAGCTCCCCGTTCGCGGGCACGTCCAGGGCGTGGACCTGCTGCATCTTCTGGTCCTTGGTCTCGTGGATCTGCAGATCGTCCGAGAGCGGGCTGGTGACGGCGGTCAGTTTGTCGGCCGTCTTCGAGTCGTTCTCGATGACCATGAAAGCGCCGGCCATCTGGTCGTTGACCGGTTCGGGCATGAAGGCACCGCTGACGGTCATCTTCGGCTTGCCCGGCTTCGCGCCGCCGTCGGAGGCGGCGGAGGAACCGGAGTCCGTGGACGAGGACGAGGAGGAGCAGCCGGATATGGCGAGCGCTGCCGTCAGGGAAAGGGCGGCGGCGAGGGTGCGGGTGGTGCGGGCGTTCACGGGTTCTCCCCCTTGACGATCTTCGGCAGGTCCTTGGTGTAGTCATCGACGGTGGTGCCCTCGCCGTAGAGGACGTAGCCCTCGTCGGTCTTGGGCGAGAACGCGATGACCTGGGCCCCGTGCATGGAGACGACGCTGCCGTCGGCTTCCTTCTTGGGGGCCTCGATACCGATGCCGAGCGATCGTGCGGCGGCCTGGATGGTGGCGAAGTCCCCGGTCAGTCCGGTGAAGGACGGGTCCTGAGCCCTGAGCCACTTGCCGAGGGACTCCGGGGTGTCCCGTTCGGGGTCCGTGGTGACGAAGACGACCTGGAGCCTGTCCTGGTCCTCCTTGGGGAGCGCCTTCTTGGCGACGGCGATGTTGCTCATCGTCAGGGGGCACACGTCGGGGCAGTTTGTGTAGCCGAAGTAGATGAGGGTCGGCCGGCCCTTGGTCTGCTCGCGCAGGTTCCACGGCTTGCCGGTGGTGTCCGTGAGGACCAGTTCCGGCTTGTCGAAGGGGCGGTCGAGGACGGTCGCGGCTCCGGTCTTGTTCTGGCCGGAGATCTGCGTGACCGAACCTGTGGTCTTGGCCGTCTCACCGCCACAGGCGGTGAGGGCGAGCGCGGTCGCCACCGCGAGGGCGGCGACCGTCACACGTGTGGTGCGCATGAGGAGTTGTCCCTGTGATCGGGGATGGTGGTGCGGACGTACGGGCAAACGACGGGCGCCCGCGTACGGGCGCCCGTCGCTCCGGAAGAGCTGGTGCCGGGCGCCGCTGTCAGGCGCTGCGGCGGCGCGAGGCGATGCCGAAGGCGAGACCGCCGAGGCCGACCACGATGCCCACGATGCCCAGCGTGCGCGCGGTCGTGTCGGAGCCGCTCTTGGCGGTGGCCTCGTCGTGGGCGTCCTTCGTGTCGCCCTCGGCGCCCTTGGCGTCGGCGGCGGGCTTCGCACCGGCGGCGTCGTGGCCGTCACCGGCCGCGGCCGCCGTCAGCTTCAGCACGGGCGCGGGGGTCTGCGGCTCGGGGGCACCGGCCTTGGTCTCCTCGATCCAGCGCACGACCTCGTTGTTGTCGTACGTCTGGATGGCCTTGAAGACCATCTGGTCGGCGTTGTCGGGGAGCTTGCCGACGGAGACCGGGAACTGCTGGAACTTGCCGGGCTCGATCTTGCCGCCCGTCCAGGTCACCTTGGTGACGGCCTCGTTGATCTGCTTGCCGTGCACGGTCAGCGGCTTGTCGAGCTTGGTCTTCTCGATGTTCACGGTCCAGCCGGGGATGTCCTGCGGCATGACGGACGTGAGCGGCTGGCCGATCGGGAAGTTGACCTCCAGCTGCGTGGTCGAGGCGTTGTCGCGCTCGTTGGGCACCTTGAAGTTGATGACCGCGTAGCCGCCCTTGGCCGCCTCGCCGATCGGCTGCACGCTGACGTGCGCGAAGGCGGGACCGGACAGGACGAGGACGGCGCCGGCGGCGAGGGCGGCGGCGAAGGACACACGAGAGGTCTTCACGGCGGAGACTCCAGTCAGGCAGGGTGATGACGCTCCGCGCACGGGCGCGCGCGGAGTTCGCGGCACCGGTGCTCCCGCCGGATGTCCGGGGAGGGGGTGCCGCGTCAGGCTGCGAGGGCGAGCGCCGTGGGCGGCCCGCGCCTGATCACCGAATGCAGGAGTGCGTCCCGGCCGGTCGCGGGACCGGGAGCCGCGGCGGTCCGCCGGGGCCGGGGGCCGCGGGCGGGGGCGCCCGGAAGTCCGGCCGCGAGGACGCGTACGAAGGCCAGCGCGGCCCGCAGCGGACGTACGGGATCGGCCTGGGAGGACAGCCGGGACAGCTCGACGAGCCGGAACAGCGCGGCGTCGCCGCGGCCCAGCAGCCAGCCGGCCGCGAGCGCGGCCAGCAGGTGACCGAGCAGCATGGCCGGGCTGAACAGGCCGATGCCCGGCTCCCCGGCGGCCCCGGACAGCTGGGCGTGAGCGTGTGCCATGTGGGCCTGCGCCGCGGCCTGTCCGGCCATGGCGGCCGGGTCCAGCCCGGCGGTCTCCAGGATCTGCCGCGCGTCGGCCTGGCTGAGCGGTACGGAGTTGCCCCCGCACACCAGCCGGGCGGCGAGCGCCGGGAGGGAGGTGTCGGGGCCGTCGGCTCCCATCGGAGCGGCGGCCGCGCCGTGCTGGCCGAGGCCGAACAGCGTGTGCAGCCCGAGCTGGCCGACGGTGAGTCCGGCGGCGATGCCGGGCAGCGACCGGCGGCGTCCCGCGAGCGGGGCCGCGATCGCGAAGACGCCGATGAAGGCCAGGGACAGGGCCCACCACGGCACGGTCGCGCAGGAGGCCACCGCGTGGCCGGCCGCGGACAGCACGACGCAGACCGCGGTGAACACCGCGGCCCGGGTCATCCGGAGACCGGCTCCGGCACGTGTCGTGTGGGTGGCAGACATGGCCGGGTCATCATCGCACTGGGCCCGGAGCCTGCATACGGCAGGTGCTGGAGGGACTCTCGGGTTCCGCCCCAGGGTCAGCACACGGGCAGCGCGGGGGCAGTGCGAAGGCAGCGCCGGGTCAGCGTCCGGTCAGCCGGGCCGTCCGCCCGTCCGCGTCGCCCGCTCCGCGCCCGTCCGGCCCCGCATACACCGCCGCCCGGGAGCGTCGCGTCGGCCGAATGAGGGCTCTCCCGGTGCCCGGGGGCTTACGGTCCGCCGGGGGCGGCAATAGGTAACGGTATGAGCATCTGGTGGTCTGTCCACTTGAGGCGCGAAGCCGCGAGCGTGCCGCTCGCACGGCGACTGCTGCTGGGGACGATGGAGACCGCGGGGGTGGACCCGGACATCTGCTTCGACCTGTCGGTCGCCTTGACCGAGGCGTGCGCCAACGCGGTGGAGCACGGCGGCCTCGGCGGCCTCGGCGAGGGCCCTCGCGCGGAACTCCCCGTCAACGGTGACCCGGACGGGACCGAGGCGTACCACGTCACGGCCTATCTGGACGGGGACCGCTGCCGGATCGAGGTGACCGATTCGGGGCCCGGATTCCCGCCCGCGACGGTCTCCCGCCCCAGACCCTCGCTGGCCGAGCACGGCCGCGGCCTGCACCTGATCGCCGAGCTCGCCGACCACGTCCGCTTCCGCAACCGGCCGGGCCGGGGCGCTGTGGTGAGCTTCGACAAGATGCTGAAGTGGCGTGAGGACGCCCTGCTGAAGGTGTCGTAGGCCCTGGCCGCACCCGGGTACGCCGGTGGGCGGGAACCATCCCGGTTCCCGCCCACCGTCACGCGCTGACTGCCGTACGCGGCCACATCGTCACGCCGTCATCGGCGAGCCGGCCGGCGCCCGTCAGCCCTTCAGGCGCGCCATCCACGCCTCGACCTCGTCCGACCGGCGCGGCAGCGCGGCCGACAGGTTCCGGTTGCCGTCCTCCGTGACGATGATGTCGTCCTCGATCCGGACGCCGATGCCCCGGTACTCCTCGGGCACGGTCAGATCGTCGGCCTGGAAGTACAGACCCGGCTCGACGGTCAGGCACATGCCCGCCTCCAGCGTCCCGTCCACGTACGCCTCGGTGCGCGCGGCGGCGCAGTCGTGGACGTCCATGCCGAGCATGTGGCCGGTGCCGTGCAGGGTCCAGCGGCGCTGCAGCCCCAGCTCCAGGACGCGCTCGACGGGGCCCTCGACCAGGCCCCACTCGACGAGCTTCTCCGCGAGCACGTGCTGCGCGGCGTCGTGGAAGTCGCGGAACTTCCCGCCCGGCTTCACCGCGGCGATGCCGGCTTCCTGGGCCTCGTAGACCGCGTCGTAGACCTTGCGCTGGATGTCGCTGTACGTGCCGTTGACCGGCAGCGTGCGCGTGACGTCCGCGGTGTAGAGGGAGTGGGTCTCCACGCCGGCGTCGAGCAGCAGCAGGTCGCCGGAGCGGACGGCGCCGTCGTTGCGGACCCAGTGCAGGGTGCAGGCGTGCGGGCCGGCGGCGCAGATGGAGCCGTAGCCGATGTCGTTGCCCTCGACGCGGGCGCGCAGGAAGAAGGTGCCTTCGATGTAGCGCTCCGAGGTGGCCTCGGCCTTGTCGAGGACGCGCACGACGTCCTCGAAACCGCGGACGGTGGAGTCGACGGCCTTCTGCAGCTCGCCGATCTCGAAGGCGTCCTTCACGGCGCGGGCCTCGGAGAGGTAGACGCGCAGCTCCTCGTCGCGCTCGGCGGTGACCTTGTCGGTCAGCGCCTTCTCGATGAGCTCGTCGTGGCCGCGTACGCCCCGGACCGGGCCCTCGGCCTCGGCGAGGGCCTCGGCCAGCTCGCGCACGTCCTTGGCGGGGATCCCGAGGAGCTGCTCGGCCTCGGTCAGGGAGTGGCGGCGGCCGACCCACAGCTCGCCCTGGCCGGACAGCCAGAACTCGCCGTTCTCGCGGTCGGAGCGGGGCAGCAGGTAGACGGTGGCGGTGTGACCGGCCGGGCCCGTGGGCTCCAGCACCAGTACGCCGTTCTCGGTCTGGTCGCCGGTGAGGTACGCGTACTCGGTCGACGCGCGGAAGGGGTACTCCGTGTCGTTCGAGCGGGTCTTCAGCCGGCCGGCCGGGATCACCAGGCGCTCGCCGGGGAAACGCGCGGACAGCGCGGCGCGCCGCTCGGCGGTGTGCCCGGCCTGGGCGATCGGCTCCAGGCCGCGCAGCTCGGTGTCCGCCCAGCCCGTCCGCATGTTCTCGGCGAGCTCATCGCTGACGCCCGGGTACAGCCCGTTCTTGCGCTGCTTGTGCTTCTTCTGGGGCTGCTCTTCTTCCGGGGTCTCCGGGGTGAGCTCGTCAGCCACGTCTTCTCCTCAGCCGCATCGACACGCAGGGTCCGGGTGTGTGGACCTCATTCATCGTATGTGGGAGGAGGCGGCGCCCGGCGGCGGCTGTGACATATAAGTCATACCGGGCGCCTTATGGGGCCTGCCAAGGCGCCGCCGCCCCGGATCAGTCGAATCGGGCCGCCAGCAGGACGACGTCCTCGGCCGGGTTCGCCCCGGTGGCCCCGGGGTCCTCCCCGGCCAGGACGGTGCGCAGGACGTGGTCACAGAGGGCCGCCGGATCGTCCCGGGCGCTACGGGGAACCCCCGCGGCCGCCGCGTACAGCCGGGCGTAGGCCCGGTCCATGGGGTCTCCGGTGCGCCGCAGCAGGCCGTCCGTGTAGAGCAGCACCGTTTCTCCCGGTGCGGGCTCGATCTCCACGCTCGGCGCTTCCCAGCAGGCCAGCATGCCCAGCGGCGCGGAGAGGGTGGTCTCCACGTACTCGGTACGGCGCTCGCCGATGAGCAGCGGCGGGGTGTGTCCGGCCCCGGCCAGGATGATCTTGCGGGCGGCGGGCTCGCAGTACGCGAAGAGCGCGGTGGCCGAGCGCGCGGGCTCGGTCAGGCGCAGCAGCAGCTCCAGGTCGGACAGGACCGCGACCGGATCCTCGCCCTCCATGACGGCGTACGCGCGCAGCGAGGCCCGCAGCCGGCCCATCGCGGCGACGGCACTCGGCCCCGAGCCGGTGACGGATCCGACGGCCAGCCCCATGGCGCCCTCGGGCAGCGGCAGGGCGTCGTACCAGGCGCCGCCGCCGCGCGGACCGGTGTGGTGCCGGGCGGCGAGCTGCACTCCGGCGATCCGGGGCAGCCGGCTGGGCAGCAGCTCCTCGGCGACGGCGGCCAGCCGGGTACGGGACCGGTCCACCTCCAGCATCCGGGCCAGGTGCTCGGCGGCGTGGCGGACGTAGAGCCCGATGAGGTCGCGCTGGCGCTCGCCCGGCTCGGCCTGTTCGTCGTAGAGCCAGACGGCGGCGCCGAGCCGGCCGGTGGCGTCGGCGGTCAGCGGCAGCGCGTAGCTGGCGGCGTAGCCGAGCCGGGCCGCGACCTCGCGGTGGCGGGGGTCGACGGGAGGCTCGCCGGGGGCGCCGGGCGCGGTGGTCGGTTCGGGCAGGAACTCGGAGCCGCCGTGGGCACCCGGGAGTCCGTCGAGGATGCGGCCGTACGGGGTGGCGCTGCGCGGCACCGTCTCGATGTGGCCGAGGTCCGCGCGGCCCAGGCCGAGGCCGACCGTGGTGCTGGGGCCGAGGCCGTCGGAGGGTTCCAGGACGACCAGGCCGCGGCGCGCGCCGACGAGCGCGGCTCCGGCGCGCAGGAATTCCTGGAGGGAGGAGGCGAGGTCAGCGGCCCGTGCGAGGCGCTCGGTGAGCTCGTGGAGGGTGGTGAGGTCGGAGACCATGCCCGCCAGCCGGTCCTGGATGACGCTGCTCGCGGCAGGCGGTACGGCCTGGGCGGGGGCGGTTCGGGGGGCGGCGGAGGCGTTCGTGGACGTCGAGGTGGATGCGGGCGTGGGCGCCGCAGTGTGCGCCGACGCTGTAACTGCTGGATCGATTCCAGCCACTTTCGGCAGATGCGGGGCGCTCATGGCGTCCGCCTTTCCACCTGGTGCGATTCGCCATATAGCATCGCAAACCCCCAGATCGTGCTGCGCCGCCATCAATGGATCCACATCTACACGCACACAAGGAGCGATGTCCAGCATTGCCCTGGCGGGAATCCTGGTGTCCGTGGGACGGCAACTCACTGTCCAGCCGGGGCTAAAACTTGGCCGGAAAAAGCGGCGAGTGGACGGTTTTTGCGCTCGACTGGACAGGCGTCCCAGGCGGCCCGGGTACGTAATCGGCAGTGCCCGGGGCCAGTTGGGGCCTTCCGGCACCGCCGGGAACCGCCGGAAGCGGGCCGTCGTCCTAAGCGGCGGCAGCCGGTTTCGGCTCCGTTTTCGACTTCGGCTCCGACTCCGGCACCGACTTCGGCACCCGCACGAACCTGCGCGATCCGCGTGAACCTGCTTGCGGCGGACAGTGACGCGAAACCCGTACGTGTGGTGAAACACCGCTCACATGGTGTGATGTGGCCCTCGACGTTCAACGGAAAGGAACGAGCGCTGATGCGCGAGATCCTCGGAAGGCGTCTCCAGCGGCTCCGCGATCGCTTCAAACTCCCGCGCGCCGTCTCCTCCTCCCGCTCCCGCGCGGCGGCCCCGGCCGGCCGTCCCGCCCCGTCCCTCCTCGACGGGGCGCTGACCTGCGCCACCGTCCACCACTGGCCCGTACTCCCCGGCGTCGGCCGGGACGGTGCGGACAGCGCCCGCTGCGCCTGCCCCGACCCCGGCTGCGTGGTCCCCGGAGCCCATCCCTTCGACCCCGGGCTGTTCGCCGCCACCGCCGACGCCCGGATGGTGACCTGGTGGTGGACCCGGCGGCCCACCGCCCCCGTGCTGCTGGCCACCGGCGGCACCGCCCCGTGCGCGGTGAGCCTGCCGGCCGGGGCGGCCGCGCGTGCCGTCGTACGGCTGGACGCGCAGGGCATGCGGCTCGGTCCGATCGTCGCCACGCCCACCCGGTGGTCCCTGCTGGTGGCCCCGTACTCGCTGGAGCGGCTCGGCGAGCTCCTGTACGCCAAGGATCACGTGCCCGCCTCGCTGCGCTTCCACGGCGAGGGCGGGTACCTGCTGCTGCCGCCCTCCACGGCCTCCGGCGGTGGCCAGGTCCGCTGGGAGCGGGAGCCCGCGGCGGGAGCCGGTGGCCTGTGGCTGCCGGAGGTCGAACAGGTCGTGCACGCCCTCGTCGAGGCGAGCAGCGGCGCTCCCGGCGGGGGCAGCCGGCTCGCGTACTGAGCCGGTCGTGAGCAGGCGGCGGTCGCCCGCGGTCAGCCGTGGTCACTCGTACGAGTGCCAGTACGGCGGGTTTCCCGGGGAATTGGGCGCGGGGATCTCCGTGCCCCATTCCGGCATCGCTATCTTCGGCGAATGAATCTCCGCCTGATCGGTATCGGCGCCGGTGTGCTGGTCATCTTGTCGCTTCCCCTGGCCGGAGCGATCGCCGGGCCGGATTTCGCCGGTCAGAGTGACGGAAAGGGCGGAGGGCTGCTCTCCTCGCTCGGCCTTTCCGACCCGTCCCGTACGCCGGCGGCCGGTACGTCGTCGGCCGGTACGCCGACCAGGGCGCGGGCCCGGGCCGGCGACGACCCGGCGAGCCCCGGCCCGGCCCTGCAGCCCCGCACGGACTCCCACTGCGGTCCCGAACTCTCCGCCCCCCAGGGCGTGGAGGCGCAGACCTGCGTACTGGACGGCGGGGGACAGACATGGGGTCGCAGCTACTACCGCAACACCAGCGGGCGCGCGCTCGACGCCGTACTGACCGTCATGGGGCCTGCGGGCCGGACGGTGCAGATCCGCTGCGCGGTGGCCGCGGGGGACGAGCCGGGCCTGTGCGAGACACCGCGCGGGGAGTCGGTGGGCGGCGCGGACGCCTACTCGGCCGTTGCGGAGTTTGCAGTTCCGGATGACGAAGGGCGACTGCTGCTGCGGTCCGGGAGCAACTCACCGGCACCGCGCGACGGTTGAGTACCGCCTGAAATGGAAGGGCCCGGTCGCTGGCGACGGGGGATGCACCAGCGACCGGGCTACAAGAACCGTAACAAGAGATCGCCTGTTCGCAAATTCGATCTCTGATATTCAGACAGCGATTTGCAGGCGATTAGCGGGAGTTGTGACTCCGGTCACCGCTCCCGCGGGCCCTGTGGGGCGTCAGCTGAGCGTCACCTGACGGTTGGTGAGACCGCCGCGCGCCCGGCGCTCCTCCGTGGTCAGGGGGGTGTCCGTGGCCAGGGCCGCGGCCAGCCGCTCCGCGAACGCGGCGGCGGGCTTCTCCACGTCCTCCGCGCCGACCCCGGTGGGCAGGTCCCAGACCGGGACGACCAGGCCGTGGGCGCGGAAGGAGCCGACGAGCTTCGTGCCCTCGCCGAGCGAGGAGGTGCCGGCGGCGTGCAGCCGCGCGAGGGCGTCGAGCAGCTTCTCCTCGGAGTGCGGCATGACCCAGCGCAGGTGGTTCTTGTCCGGGGTCTCGCACCAATAGGCGGCGTCCACGGAGGTCAGCTTCACGGTCGGGATGGCGGCCGCGTTGGCGCGCTCCAGGGAGGCGGCGATCTCCGGGGAGGCGGCGCCGGCGTCCTCCGTTTCCGGAATCCAGAATTCGAAGCCGCTGTGCACAACCGGCTCGAAAACGCCGTCGAGGTCCAGGAGATCCTGAAGTCGGCTGCCTTCGGCCGGAACGCGCCGTGCCGGAACCGGAGTGCCCGGCTCCGCAACCAGCGCGCGCTCCAGGGTGTCGGCCATGTCGCGGGACAGGTCCCCGGTGGTCGAGTCGTTCTGCAGGCCGAGCAGGACGGAGCCGTCCTCGCGGCGCAGGGCCGGCCACGCCATGGGCAGTACGGTCACCAGCGTGACGGACGGGACGCCCTCGGGCAGGCCGCCCTTGAGGGTCAGCGGGATGGTGGCCGCGGGGACCAGCTCGCGCAGCGCCACCCAGTCGCACTCACCCGGCAGTCCCTCGAACGGGCGCCGCACGTGCTCGGTGACGGCGTGCGAGGCGGCCGCGCCGTGGCAGGCCTTGTAGCGGCGACCGGAACCGCACGGGCAGGGCTCGCGGGCGCCCACCACCGGGATCTCCCCGTTGTTGGTCTGCGGCTTCGCGGTCTTCGCGGCGGGGCGCTTCTTGGCCATCGTGGGTGTCTCCCGGTTGCGGCGGTACGGCGGTTTCTCTGGTCGCGAGCCTAGCCGTTCGTACCGCCGGAACCGGTGGGGTGCGGCCCGTGGGTGCCGCCGGGGAGACGGCCGGGAGCGCGGTCGGCGTGCGCTCCCGGAGGCCACCCCCGCGTTCCGCCCCCGCGTTCCGCCCCGCGCGTCTGCGATCCGCGCGTCTGCGATCCGCTTCACGGCTCCAGGTCGTCGAAGGCCGCCGCGAAGTCGATCGCCGGCGCAGTGACGCGCGTAGCGAAGTCGTCGTGCCGGGGCCCGCAGGCGACGATCACCCACACGGTGACCTCACCCGCCGCTCCGTCCCGGACGCCCCAGTCCTGGGCCAGGGCGCTGATGATGTTCAGTCCCCGGCCGCCGTGCGCGGTGACCGAGGGGGTGGAGGGGACCGGGCGGGTCGGGCCGCCGCCGTCCGTGACCTCGACCGTCAGCCGCCCCGCCTTGTCGACGCGCCAGGCGGCGCGTACCTCGCCGTCCCCGACCTCCCGGGCGCCCAGCGGCCGGCCGTGCCGGCAGGCGTTGCTGAGCAGTTCGGAAAGGATCAGTACGGCATCATCCACGACCGCGTCGGACAGCCCGCTGACACGCAACTGTTCGCGCATGCGGTGTCGCGCCTCGCCCACGCCCGCCGGACCATGGGCTATGTCCATGCACGACGACGTGGGCACTTCCTGTGCCATCACCAACGTCACCCCCGGAACCTCCTTAGCCCCACGCCATGATCTGGATGCCCCGCCGACCTGGGCCGGAAACCGCCCTGACGAGGCCCTCTGACGCATTCATGACCAACGGTCGCGGAGCGGATGCGCCGGTGCACACCCTGTCACGCTGGTACGAGTGGGGCCGGTGGGCAAATAGGGACGTCAGCGCCCCAGTTGGGACAGAACCTGGCGCGGCCGGTTGGTGATGATCGCTTCCACACCCAGATCCGCGCAGAGCTGAACGTCTTCGGGTTCGTTCACGGTCCATACGTGGACGGAGTGCCCGGCGGCCTGGAGCTTGCGGATGAAGCCGGGGTGGTTGCGCACGATGCGCATCCCGGGTCCGGCGATGCGCACCCCGGCCGGGAGGCGTCCGTCGCGCATCCGCGGCGAGATGAACTGCATCAGGTAGACGGTCGGGATCGAGGGGGCCGCCGCGCGCACCCGGTGCAGCGAGCGGGCGGAGAAGCTCATCACCCGGACCGGATGTGGCCCCTCCGGGGGCGGGGCGTCGAGACCGAAGCGCTTGAGGAGGAAGAGCAGCCGCTCCTCCACCTGTCCGGCCCAACGGGTCGGGTGCTTCGTCTCGATCGCGAGCTGGACGGGGCGGCCGGCGTCGGACACCAGTTCCAGCAGCCGCTCCAGGGTGAGTACGGCGGTGCGCTCGGGGTCGGAGTCCCAGTCGGGGGACTCCTCGCGGTCCTTCCATGAGCCGAAGTCGAGCGCGGCGAGCTCGGACAGCTCAAGGGCGGAGACGGCGCCGCGGCCGTTCGAGGTGCGGTTCACCCGGCGGTCGTGGACCAGGACCAGATGGCCGTCGGCCGTCAGCCGGACATCGCATTCGAGGCCGTCGGCACCGTCCTCGATGGCCTTGCGGTAGGCGGCCAGGGTGTGCTCGGGGGCATCCTCCGAGGCGCCGCGGTGGGCGACGACCTGGATGGGGCGCGGCAGTGCGTGGGTCACCCGGTCATGGTGCCACTGCCATGCCGTCGCGCGTCGGGGTGAGTCCTGGAGATGCGCCCGATATGTCGGAGATAAAGGATGGGGGATGACGCACAGGTCCGGCTTACAGTGCTCTGACGGGTCATGGGAAAGGCTTCGCCCTGGAACTTGTGCGGCACGTCGAACGTTCAGTCGGACCGATGCCGGGCCGGTTCAGGGCCGGCATCACCCGATTCCCGTGGCCTTGAAGGCCGTGTAGCCGTGTGTGACTGAGGAGAGAGCGCTGTGAGCACCGAGAACGAGGGCACCGCGGCCCCGACGCCCCCCGCGGCCCCGTCCGCACCCCCTGTGCCGGTGGCCGCCTCCGCCCCCGAGCAGCCTTTGGCCCAGCCGCCCGCCGCGCCGCCCGCGCCGACGGCCCCTCCGGCGGCCCCTTCGGCAGCCCCGGCCGCCGCGCCCGGTGCCGAGCAGACCCAGCAGCTTCCGCCGACCCCGGCCGGGCCGCCCGCGTACGGCCAGCCGCACGGCCAGTACCCGGGTCAGCCGCACGACCCGTACCCGGGTCAGCCGCAGCACGACCAGACCGCGGGCTACGGTCAGACCCCGCCCCCAGCCCCGGCGGCGCACGGCGCCGAGGGCTGGCCCCCGCCGCCCCCCGCGGTTCCCGCGTACGAGGAAGGCGGCCATGGCGGTCACGGCGGCTGGGGCACCCCGCTGCACACCGACGGCGCCCCCGCCCCCAAGCCGAAGGGCAAGGGCGGCCTGGTCGCGGCCGTCCTTGCGGCGGCCCTCGTCGCGGGCGGCATCGGCGGCGGCATCGGCTACTGGGCGGCGGAGCGCAGCGACCACGCCTCGGGCTCGACCACCATCACCGCCAGCACCCCGAAGGACATCAAGCGGGATCCCGGCTCCGTCGCGGGGCTCGCCGCGGCCGCGCTGCCCAGCGTCGTCACCATCGAGGCCTCCGCCGGCGACGGCGAGGGCGGCACCGGCACCGGCTTCGTCTACGACGAGCAGGGCCACATCCTCACCAACAACCACGTGGTGGCCTCCGCCGCCAACGGCGGCAAGCTCTCCGCGACCTTCTCCAACGGCAAGAAGTACGACGCCGAGGTGGTCGGCCGCGCCCAGGGCTACGACGTGGCGGTGCTCAAGCTGAAGAACCCGCCCACGGGCCTCAAGCCGCTGGCGCTCGGCGACTCCGACAAGGTCGCCGTCGGCGACTCCACCATCGCGATCGGCGCCCCCTTCGGCCTGTCCAACACGGTCACCACCGGCATCGTCAGCGCCAAGAACCGCCCGGTGGCCTCGGGCGACGGCTCGGGCGGCAAGAACTCGTACATGAGCGCCCTCCAGACGGACGCCTCCATCAACCCCGGTAACTCGGGCGGCCCCCTGCTTGACGGCCGCGGCGCGGTCATCGGCATCAACTCGGCGATCCAGTCCGCCGGCAACGGCGGCTTCGGCGGCGGCCAGGCCGGTTCCATCGGCCTCGGCTTCGCCATCCCGGTCAACCAGGCCAAGAACGTCGCCGAGCAGCTGATCAAGACCGGCAAGCCGGTCTACCCGGTGATCTCGGTCTCCGTGGACCTCCAGGCGAAGACCGACGGCGCCAAGATCTCCGAGCAGGGAGCGGCCGCCAACGAGCTCGTCGACCCGAACGGCCCGGCCGGCAAGGCGGGCCTCAAGCCCGGCGACGTCATCACCGAGTTCGGCGGCCGTCAGGTCGACAGCGGTCCGACCCTGATCAGCCTGATCTGGACGTACAAGCCGGGCGACACGGTGAAGCTGACCTACCTGCGCGACGGCAAGCCGAACACGGTGGACATCACCCTGGGCTCACGCGTCGGCGACAAGTAGCCGCTCAACGCTGGCTTGATGGCAGGGGCCGTGGGCGGGATTCCGCCTACGGCCCCTCCCAATGTCCGCTTATGCTTCGCTGGTGTTCGATTCACGGCACATACGGACATTCCACGAAGTGGTCGCGGCGGGCTCGTACTCCGCGGCCGCTCGCGTCCTCGGCTATACCCAGCCGGCGATCACCCAGCAGATGAAGGCGCTCGAACGGGCCGTCGGCACCCCGCTCTTCACCCGCGTGGGCCGCAAGATGAAGCTCACCGAGGCCGGCGAGTCCCTGGCCCGGCACGCCGAGTCCATCCTCGGCAGCCTCTCCGCCGCCGAGGCCCAGCTCAAGGCGTACACCCGGCTGCGTACCGGGCGGGTCCGGGTCTGCGGATTCCCCAGCGCCAACGTCACCCTCGTCCCGGAGGCCCTGAGCGGGCTGGCCAAGGACCATCCCGGCGTCCAGGTCGAGCTGCTGGAGGGTGAGCCGCCGGAGTCCCTGCGCCGCCTCCAGCGCGGCGAGTGCGACATCACCCTGGCCTTCACCTATCCCGGGCTGCACGAGGAGATACCCGAGGAGGTCGCCGAGGTCAGGCTGCTGGAGGACCAGCTGACCGTGCTGCTGCCGACCGGCCACGCGCTGGCCCGGCGCCGTGCCGTGCACCTGGCCGACCTCGCCGAGGAACGCTGGATCGCGGGCTGCCCGCGCTGCCGGGCGAACCTGCTCCACGAGTGCGCCGAACTGGGCTTCGTCCCCGACATCAGGTTCGCCACCGACGACAACCTGGTCGTCCAGAGCCTCGTCGCGCAGGGGCTGGGCGTCGCCATGATGCCCGCGCTGGTCCTGCCCTCGCTCTCGCTCAACCGGGTCTGCGGACGGGTCCTGCAACCCGCCGCCCGCCGCCACATCGCCGCCTACGTCTACCGCGACCACCTGCGGATCCCCGCGACGGCCGTGGTGCTGGACGAGCTGAAGCGGGTGGCCGCGAACCGGGTCGGCTGCTGAACCCGCGACCAACGCCCACCGCTCCAGACGGCTCCGAGCCCCCCTCGATCCATAAGCGGATCTTGGGAAATCAGGGCAAAACTGTCGTTGGACGTGATGGATCGGGCGACGGACGCTGCTCCCATGACCACCACCACCCAGGCCCGTACGACCGCGAGGATGGCCGCCCTCGTCAGTGAGATCCGCAACGTCGTCGACCGGGGGCTGGCCCCCGACCTGACCGCCTACCTGGTCGGTGAACGGCTCGCCCCCCACCTGGGCACACCCGACCTGCTCGCTCCCGGGCAGCGCGAGGGGAACCCCGACCGGTACCGGCAGCATGTCCTGCACACCGAGCCCGACGGAAGCTTCTCCGTGGTCGCCCTGGTGTGGCTGCCCGGCCAGGAGACCGCCATTCACGACCACGTCTCCTGGTGCGTGGCCGGGGTGCACGAGGGCGCCGAGAGCGAGATCCGCTACCGGCTCGCCCCGGCCATCGCCCCCGGCAGCAGCGCGCGTCTCGTCGCGACCGAGGAAGTGGTCAACGGTCAGGGCGACGTCTGCGGATTCGCCCCGCCCGGCGACATCCACAAGGTCCGCAACTCCTGTCGGACGACCGCGATATCCCTGCACGTGTACGGGGCCGACGTGAGCCGTCTCGGCAGCAGCGTCCGCCGCGTCTACCCGGAACCGACCGGCTGATGGCCCTCCTCCACCGCACCGCCCCGCGGCCGCCCCGGACGCCGCTGCGCGGTGTTTCACGTGAAACATCCGCCGCCTGGCCCGGGCTGGTCCTCGCCGCCGTCGGAACCCTGATCGCCTGGTGCGTCCACCTGCTCGTGCCGGCGGTACCGATGCTGACCGCCTCGGTGGTGCTCGGCATCGCGGCAGCCCACCTTCCAGGTGTACGAGGCACGGTGCGCGGAACCGCCCGCCCGGGCCTGTCGCTGGCCGGTCGGCGCCTGATGCGCATCGGCATCGTCCTGCTGGGCCTCGGTCTGGGGCTGGACCAGGTCGCCCGCCTGGGCTGGGCGACGGTCGCCATGGTGACCGGCGTGGTCGCCGCCACCTTCTTCGGCACCATCTGGCTCGGCCGGCGCCTCGGACTCCCCGGCGACCAGCCCCTGTTGATCGCGACCGGCTACTCGATCTGCGGGGCCTCGGCGATCGGCGCGGTGAGCGAGGTGTCCGGCAGCGACGAGGAGGAGGTGGCCTCATCGGTGGCGCTGGTCACCCTGTGCGGCACCCTCGCCATCGCCGTACTGCCGCTCCTCCAGGGACCCTTGGGGCTCTCCGACCCTGCCTTCGGGCGCTGGGTGGGAGCGAGCGTCCACGACGTCGGGCAGGTGGTGGCGACCGCCCAGACCGCGGGCCCCGGCGCCCTGGGCGAGGCGGTCCTGGTCAAGCTGATGCGGGTCGCGCTGCTCGCCCCACTGGTGGCGGCCGTGGCCTTCTCGATGCGCGCCCGGCGGCGCGGCGCGCGCACCACCTCGGGCCGCAGGCCCGCCCCGGTACCGCTGTTCGTGGCCGGGTTCCTGGCGGCGGCCGCGCTCCGCACCACCGGGATCCTCCCCGACGCGCTGCTGGAGTGGGCGCACACCGCGCAGGGGCTGCTCCTGGCGGCGGCCCTGTTCGGCCTGGGCAGCGCGGTGGACCTACCGACACTGGCCCGGACCGGAGGGCGGGCGGCCCTGCTGGGGCTGGGAGCCTGGGTGATGGTGGCCGGGGTCTCGTACGTCGGCGTCCTGCTCACCGCATGACCGGGCCGTCCCACGGGAGTTGGCCATTTCCTGGCTGGAACCGACCGCACGTCACGGGGTCTCGTTCCAGGACTTCAACGAGGCGACGGGCCTCGGCACCCAGGTCTCGGTGAACAGCTTCCTGCCGCACCGCATGGTCGGCCCCTGCTTCGGCAACGGGGCGAAGGCTGCCTACGACCAGGCCCAAACCTCCTGACCCCCACCACACCCACCCCCACATCCCGGTACTCTGTACCGGCCAGGTGGGTTGCCCGAGCGGCCTAAGGGAACGGTCTTGAAAACCGTCGTGGCAGCGATGTCACCGTGGGTTCAAATCCCACACCCACCGCACGTGAACGGCCCCTGACCGGTATTCCGGTCAGGGGCCGTTCGCATGCCCGCGGGCCTCGAATCCCAGGCCGGATGTCGGCGTTGGTTCATACGAGTGGTGTTTGTCGGAAGAACGGCGCGGGTCGTGGGGGCTCTGCGGTTGCGGCCACATCATGACGAATGTATGCAGATCCGCCCGTCGGAACATCGAGAAATGAGGCGCCCGTCATGACCCACCGCAGCAGCGTCACGTCGATCTGGACCACCGTCCTGGCCGCGCTCGTGGCCCTCCTGGCCGCCCTCGGCTTCGGCGGCAAGGCGGCTCCGGTCGCCGCTTCCGCCTCCGTCGCCACTCCGATGGTCCCCGCCGCGCGGCGGTCGGCTCCGGTGGCGCGCCGGACGTGGCGGGCGATGATGCGGGGCGGTTCGCTCCCGCCGACCATCAAGCAGCGGATCCGTGCGGAGGCTCACGGCAAGGCCCCGTCGGTCCGGCGCGCCGCCACCGCTGCCGATCTCGCCGCCGACTCGGTACGCGGTACGGCTTCCCGTACGGGCGCGGACGTGGAGACGCGTCCCGGTGTCATGAGCGGGCGGAGCAGGGGTGCGGAGCGGCGGCAGCTGGCGCTCGCGGCGTAGTGGCCGGATCTGGAGCAGCGATCGCGGCAGGCAACAGCAGGTACAGCGGGCAGAACCGTCCGGTCGGCGTAGCAGGCCTGGCCGACATGGCGCGCGCGGGATCGTGAACGAGACGCAGCAGACGTACGAGCGCAGGCGCTGGAGCCCGGTCGGTCACGGCCGTGGATCGCGCCGCGGAGTGCCCCGGGGCGCGGGGCACGCGGGAATGACTCCGGCGGGCGCCGGGGGCGTGCAGGGGGCGTGAAGCGGGACAGGCAGGGCCGCAGGACCGGGAGACGGTGGGGTTTCCGGACAACGCGGCCCTCTTCGGCATGTCCGGGACAGGTCGGTTTGAAGGAACGATTCTTCCGTTGCGCGGCAAGGGATTCGCCGGGTGTGAGAGCGCCGGCCTGGAGCGGCACGGGCGCGATTGGGGTTTATCCCTTGTTGGTCATGCTTGCGGGGGAATAGCAGGCTGCGGGGTGGTTCGCCGGGGATTCGGTGGGCAACTCTGGACTCGCGACGTCGTCCCCAACACGGAACGACCGAGGCGGTCGGCCAACTGCCTTGGAGATCACCCGACTTCGGTTTCCTGGAGGAATCACACATGGCAAGCATCCGTACCGCCCGCGTCATCGCCGCCGTCGCCGCGCTCCCCCTCGCCGCGGCCCTGTTCAGCGGGGTCGCCACGGCCGACAACGGCTCCTTCGCGAACGACGGATCGAATGCGAGCGTGGCCAGCCTCATCGGCAGCGGTGTGGGCGGCAGCAACCACGGCAACTCCTCCACCTCACAGCAGGTGGCCACCGGCTCCGGCGCCTCGAACCAGAACAACACCGCGCAGGTCAACGGCTCGGCCTTCACGGCGATCCACCAGGCCAACTCGAACGTCGCGGTGAACTTCCACCCCTGGTGGTAGGCGGCCCCGCACCACGTTGATCGCTGAGGGCGCCCGTACGACCGGACCGGCTGGGGTTCGGTAGTGCGGGCGCCCTCCCGCGTTTGCCGCCCGCCGCTTGCCCGGCCGCCGACCTTGACATCCCGAATGGATCTGACGGACAGTCAGCTCACTCGTCCGATGCCGCGATGCCGGGAGGCCCGTGCCGTGCACCTCGCCCCGTCCGAAGCCCAGTCGAGGCTGCGCGCCGAACTGCGCGAGTACTTTCGGAAGCTGCTGCCGGACGGGGTACCCGAGGACCCGGCCGCCCAGCGCGCCCTGCTACGGCGCGTCGGCGCCGATGGACTGCTCGGCATCGGCTGGCCCACCGAGTACGGGGGCCAAGGACGCGGTCCCGACGAGCAGTTCGTGTTCTTCGACGAGGCCTACCGGGCCGGGGCGCCCGTCTCCATGGTCACCCTCAACACCGTCGGCCCCACCCTCATGAAGTACGGGACGAGCGAGCAGAAGGAGTACTTCCTCCCCCGCATCCTGCGCGGCGAGCTCGTCTTCGCCATCGGCTACTCGGAACCCGAGGCCGGCACCGACCTCGCCTCGCTGCGCACCCGCGCCGTCCGCGACGGCGCGGAATGGGTGATCGACGGGCAGAAGATCTTCACCTCCAACGCCCAGAACGCCGACTGGATCTGGCTCGCCTGCCGTACCGACCCCGAGGCCCCCAAGCACAAGGGCATCTCCATCATCCTGGTGCCCACCGACAGCCCCGGATTCGCCTGGACCCCCATCGACACGGTCGGCGGTCTCACCACCACCGCGACCTACTACGACGGCATCCGCGTCCCCTCCGGCCACCTCGTCGGCCCCGAACACGGCGGCTGGGGGCTGATCACCAACCAGCTCAACCACGAGCGCGTCGCCCTCGCCGCCATCGGCATGCAGGCCGAGGACTTCTACGAGCGCGCGCTCCGCCACGCCCGCACGCCCGACCCCGCCACCGGCGAGCGCCCGGCCGACCGGCCCTGGGTGCGGTCCCGGCTCGCCGAGGCGCACGCCCGGCTGGCCGCCGTACGCCTCCTCAACTGGCGCCTCGTCCAGGACGTGGGCGCGGGCACCCTCGCCCCCGGCGACGCCAGCGGGGTGAAGTTCCTCGGCACCGAGTCCACCGTCGAGGTCTACCGGATCTGCCAGGAGGCGGTCGGCGAGGAGGCCCTCATTCGGGGCCCCGGGGCCTTCGCGGGCGGCGAGCTGGAGCGGATGAACCGGGCCGCCCAGATCAACACCTTCGGCGGCGGGGTCAGCGAGGTCCAGCGCGAGATCGTCGCCATGATGCGGCTCGGCATGAAGGGCAGGAAGCGATGACGACGGCCGGGAACACCGCCGAGGACACCCCCGGGGACACCTCCGAAGGCCCCGCCAAGGACACCGCCGACGAGGACATACGCTTCCACGCCCGGCTCAAGGCCTTCGAGGGACGGCCCGCCGCCACCGCCGGCCGGGCCAAGGACGCGGTCAACGAGCCGATGATCCGCCACTGGTGCGAGGCCATGGGGGACACGAACCCCGCCTACACCGGTCCGGACGCCATCGCCCCGCCCACCATGCTCCAGGCCTGGACGATGGGCGGGCTCTCCGGTCACACCGACCGCTCCTGCGCCTACGACGAACTCCTCGCGCTCCTCGACGGCGCGGGCTGCACCTCCGTCGTCGCCACCGACTGCGAGCAGGAGTACCTGCGCCCGCTGCGCCCCGGCGACACGGTGACCTTCGACGCCGTCATCGAGTCGGTCTCCCCCCGAAAGACGACCAAGCTCGGCACCGGCCACTTCGTGACCACCCGCATGGACGTCCAGGCGGGCGGCCACCTCGCCGGCACGCACCGCTTCCGCATCCTCAAGTACGCCCCTGCGGCCACCGCCACGAGCCCGCGCCCCCGGCCCGAAGCCCAGCATCAGCCCCCAGCCCAGCCCCGCCCCCAGCGCCCCCGTCCCGTCATCAACCGCGACAACCAGGGCTTCTGGGACGGCGTCCGCGAGCACCGGCTGCTGATCCAGCGCTGCACCGCCTGCGCGACCCTGCGCTTCCCCTGGCTCCCCGGCTGCAACGCCTGCGCCTCCCCCGACTGGGACACCGTCGAGGCGAGCGGCGCCGGCACCGTCTTCAGTTACGTCGTCATGCACCATCCGCCCTTCCCCGCCTTCGACCCGCCGTACGCGGTGGTCCTCGTCGAGCTCGCCGAGGGCGTGCGCATGGTCACCAACATCACCGGCGTGCCCTACGACAAGGTGCGCATCGGCCTGCCCGTCCAGCTGGAGTTCCTGCGCGTCGACGACACGCTCGAACTCCCCGTCTTCCGCGGAGAGGCGGGCTGACGTGGATTTCCACCCCACCGAGGAACAGGCCGCGGCGGCCGGTCTGGCCGCCAGGATCTTCCGCGACCTGGCCACCCACGAACGCCTCGCCGCCGCGGGCACCGACAGCGACGCCGAGCTCTGGAAGGCCCTCACCTCCGCCGGACTGATCGCCGCCGTCGAGGAGGTCGGACTCCTCGGCCTGGTCCTGCTGCTGGAGGAACAGGGCCGCACCACCGCGCAGGTCCCGTACGCCGCCACCTGCGCGTACGGCGTCCTGCCGGTCGCCGCCCACGGCAGCCCCGCCCAGCGCGCCGCACTGCTGCCCGCCCTGGGCTCGGGCGAGGCCGTCGCGACCGGCGCCTTCCCGGCCCGCGGCCGCCGGATCACCGCCGCGCCCGACGGCCGCCTGACCGGCACCGCACCCGCCGTGCCCTGGCTGCGCGACGCCACGCACGTCCTCGTCCCGGACGCCGACCGGACGCTGTGGCTCGTACGGACGGACGCGCCCGGCGTGCTCACCGAGCCGGTGGAGACGACCGCCCCGTGGTCGGCCGGCCGGCTGACCCTGACCGGCGCCCCCGCGGACCGGCTGGGGGACGCCGACCGGAGCGACGCCGACGGCGCCCGCCCGTACGACCTCGTACTCGCCGCCGCCCGCACCGCCTTCGCGGGCCTCCAGGCGGGCGTCTGCGCGGGCTCGCTCGACCGCGCCGTGGCGTACACCTCCACCCGCGAGCAGTTCGGCCGGCCGCTCTCCACCAACCAGGGCGTCATGCTGCGCGCGGCCGACGCGTACATGGACACCGAGGCGATCCGGGTCACCGCCTACGAGGCGGCCTGGCGCATCGACCAGGGTCTCGACGCGCGCGAACACGCCCTCACGGCCGCCTGGTGGGCCTCCGAGGCGGGCAAACGGGTCGTCCACACGGGCCAGCACCTGCACGGCGGCATGGGCGCCGACCTGGAGCATCCCGTACACCGGCACTTCCTGTGGGGCCGCCAACTGGACGCCTACCTGGGCTGCGGCAGCGAACTACTGGCCGAGCTCGGCGACACCCTGGCCGGCGCCGAGGAGGAGAACGCATGAACGTCGGCGACGTACTGCCCCCGCTGGAGATACCGGTCACCCGCACCCTGATCGTCGCGGGCGCCATCGCCTCCCGCGACTACCAGGACGTGCACCACGACGCGGAACTCGCCCGCGAGAAGGGCTCCCCGGACATCTTCATGAACATCCTGACCACGAACGGCCTGGTCGGCCGCTACGTCACCGACCGCCTCGGCCCGCGCGCCGTCCTGCGCAAGGTCGCGATCCGCCTCGGCGCCCCGAACTACCCGGGCGACACGATGACCCTCACCGGCACCATCACCGCCCTCGACGGGGACACCGCCGAGATCCGGATCACCGGCGCCAACGGCATCGGCCACCACGTCACGGGCACCGTGACGGTGGCCGGCCTACGGGGCGCACGAGACGTGCCGGGTGTACCGACGGCCCCGGAGGCGGGGGCATGAGCGTCCGGACCCGCGACGGCCTCGGCGGCCGCGCCGCCATCGCCGGAATCGGCGCGACCGAGTTCTCCAAGGACTCCGGCCGCAGCGAGCTCAAGCTCGCCGTCGAGGCGGTCCACGCCGCGCTGGACGATGCCGGGCTCACCCCCGCCGACGTCGACGGCATGGTCACCTTCACGATGGACACCAGTCCCGAGATCACGGTCGCGCAGGCGGCCGGCATCGGAGACCTCTCCTTCTTCTCCCGCATCCACTACGGAGGCGGCGCGGCCTGCGCCACCGTCCAGCAGGCCGCCCTCGCCGTGGCCACGGGGGTGGCCGAGGTGGTGGTCTGCTACCGCGCCTTCAACGAGCGCTCCGGCCGCCGATTCGGCTCCGGGGTCCAGCAGCGCGAGCCCTCGGCGGAGGGCGCGGCTCTCGGCTGGTCCCTGCCCTTCGGCCTGCTGACCCCCGCGTCCTGGGTGGCGATGGCCGCCCAGCGCTACCTGCACGCCTACCAGCTGACCCCCGAGGCCTTCGGCCACGTCGCGGTCACCGGCCGCCGGCACGCGGCGAACAACCCGGCCGCGTACTTCCACGGGAAGCCCATCACCCTCGCCGACCACGCCGCCTCCCGCTGGATCGTGGAGCCGCTGCGGCTGCTGGACTGCTGCCAGGAGACGGACGGCGGCCAGGCCCTCGTCGTCACCACCGCTGAACGGGCCCGGGACCTGCGCCGACGGCCCGCCGTGATCACCGCCGCCGCCCAGGGAGCCGGCCGCCGCCAGGAGGCGATGACCTCGTTCTACCGCGACGGCCTCACCGGGCTCCCGGAGATGGACGTGGTCGCCCGCCAGCTCTGGCGCACCAGCGGGCTTCGGCCCGCGGACATCGACGTCGCCATCCTGTACGACCACTTCTCCCCCTTCGTCCTCATGCAGCTGGAGGAGTTCGGCTTCTGCGGTCCGGGCGAGGGCGCGGACTTCGTCGCCGACGACGCGCTCCCGCTCAACACGCACGGGGGCCAGCTGGGGGAGGCCTACCTGCACGGCATGAACGGCATCGCCGAAGCCGTGCGCCAGCTGCGCGGCACCTCCGTCAACCAGGTCGCGGGCGCCGGACACGTCCTGGTCACCGCCGGGACGGGCGTTCCGACCTCCGGCCTGATCCTGGGGGCCGACACCTGACCGCGGTCCCGGTGCGCTCCCGCCTCCTCCACCTACAGGAGGTGGGGCGCGGGCCGGGCCTACAACCTGAGACGGACCCCGCTTCGGCACCTACGGCCGATCCCAGGGGCGCCGGCCGCTCCTAGCGTGGAGCCATGACCACGCCTGTGTGCACGCTCGCCTCGAACCCGACGCCGTACCCGTCGTTCTCGGCGTACGTACGGACCCGCGGCTCGGTCCTGATGCGCACCGCGCGGTCCTTGACCGCCAACCCCTGCGACGCCGAGGACCTGCTCCAGACGGCCCTCACCAAGACCTACGTCGCCTGGGACCGCATCGAGGACCACCGGGCCCTGGACGGCTACGTCCGGCGGACCCTGGTCAACACCCGGACCTCCCAGTGGCGTAAGCGCAAGGTCGACGAGTACGTCTGCGACGAGCTCCCGGAGAGCGAGGAGACGCCCGGCTCCGACCCCGCCGAGGCCCAGGCGCTGCGCGACGCGATGTGGCGCGCCGTGACCCGGCTCCCCGACCGGCAGCGGGCCATGGTCGTCCTGCGCTATTACGAGGACCTCAGCGAGGCGCAGACCGCCGAACTGCTCGGGGTCTCGGTCGGCACGGTCAAGAGCGCCGTCTCCCGCGCGCTCGGCAAGCTCCGCGAAGACCCGGAGCTCACCCCGGTCCGCTGAGTCCGAGATGTTTCACGTGAAACGGCGTCCGGCCGCCCACGGCGATGTTTCACGTGAAACGGTGACCCGGTCCACCGCGCTGTTTCACGTGAAACGGTGACCGGATCCACAGAGCTCCGCCCCGCCGTTTGTACCCCCGGGTAGTGACATGCCGACCGGTATGTGCACAGAATCGGCAGCATCCGACAGCCGCCGCAGCGCCGCAGCGCTCACCGGGAGGACGCTTTGCTGAGCACCATGCAGGACGTACCACTCCTCGTCACCCGCATACTGCAGCACGGGATGACGATCCACGGGAAGTCCCAGGTCACGACCTGGACCGGGGAGGCCGAGCCGCACCGCCGCAGCTTCGCCGAGATCGGTACCCGCGCCCACCGCCTCGCCGGCGCCCTCCGCGACGAGCTCGGAGTACGGCAGGAGGACCGCGTCGCGACGCTCATGTGGAACAACGCGGAGCACGTGGAGGCGTACTTCGCGATCCCGTCCATGGGCGCGGTCCTGCACACGCTCAACCTGCGGCTGCCTCCCGAGCAGCTGGTCTTCATCGTCAACCACGCGGCCGACCGGGTCGTACTGGTCAACGGCACCCTGCTGCCGCTCCTGGCGCCGCTGCTGCCGCACCTGCCGACCGTCGAGCACGTCGTGGTCGTGGGCACCGGCGACCGCTCCCTCCTCGACGGGCTCGGCGTACGCGTGCACGAGTACGAGGAGCTGCTGGAAGGCCGCTCCGACCATTACGACTGGCCCGAGCTGGACGAGCGCCAGGCCGCGGCCATGTGCTACACCTCCGGCACCACCGGGGACCCCAAGGGCGTCATCTACTCCCACCGTTCGATCTACCTGCACTCCATGCAGGTCAACATGAGCGAGTCGATGGGCCTGACCGCCAAGGACACCAGCCTGGTCGTGGTCCCGCAATTCCACGTGAACGCCTGGGGCCTGCCCCACGCCACCTTCATGACCGGCATCAACCTGCTCATGCCGGACCGGTTCCTGCAGCCCGCCCCGCTCGCCGAGATGATCGAGCGGGAGAAGCCCACGCACGCCGCGGCCGTCCCGACGATCTGGCAGGGGCTGCTGGCCGAGGTCACCGCCCACCCGCGCGACCTGACCTCGATGAAGCAGGTCACCATCGGCGGCGCGGCCTGTCCGCCCTCGCTGATGGAGGCCTACGACAAGCTCGGCGTCCGGCTGTGCCACGCGTGGGGCATGACGGAGACCTCCCCGCTGGGCACCATGGCGCACCCGCCGGCCGGCCTGAGCGCCGAGGAGGAATGGCCGTACCGGGTCACCCAGGGCCGCTTCCCGGCGGGCGTCGAGCCCCGCCTCGTCGGCCCGAGTGGCGACCGGCTGCCCTGGGACGGGGAGTCGGCGGGCGAGCTGGAGGTGCGCGGCAACTGGATCGCGGGCGCCTACTACGGCGGAGCGAACGGCGAACCCTCCCGCCCGGCCGACAAGTTCAGCGAGGACGGCTGGCTCAAGACCGGCGACGTCGGCGTCATCAGCCCCGACGGCTACCTCACCCTCACCGACCGGGCCAAGGACGTCATCAAGTCCGGCGGGGAATGGATCAGCAGCGTCGAGTTGGAGAACGCGCTGATGGCCCACCCCGAGGTCGCCGAGGCGGCGGTCGTCGCCGTCCCCGACGAAAAGTGGGGCGAGCGCCCGCTGGCCACGGTGGTCCTCAAGGAGGGAGCCACGGCGGACTACGCCGCACTGCGGGCCTTCCTCGGGCAGTCCATCGCCAGGTGGCAGCTGCCGGAGCGCTGGGCCATCGTGGCGGCGGTGCCGAAGACGAGCGTCGGCAAGTTCGACAAGAAGGTGATCCGCAAGCAGTACGCCGACGGCGCCCTGGACGTCACCACCCTGGCCTGATCAGCCCCGCCACAGCCAGGGCCGCAGCAGCCGGCTGACGGCGGGCATGGCCACGTAGGTCATCAGGGTGCTGAAGACCACCGCGAAGGCGGCGGTCCGCAGGAAGAAGTTCACGTCGACCAGGTACGGCCCGAGCACCGCGTTGCCCGCCAGCGAGATCGGGAAGATGGCCAGCCCCGAACTGATCACCATCTTCCAGCGCGGCGGTGCGGCCCGGACCGTACCCGGCTTGGCGAACCAGGTCTCCATGCCGTGCAGTTCGCGCCGGGCTATCTCGGTGTGGTGGTGGCCCAGGCAGTTGGAGAACCACTGCGCCCGCTCCGGGGACTCCTGCCAGCGCTGGAAGGCGGCCTGGTCGCGGAAGCGGTGGACCAGGAACCACGGACCGCCGTCCGCGGCCGGCCGGAAGAGCCCGTACCCGAGGTGGCCGGGGAAGCCCGCGGCCGTCTCCAGGATGCCGTGGGCCCAGGCCTCGAAGGCCTCCTCGTGCCCGGCTTCGACCTGTCGCGCGATCAGCAGGTTCACCTCGCCGTTGTCGGCGGGGACGGAGTGCTCGGACGTGTTCGTGAGGGCCATCGGGCCAGGATGGCTAGTTGGTGCCGATCTTGGCCAGCAGGTCCACGATGCGGCCCTGTACGTCTGCGGTGGTGGCGCGTTCGGCGAGGAACAGCACGCTCTCGCCGGAGGCCAGCCGCGGCAGTTGGGCCGGCTCGATCCCGGCGGTCGTGTAGACGACCAGCGGGGTGCGGTTCAGCTGCCCGTTCGCACGCAGCCAGTCCACGATCCCGGCCCGGCGCCGCCGTACCTGCATCAGGTCCATGACCACCAGGTTGGGCCGCATCCGGGTCGCCAGCTCCACCGCGTCGGTGTCGGCACCCGCCCGCGCGACCTGGAGGCCGCGCCGCTCCAGCGCGGCGGTCAGCGCGGTGGCGATCTCTTCGTGCTCCTCGATCAGCAGCACCCGGGAGGGATGCTGCTCGCTGTCGCGGGGCGCGAGCGCCTTGAGCAGCACCGCCGGATCGGCCCCGTACGCCGCCTCGCGCGTGGCGTGCCCCAGCCCGGCCGTCACCAGGACGGGGACCTCGGCGGCCACCGCGGCCTGGCGCAGGGACTGCAGGGCGGTACGGGTGATCGGCCCGGTCAGCGGGTCGACGAACAGCGCGGCGGGGAACGCCGCGATCTGCGCGTCCACCTCCTCGCGGGAGTGCACGATCACCGGGCGGTAGCCGCGCTCGCTCAGCGCCTGCTGCGTCTGCGCGTCCGGCGCGGGCCACACCAGCAGCCGGCGCGGGTTGTCCAGCGGCTCGGGCGGCAGCTCGTCGTCCACGGGGGCGGGCACGGGGCGGTTGACCACCTCGACGGCCCCACCGGGCCCGTCCAGCGGCTCGGGACCCTCGGCGGAGCCCGCCTCGGGCGCCCCTATGGCGAAGGCGCGCCCCTGGGGGGCCGGTTCGGAGAGCCGGCGCCGCCGGCCGGAGCCGGAGCCGCCGCCGCTCGTGGCGCCGGCGTCGATGCTGATGCCCTGGCCCAGGGTGCCGAGCGCGCGCACGCTGATCGGCTGCGCCGCCCCCGCCGGGGCGTCGCCGGGCTGCCGGGCGGCGGGTACGGCGGCCTGACCGGGGGCGCCGTCGCCGTCCTCGGGGGCGGTCCGGGCCGCCGGAACGGGCCATGCGGGCGTCGCGGGCAGGGCACGCCGCCGCCCGGTCGGCGGTACGGCTTCCCCGTCGGCGGGGGCGGAGGTGGCGGCGGAGTCGGGGCCGGTCACGGGCGCCGGAGGTGCCGTTCGCTGGTCGGCGTCCGCGGGCGCGCCGAGGACCCGGCGTGCCCGGCGCCCGGCCGGCCCGTCGGCATCGGCGTCGCCCTCGGTCGTGGCCACGGGCCCCGCGGCGGCTACGGGCGCGGCAACGGACGGCTGCGGCCCGGCCGGCAGCGCGAAGCCGCCCTCGGGCGCGATCGGCCGCTGCGCGGCGGGAGCCGAGAGCCCTGCGGCGGGCACCGGCCCCGAGCCGGGGCGGGCCGGCGCGGCGGCGGACCCCAGGGCCCGGCGGCGTCCGGCGGGGTGCTCGGTCACCGGCACCGAGGGCACGGAGGGCACCGGCGCGACCGCCGGTACGGGCGGCAGCGCCGGCATCGCGGTGCCCTGCGGCGGCACGGGCCGCCCGGCGCCCGGCCGCACCGGTCCGAGGGCGGCGGCTTCGCTGCCGTCGCCATCCCGGCCCCGCCTGCGCCCGGTGCCCAGCCCGGCCGGGTTCACCGGGGACTGCGCGAGTTCGGCCGGCCCGGAGGGGACGTCGGCGGGGGGAACGTCGGCGGGGGTGCCGTCGGCGCGGCGCCGCCCGGACGGCAGCGCCAGCGCGCCCCCGCCCTCGGGGGCCTTCGCCCGGTCGCCCTCGTCGTCCAGGAAGGCGTCCACCCCGCGCCGGGCCCGCCGCCCGCCGGGACCGGCCGCGGGACCGGCCACCGGCCCCGACGGGCCGGCTCCGCCCGCGGCCGCCGCGGGCTCGGGCTCCGCTTCCGGTTCCGGCTCGGGCAGGGTCACCGTTCCGGCTCCCGAGCCGAGCGGCAGTTCCAGTACGTACGCCCCACCGGGTGCGCCCGGTACCTCCACCGTCTGCAGGACCCCGCCGTGCGCGGCGACGATGCCCCGCACGATCGGCTCGTGGACCGGGTCGCCGCCCTCGTAGGGGCCGCGCACCTCGATCCGTACGACGTCACCGCGCTGCGCGGCGGCCACCACGATCGTGGAGTCCATGTAGCCGCTGCCCTGGGGGGTCTTGCCGGTGGCGTCGACCCCGGCGACGTCCGCGACCAGGTGCGCGAGGGCGGTCGCGATGTGCCGGGCGTCCACCTCGGCCTCGATGGTCGGGGCGTGCACGGCGAACTGCGCCCGCCCGGGGCCGATCAGCTCGACGGCGCCGTCGATACCGGCCGCGACGACCGTGTTGATCAGGGCGTTCTTCTTCCGGAGCTTCTCGGTGCCCGCGTCGAGACGCTGGTAGCCCAGCACGTTGTCCACCAGGGTGGTCATCCGCGAGTAGCCGGCCGCCAGATGGTGCAGCAGCTGGTTGGCCTCGGGCCACAGCTGGCCCGCGTCGTCGGCGGCCAGCGTGGCCAGCTCCCCGCGCAGCTCCTCCAGCGGCCCGCGCAGGGACTCGCCGAGGACGGCGAGCAGCTGGGCGTGGCGTGCCGCGAGGGCGTCGTAGGGGCGCCGGTCGGTGAAGGTCATGACGGCGCCGACCAGCAGCTCCCCGTCCCGTACGGGCGAGGTGGTCAGGTCGACGGCGACGGGCTGCCCGGCCTTGTTCCACAGCACCTGGCCGCGGACCCGGTGCTTGCGTCCGCTGCGCAGGGTGTCGGCGAGCGGGGACTCGTCGAAGGGGAAGGGGGAGCCGTCGGCGCGCGAGTGCTGGACGAGCCCGTGCAGCTCGCGGTTGCCGAGGTCGGTGGCGCGGTACCCGAGGATCTGCGCGGCGGCGGGGTTGACGAGCACGACCCGGCCGTCGGTGTCCGTACCCACGACGCCCTCGGCGGCGGCGCGCAGGATCATCTCGGTCTGCCGCTGCGAGCGGGCCAGCTCGGCCTCGGTGTCCACGGTTTCGGAGAGATCCCGTACGACGAGCATCAGCAGTTCGTCGCCGGTGTAGCCGGGCTGGGGCTCGCGGTAGGCGTCACGGCCGTCGAGATGGGCCGCGGTGACCTCGACGGGGAACTCGCTGCCGTCGGTGCGGCGGGCGGTCATCCGCTTGGGCCGGGGCCGGCCGTCCTCGTCGTCGCCCGGACGGCGCATCGATCCGGGGATCAGCTTCGAGTCGAACTCGGGCAGCAGATCCAGCACGCCGCGGCCGACGAGTCCCGTGCCGGGACTCTCCATGACCTCAAGCGCGATCGAATTCGCGTTGACGACCGTGCCGTTGGCGTTGACGAGCAACAGCGCGTCCGGAAGAGCGTCGAGTATTGCTGCGAGGCGAGCAGCGCCTCGGGATGGCCTGCTGCTCACGACGAGCTTCCTCCCTGACCACGACTACCGGCATGTCACGGGAGGAGTCTAAGGGCACCGTCCCGCGGGGCGGTGGCGGATGGACGGGGGAAACCGCGCATCCGCCACATCTGCCCAGGTCAGGAACGCGCACTCGGAAGCACAGGTTCCAGGTCGTTCCACCTGCTGATGTCGCATCCGTTCTTCCGCCGGAAGGTGCTGTCCACCTTCTGTCCGTGCCAGGTTCCGGTGACGCGGGCAGTGGCGTTCCCCCCGTCCTGGAAGGTGCACATCTGCCGCCTGGGCTCGGGGGCGAAGGGGTTCTTGCCCTCCCTGGCGAACTCATCCAGACGGGCGCAGGCCTTCTCGGCCTCCGGGTGATCGCCGCCGACGGGGCGGCACTCCAGCCGGTACTCGCCGTCGACCTGGCGGTTGCCGGTGGCGGAGATGGCGATGGTGAGGCGGTCGGGGGAGGACAGCAGCCGTCCCAGGGGCAGCGGTGGCAGTGGTCCGGCCGCCGCGGCGGCCAGGGCGGAGGTGACGGCGAAAGCGGCGAGACGCAGCATGGGGCACTCCAGGTCGTCCGTACGACGTACGCCCTCACCAACGAGGAGCACGGCCCGACGTTGCGTCGGCTTAAGCCTTTGCCCTGCGACCCCGGCTCCTTGTACCGTGGAGGCGGATTGGTGAGCGGCCCCGCGCCTGTGTCATCATCTGCACGCACCTTCGTACGCGAAGGTGTGCTGGAGGCGTCGCCTAGTCCGGTCTATGGCGCCGCACTGCTAATGCGGTTTGGGGCTTACACCCCATCGAGGGTTCAAATCCCTCCGCCTCCGCACTCACGAAGCCCCGGTCCCACGGACCGGGGCTTCGGTGCGTCCCGGCCCGACTGGCCCGGCCCTCAAGGTTTCGAATCCCCCCAGCGGGGTAACCGCCCCGCCCCCCAGACACCCCCCGACGATCTTCGTCGAACCTGTTTCCGCAGGTCAGACGGGTCGGAGCTAATGGATTTCGCGTCCCGCCGAGGTCCATGTATTGTTGTTCTCGCAAGGCCAACGGGGCGCAAAACCCCGGGAAGCCCAAGCACTCGTAGCTTAACGGATAGAGCATCTGACTACGGATCAGAAGGTTGCAGGTTCGAATCCTGCCGAGTGCACAGCCGAAAGAGGCCCCCCGGTTCGCCGGGGGGCCTCTTGCGTTGTGTTGACATCGGCGTGGTTAGCCTTCGAGGGGTCCGGTGGGTTTGACGCTTTCGAGGGGGACTTCGTGGGGTTGTTCGGGAACGCGCATCATGTTGATGCCGGGTCGGCGCAGCGGGACTTCGCGCGGTTGTTGGGGGACGGGGAGCGGGTGCATGCCGCGTACCTGTTGATCCGGGACACGATCCTGTTCACCGACCGGCGGCTGGTGCTGGTCGACAAGCAGGGGCTCACCGGGAAGAAGGTGGAGTACCACTCGATCCCGTACCGGAGCATCACGCACTTCTCCGTGGAGACGGCCGGGCACTTCGACCTCGACGCCGAGCTCAAGATCTGGATATCGGGTACGCCGGCGCCGATCGAGAAGACCTTCACCAAGGGCGTGGACATCTACGAGGTGCAGGCGATCCTCACGCAGTTCGTCGCCCGGTAGGGCGGTCCCGCCGCATCCCGTTCGGTGTGATCACGGCGGCGCGGGGCCGGTACCGTCTTCGCACGAGCAGCCGTGGGCCGTGGGCCCGGGGAGGAACACCGCGTGGACGACATCGACCGGGCGCTGGTGCGGCGTCTCCAGCAGGACGCGGGGCAGTCCTACGCCGCCCTCGGCGCGGCCGTGGGGCTGTCCGCCGGGGCGACCCACGAGCGGGTGCGCAAGCTGCGCGAGCGCGGGGTCGTCCGGCGGACCACCGTCGACGTGGACCCGGCCGCCGTGGGCAGCGGGGTGCTCGCCTACGTCATGGTCGAGTCCCGCGCCTGGGTGGGGGACTCCCGGGACGCCTTCGCGGCCATCGCCGAGATACAGGAGGCGCACGTCATCGCGGGCAGCGCCGCCGTCCTCGTCAAGGTGCGCACGGCCACCACCGGGCAGCTCCAGGACGTACTGCGGCGCCTCTACGCCATCGACGGCGTCAGCGGTACCCAGGCCACCGTCGTCCTGGACACCTTCTTCGAGCGGCCCCTCCCGCTGTGAGCTGGCGCAGCACCGGGCTCCGGTGGAGCGACGGGCACCCCGCCCTGGGCTGGTACGGCCCGCGGGGCCAGGAGAGCGCGAGCCGGCTCGCGTACGGGGTGCGGCTGGGCTTCACCGTGGACGGTGAGCGGCGCTGCCTCGGCGTGCGGCGCGCCGGGAAGCGGACGCCGTGCCCGACGGCGCGGACCGTGCCGGGCCGCACGGGCAGGGCGCAGTGCCCCGAGTGCGCCCGCCTCGACCGGTCCTTCTCGGTGGCCGCCGACACCAACGCCGCCGACCCGCGCACCTACCGGGTGTACCTGGCGTGGTTCGGGCCCGGCCTGGTCAAGGTCGGCATCACCGCCGAGGAGCGCGGCCCGGTCCGGCTGCTGGAGCAGGGGGCGGTGACCTGGGCCTGGCTGGGGCGCGGGCCGCTCATGGCCGCGCGGCGCACCGAGGAGCTGCTGCGCGCCGCCCTCGGGGTGCCGGACCGGATCGCGTACGCCCGCAAGCGCGCCGTACGGGGCCACCTGCCGCCGGCGCCGGAGCGGGCCCGGGAGGTCGCCGGGCTGCACGCGCGAGCGGCCGGGCTGCCCGGCTGGCCGGAGTCGTTGGAGCGGGTGGGCTGCGAGGTCACCGACCACGCCACGGTGTTCTGGCCGGACGGGCCGCCCGTCCCGGCCCGGACGGTCACCGAGCTGGTGCCCGGCGGGACGGTGGCGGGCGTGCTCGTCGCGGCGGCCGGGCCGGACCTGCACTTCGCGGACGGGCTGGTGGTGGACACCCGGCTGATGGCCGGCTGGGGACTGGGCGTCGCGGCCGCCGAAGCGGTCACCGACGTGCCGCTCGCGGAGATCGCCCCGGTGCTTCCGGCGGCGGAGCAGGACGGACTGTTCTGAGCCGACTCCGGCGGTGCGGCGGCGCGCGCCGGAGCAAGGTCAAAACTTGGATCCCTTCGGGCGCGCGGGGGCGTTCGCGGTGGACACGCCTGGGCCCGCCCGCCGAGGGTGGGGGCATGACCACGCAACCCGTTCAGGCCTTCGAACCGCCTTATGTCATGGCTGTGTTCAGCAACGTCCGCACCGCCGGGGACGAGGGGTACGCCGAGACCGCCGACCGGATGGACGAGCTGGCCGCCGCCGTCCCCGGCTTCCTCGGCCAGGAGTCCGCACGCACCCCCGGCGGCCTCGGGATCACCGTCGCCTACTTCCGCGACCACGACGCGCTCGGCGCCTGGCGGCAGGACATGGAGCACCGGGCTGCCATGGAGCGGGGCCGCGCCGACTGGTACGAGGGCTACACCCTGCACGTCGCGACCGTCGAGCGGAGCCACGGCTTTGTCCGCAACGGCTGAGGCGGTCCGTGCCTTCCGGGAACGGCTGGGGCTGCCCGGACTGGTCGACGTCCACACGCACTTCATGCCCGGCCGGGTCCTGGAGAAGGTCTGGGACTACTTCGACGCCATCGGCCCGCTCACCGGCGTCGCCTGGCCCATCACCTACCGGCACGAGGAGGAGCAGCGGGTCGCGCTGCTGCGCGCGTTCGGGGTCCGCGCCTTCACCTCCATGGTCTACCCGCACAAGCCCGGCATGGCCGCCTGGCTGAACTCCTGGGCCACGGAATTCGCCGCCCGCACCCCCGACTGCCTGCACACCGCCACCTTCTTCCCGGAGCCGGACGCCCCGGAGTACGTCCGGCGGGCCGTGGCGGACGGGGCCCGTGTCTTCAAGGCGCACATTCAAGTGGGCGCGTACGACCCGAACGACGAGCTGCTCGACGCGGTGTGGGGGCTGCTCGCCGAGGCCGGGATCCCCACCGTGATCCACTGCGGCTCGGGGCCGGTCCCCGGCAAGCACACCGGCCCCGGGCCCGTCGCCCGGCTGCTGGAGCGCCACCCGGGCCTGCCGTTGATCGTCGCCCACCTGGGGATGCCCGAGTACGCGGACTTCCTCGACCTCGCCGGCCGCCACCCCGGCGTCCGCCTCGACACCACGATGGTCTTCACCGACTTCGCCGAGCGGCTGCGCGGCTTCCCGCCCGGGGAGCTCGGACGGCTCGCCGACCTCGGCGACCGGATTCTGCTCGGCACCGACTTCCCGAACATCCCCTACCCCTACGAGCACCAGCTGGAGGCACTCGAACGGCTCGGCCTCGGCGACGACTGGCTGCGGGCCGTCTGCCACGACAACGGCGCCCGTCTGTTCGGCCTCACCACCCCTCCCGCAGCCTGAGGACGTTTCTCAGGAGATTCACAGGAAGGGGCAAGAACGCTCTCAGAGGCGGCGGCCAGCGTGAGGTCATGACCGCGACGACCACCTCCCACGCGTCCACGTCCACCGGCACCCCGACGGCCCTGGTGCGGCCTGACGGCGGACCCTGCCGGGTCCTCGTCGTCGACGACGAGGCCTCGCTGTCCGAGCTGCTGTCCATGGCCCTGCGCTACGAGGGCTGCGAGGTCCGCAGCGCCGGTGACGGCGCCGGCGCCGTCCGCGCCGCCCGGGAGTTCCGCCCCGACGTGGTGGTCCTGGACATCATGCTCCCCGACATGGACGGCCTGGCCGTGCTCGGCCGGCTGCGCCGCGAGATCCCGCAGGTCCCGGTGCTCTTCCTGACCGCCAAGGACTCCGTCGAGGACCGGATCGCCGGTCTGACGGCGGGCGGCGACGACTACGTCACCAAGCCCTTCAGCCTGGAGGAGGTCGTCGCCCGGCTGCGCGGCCTCGTCCGCCGCTCCGGCGCCGCCCAGGCCGCCCGCGGCGGATCGGTCCTGGCCGTCGGCGACCTGCGCCTGGACGAGGACAGCCACGAGGTGGTGCGCGGAGACCAGGAGGTCCACCTCACCGCCACCGAGTTCGAGCTGCTGCGCTACCTGATGCGCAACCCGCGCCGGGTCCTCAGCAAGGCGCAGATCCTCGACCGGGTCTGGTCCTACGACTTCGGCGGCCAGGCCAATGTCGTCGAGCTCTACATCTCCTACCTGCGCCGCAAGCTGGAGGCGGGCACCGGCCTGCCCCCGATGATCCACACCCGGCGCGGCGCCGGATACCTGATCAAGCCGGCCGAGTAGTGGCCCTGCGCCCGCCCCGGATCCGCCGGCGCCCCTGGTCCCTGCGGACCCGGCTCGTCGTCTCGGCGGTGGCGCTGATCGCCGTGGTGGGCGCGGCCATCGGGACCGTCACCACCCTCGCGCTGCGCTCGTACCTGGTCGACCGGCTCGACGAGCAGCTCGGCGTCTCCGTGGACATGGCCGTACGGGGGCCCGGCGCCGGGAAGGCGGCCCGCGAGAACAGCATCGGCTTCGTCCTGGCCCCGGGAAACCCCACCGGGACCGCCGGGGTCCGCATCGGCTCCGACGGGAAGGTGCTGGCCTCCGGCCTCAGCTCCTCCGGCGACGGGTCCCCGCTCGACCACGTCCGCCCCCTCGGGCAGGCCCAGACCGGCGCCCTCCTCGCCGTCGCCCGCCGCAGCGCCCCCGGCAACCCCGGGGCGGCCGGGTCGGGCGAGGGGGCCGGCCCCGGCGGACGGGGCGGAACGGGCAGGTCGGGCGGAACGGTCGAGGCGGACCTCCCCGGACTCGGCGCCTACCGGGTGCGCGTCTCCCCCGACGGCGGCCTGGTCCTCGCCATCCCGCTGCGGGACGTGAACCGTACGGTGGGCACCCTCGTCGGCGTCGAGGTCTCCGTCACCCTCGCCGGGCTGATCGCCGCCTCCCTCGCCGGACAGGCCCTGATCGGGGTCGCCCTGCGCCCGCTGCGCCGGGTCGCCGCCACCGCCACCCGCGTCTCCGAACTCCCCCTGCACAGCGGCGAGCCCGCCCTCCACGAACGGGTCCCCGACGCCGAGGCCGACCCCCGCACCGAGGTGGGGCAGGTCGGCGCCGCGCTCAACCGGATGCTGGGCCACGTCTCCTCCGCGCTCACCGCCCGCCAGCACAGCGAGATGCGGGTCCGCCAGTTCGTCGCCGACGCCAGCCACGAGCTGCGGACCCCCCTCGCCTCCATCCGCGGGTACGCCGAACTGACCCGCCGGGGACGGGAGGAGACCGGCCCCGACACCCGCCACGCACTCGGGCGGATCGAGTCCGAGGCCACCCGGATGACCGGGCTCGTGGAGGACCTGCTGCTGCTCGCCCGGCTCGACGCGGGCCGCCCGCTGGACACCGGCGACACCGACACCGACCTGGCCCCGCTCGTCGTCGACGCCGTCAGCGACGCCCGGGCCGCCGGCCCCGGCCACCACTGGCGCCTCGACCTGCCCGCCGAACCCGCCCCGGTACGCGCCGACCCGGCCCGGATCCAGCAGGTCCTGGTCAACCTCCTCGCCAACGCCCGCACCCACACCCCGCCCGGCACCACCGTCACGGCCCACGTTTCACGTGAAACATCCGCCGTCCGGCTGCGGATCGAGGACGACGGGCCGGGTATCCCGCCCCAGCTGCTGCCCCACGTCTTCGAGCGCTTCGCCCGCGGCGACGCCTCCCGCTCCCGCGCCGCCGGATCCACCGGCCTCGGCCTCGCCATCGTCGAGGCCGTCGTCGGCGCGCACGGCGGGCGCGTCGACGTACGCAGCCGGCCCGGACACACCGCCTTCGAGGTGCTGCTGCCGCTCTCCGCCGGCCCGGCCGGGGACTCACAGAGGGGCCACAGGCACACCACACAGCGGTGACAGGGCGCCCCGCGAATCTCGGGGCATGACAACCGACACCTCTCCCGGAGCCCTCCCGGCCCGGGCGCCCCTCGCGCCCCTGCCCGGTGTGCCCGTACTCGATGTGGTGATCCCGGTCTTCAACGAGGAGGAGGACCTCGGCCCCTGTGTGCGCCGCCTCCACGCACACCTCGCCCGTACCTTCCCCTACCCCTTCCGCATCACCATCGCCGACAACGCGAGCACCGACCGCACCCCCGAGATCGCGGCGGCCCTCGCCACCGCCCTCCCCGAGGTGCGCGCCACGCGGCTGGAGGAGAAGGGCCGCGGCCGCGCCCTGCGCACCGTCTGGGGCGGCTCGCAGGCGCCCGTCCTCGCCTACATGGACGTGGACCTCTCCACCGACCTGAACGCACTGCTGCCCCTGGTGGCCCCGCTCATCTCCGGTCACTCCGACCTGGCCATCGGCACCCGGCTGGCCCGCTCCGCGCGAGTGGTGCGGGGCGCGAAGCGGGAGTTCGTCTCCCGCGCGTACAACCTGCTGCTCCGCTCCTCGCTCGCCGCCCGCTTCAGCGACGCCCAGTGCGGCTTCAAGGCCATCCGCCGCGAGGTCGCCGAGCGGCTGCTGCCCCTGGTGGAGGACACCGGCTGGTTCTTCGACACCGAGCTGCTGGTGCTCGCCGAGCGGGCCGGGCTGCGGATCCACGAGGTGCCGGTGGACTGGGTCGACGACCCCGATTCCAGCGTCCACCTCGTCCGCACCGCCACCGAGGACCTCAAAGGGGTCTGGCGGGTGGGCCGCGCCCTGGCCGTCGGGGCGCTCCCGCTCGACCGGCTCGCCCGCCCCTTCGGCGACGACCCGCGCGACCGGGGCGCGCTGCCCGGGGTGCCGCGCGGCCTGGCCCGGCAGCTGCTCGGGTTCTGTGCTGTCGGCATCCTGAGCACCCTGCTCTACCTGCTGCTCTACTCCGCCCTGCGGCAGGCGGCCGGCCCCCAGGGCGCGAACGCGGCCGCGCTGCTGCTGTGCGCCGTCGCCAACACCGCCGCCAACCGCCGGCTCACCTTCGGGGTACGCGGGCGGGCCCGGGCGGTGCGCCACCAGGCCCAGGGGCTCGTGGTGTTCGGCATCGGGCTGGCCCTGACCAGCGGGTCGCTCGCCGCGCTCGGAGCGGCCACCGCGGAGCCCGCCCACGGCACCGAACTGGCCGTCCTGATCACCGCCAACCTCGCCGCCACCGTGCTGCGCTTCCTGCTCCTGCGCGCCTGGGTCTTCCCCGAGCGCGCCTCCGCGACCACCGAGGAGGGTCCGTGACCACGGCCGCGTTCCCGCTCCACCCGCCCGCCGCCCCCCTGCCCGCCGCCGTCCGCGCCACGGACGCCCGGCCCCGCTGGGAACGGCCCGCGTACACCGTCCTGCTGCTGGCCACCGCCCTGCTCCTGCTGTGGGACCTGGGCTCCTCCGGCTACGCGAACTCCTTCTACTCCGCCGCCGTCCAGGCCGGCTCCGAGAGCTGGAAGGCCTTCTTCTTCGGCTCGTCCGACGCCGGCAACTCCATCACCGTCGACAAACCCCCGGCCGCCCTGTGGCCGATGGCGCTGTCGGTACGCCTCTTCGGACTCGGCTCCTGGCAGATCCTCCTCCCGCAGGCCCTGATGGGCGTCGCCACCACCGCCGTCCTGTACGCGGCCGTACGCCGCCAGTTCGGGGCGGCGGCGGCCCTGCTGAGCGGGACCGCCTTCGCCCTGACGCCCGTCGCCGCGCTCATGTTCCGCTTCAACAACCCCGACGCGCTGCTGACGCTGCTGCTCACCGTCACCGTGTACTGCGTCCTGCGCGCCCTGGAGGGAGCGCACACGCGGTGGCTGCTCTGGGCCGGGGTCGCGGTGGGGCTGGGCTTCCTGACCAAGACCCTCCAGGCGTTCGTCATCCTGCCGCCGCTCGCCGTCCTGTACGGGGTCTGCGCGCCGACGCGGCTGCGCCGCCGGCTGGGGCAGCTGCTGGCGGCGGCGCTGGCCGCGCTGGTGGCCGGCGGCTGGTGGGTGGCGGTGGTGGAGCTGTGGCCCGCCACCTCCCGCCCCTACATCGGCGGCTCGCAGCACAACTCGTTCCTGGAGCTGACCCTCGGCTACAACGGCCTCGGCCGGATCAGCGGTGATGAGACGGGCAGCGTCGGCGGCGGGGCGGCCCGCGGCGGCGGGGCCGGCGGGCCGGGGGGCGGCGGCTGGGGGGAGACCGGTATCGACCGGTTGTTCTCGGACAACATCGGTGGCCAGATCTCCTGGCTGCTGCCCGCGGCCCTGGTGTTCCTGGTGACCGGGCTGGTCATGACCTGGCGGGCCCGGCGGGCCACGGACTCGCTGGAGGGGATGGCCCGGGCGGCCTTCGTCGCCTGGGGCGGATGCCTGCTGATCACGGCGGTGGTGTTCAGCTGGATGCAGGGCATCTTCCACGAGTACTACACGGTGGCGCTGGCGCCCTTCGTGGCGGCGCTGGTCGGCATGGGCGCCGCCGTGCTCTGGGAGGAACGCGGTGGGCGGGCCGCCGCGCTCACCCTGTCCGGAACGCTCGCGCTGACCGCGTGGTGGGCCTTCGTCCTGCTCGGCCGCTCCACCGGGTACCTGCCGTGGCTGCGCTGGACGGTGCTGGCCGCCGGCCTGGGGGCGGCGGTGGCGCTGCCGTTCGCCGCGCGGGGGAGCCGCCGGGTGCTGCGCGCGGTGGCCGCCGTCGGCCTGGGCGCCGCGCTCGCGGGGCCGTTCGCGTACTGCCTGACCACCGTCGCCGCCGGGCACACGGGTTCCATCGTGACGGCCGGTCCGGCGGTGGCGGGCGGCCGGGGCGGGTTCGGGGGCCCGGGCGGCGGCGGTGCGCCGGGCCGGTTCGGCCCGGCCGGGGAGGCCCCGCCGCAGGGCGGAGCGCAGGGCGGGGCCGGCGGCGCGGGGATTCCGGGCGGCGGCTTCGGCGGCCCCGGCGGAGCCGGACTCCCGCCGGCCCAGGGCGGTCGGACCGGCCGCGGCGGACCCGGCGGCCCCGGTGGCATGGGCGGGGCCGGTGGGCTGCTCGGCGGGACCAAGGTCAGCGCCGCCGCGACGACCGCGCTGCGCGCCGCCGCCGACCACTACACCTGGGCGGCGGCGGCCATCGGCTCCCAGAACGCGGCGAGCTATCAGCTGGCCTCGGGCGCCCCGGTGATGCCGGTCGGCGGGTTCAACGGCAGCGACCCCTCCCCGACCCTGGAGCGGTTCCAGGCGTACGTGAAGGCCGGGCGGATCCACTGGTTCATCGCCTCGGGCGGCGGCGGAACGCGCGAGGGCGGCGGCGGACCGGGCGGGGCGGCGGGCAGCGCCATCGAGAGCTGGGTGAAGGGGGCGTTCCAGGCCACCACCATCGGCGGGGCCACCTTCTACGACCTGACGGCGCCTTCGGCCGGCCCGTCCTGATCCCACCGGGACGGGCGGGCGACCCCCTAGCATCAAGAAGGCGGACCGGGCATTCCGGGTCTGATCCCCTTGTGGCGAGGAGGGTGCCTCCATGGCGACCGAGGCCGATCCGGGCGGGACCAGGACCAGGACCAGCGTGTGGCTGGCCGCCAGACCCGCCGCCCACGCCAGACGCCGCAGCGAGGCGCCGTCGGGGCTGGACCGCGACCGGATCACGGCCGCCACAGTACGGCTCCTGGACGCGGAAGGGCTGCACCGGTTCTCCATGCGGCGCCTGGCCGCGCAGCTCGGGGTCACCGCCATGTCCCTGTACTGGTACGTGGACACCAAGCACGATCTGCTCGAACTGGCCCTGGACAGTGCCCTGGGCCGGCAGCGGCTGCCCTCCGGACCGCCCCGGGACGAGGGCTGGCCGGGCCGCCTGCGCAGTCTGGCGCGCGGGTACCGGCGGCTGTTGGCGGAGCATCCGTGGGTGGCGCCGCTGAGCCTGGCCTACCCGAACATCGGCCCGCACGCGCGGGCCTTCGACGCCGCCCTCCAGCGGCTGCTGGACGCCGCCGGCCTGCCGGATCCCGGCCGGGCCGGCGCCCACCTGGCGGTCTCCCAGTTCCTGCACGGCTGCGGCGCGACGGCGCGCCGGGCCCCGGAGGCCGACTTCGGCCTGGCCCTGGACGTCCTGATCGCGGGCATCGCCGCCCAAGCCGAGACCAAAGCCGAAGCCGCCTCCGAAGCCCGCCCGGCATGACGACGAAGGACGCGCGGGCGGGGCGTTCGTACCGCCCCGTCCACGCGTCCCGGAAACACGCGCCCTACCGGCCCGGGACCTGCGCCGCGACGGCGTCCGGAGCCGCCGCCGTGGACCCCTCGGCGGCCGGGGCGTGCGCGGCCGGCCTCGACTTCAGGGCGACCTCCTTGATGAAGACCACCAGCACCAGACCGAGCAGCGCGAACGGCGCCGCGTAGAGGAAGACGTCGCCGACGCCGTGCCCGTACGCGGACTCGATGACCGTACGGAACGGCGCGGGCAGCTTGGCGAGGTCGGGGATGCCGCCCCCGGCGGTGCCGCCGTGGCCCATGGCGGCGGCCTTCGGGCCGAGTTCCGCCAGGCCGTCCTTGACGTAGGTGGTGACCCGGTTGGCCATGACCGCGCCGAGCGCGGAGACGCCCACCGCGCCGCCGAGCGAGCGGAAGAAGGTGACGACCGAGCTGGCGGCGCCGAGGTCCCCCGGGGCCACCTGGTTCTGGGTGGCGAGGACCAGGTTCTGCATCATCATGCCGAGACCCAGGCCGGTCAGCGCCATGAAGATCGCGATGTGCCAGTACGCGGTGTCGTAGCGCAGGGTGCCCAGCAGTCCGAGTCCGGCGGTCAGCAGGACGCCGCCGGAGACCAGCCACACCTTCCACCGGCCGGTCTTGGTGATGATCTGGCCGGAGACCGTCGAGGAGACGAAGAGGCCGCCGATCATCGGGATGGTGAGGATGCCCGACATGGTGGGGGACTCGCCCCGGGCCAGCTGGAAGTACTGGCTGAAGAACACCGTGCCGGAGAACATCGCGATGCCGACGAAGAGCGAGGCGGCAGAGGCCAGGCTGATGGTCTTGTTGCGGAAGAGGCGCAGCGGGATGATCGGGTCGCTCGCGCGGGACTCGACGAGCAGGAAGAGCAGGCCGAGCGCGACGGCGCCGCCGACCATCGCCCAGGTCTGCCAGGAGATCCAGTCGTACGAGGTACCGGCCTGGGTGACCCAGATCAGCAGCAGGGACACGGCGCCGCTGATCAGGAACGCGCCGAGCCAGTCGACCTTGACCTCGCGGCGGACCACCGGGAGCCGCAGGGTCTTCTGCAGGACGATCAGCGCGATGACGGCGAAGGGCACGCCGACGTAGAAGCACCAGCGCCAGCCGAGCCAGTCGGTGTCGGTGATGACGCCGCCGAGGAGCGGGCCGCCGACGGTGCCGACGGCGAAGACAGCGCCGAGGTAGCCGGAGTAACGCCCGCGCTCGCGCGGGGAGATCATCGCGGCCATCACGATCTGGGCGAGGGCGGAGAGGCCGCCGACGCCGATGCCCTGGACGACGCGGCAGGCGATGAGCGTGCCGGTGTTCTGGGACAGGCCCGCGACGACGGAGCCGAGGACGTAGATGACCAGGGATATCTGGACGAGCAGCTTCTTGCTGAAGAGGTCGGACAGCTTGCCCCAGAGCGGGGTCGCGGCCGTCATCGACAGCAGGGCGGCGGTGACGACCCAGGTGTAGGAGGACTGGGTGCCGCCGAGGTCGCTGATGATCTTGGGCAGGGCGTTGGAGACGATCGTGGAGGACAGGATCGCCACGAACATGCCGAGCATGAGCCCGGACAGCGCCTTCATGATCTGGGCGTGGGTCATGGGCGCGCCGTCGGTCGTGGGCTCCGGCCGGCCGCCTCCCCGCACACCGTGGGGTGTGGTCGTAGCCATGCGTTTCCTTTGTCTGGAAGTGTTTAGAAGCTCGACCGGAGTCGGGCCAGCAGGGTGTTGAGCGCGTCGATGTCTTCGGACGACCAGTCGGCGAGCGCCTTTTCCAGTGCCCGCGTGTAGCGGGCGCCGAGCTCGCCGAGCACCGCGCGGCCCGCCGCGGTGAGCCGCAGGATCCGGCAGCGGCCGTCGCCCGGGTCGGTCTCCCGCTCGATCCAGCCGCGGCCCGCGAGGTGGGCGACATGGCGGCTCGACACGGAGATGTCGACCGCCATGTACGCGGTCAGCCGGCTCAGCCGCATCTCGCCGTGCCGGTCGAGCACGGTGAGGACGGCGGCGGCGCCGGGCGGGCAGTCCGGGGGCAGGATCCGGGCCAGGTCGCGCTTGACCGCGCCGATCCCGGTGAGCTGGCGGGCCAGCTCCTCGTACCGGGTGGTGGTGCTCTGTGGCGCCGTCCGCGTCGTCACCGGACCGCCTCCCATCTCGTTGCTTGGGGCAACCATAATGAAGAATGGTTGCTACAGGCAAATGAATCCGGGGGTGAGGCGGTAAAGGAATCGGAAAACCCGTTAGGGTCCTGAGCCATGGCTGCGAACCACAACTCACCTGAACCCGAGGGCTCCTACGACCCCGCGGGCAGCACACAGATGTTCCGGGCGTTCGTGGAGGAGGCCGAGCCGCCGGCCCGCGCGCCGTCCGTACCGGGCGCGCGGCGGCGCGCGAAGGAGTCCTCCGGCTCGAAGGGCGGCGTCAAGGTGGCGCTGGTTGTCGCGCTGGTCCTGGTGCTGGCCGTGGCCGTGTGGGCGGTCGTCCACTGACCGGGCCGCTGACCCGCTGACCGGTGGCCGGGCCTCAGCTCCAGGTGGCCGTGACCTTCCGGGTCTCCACGTGCATGCCGAGGGGCACCCGCCAGGACTCGACGCAGACCGTGTAGGTCCGCGTCTTCGACGTGCCGCCCGCGATCGGGGCCGGCAGCGGCTGGGCGGTCGTGACCGTGGCCCAGTCGACGCCGAGGGCGCCGATGACGTGCGTCGCGAAGCTGACCGTGCCCGAGCGGGCCGCGGTGCCACCGGTGTTGGTGAACGCCACCGTGACGCGCTCGCACCAGCGCTCGGACGCGGCCGCGCGGGCCGGGGCGCCGAGCGCGATCCGGGCCGGGGTGGCGGGCGGGGGCGGCGGTGGCGGAGTTCCAGGAGTTCCGGGAGGGGTGGGCGTGCCGGGCGGGGTCGGTGTGTCCGGCGTGCCGCCCGAGCCCGAGCCGCCCGCAGAGCCGGAGCCCGGGGTCCCGGAGCCCGGGGTCCCGGAGCCCGGGGTCCCTGAGCCGCCCGCCGGCCCGGATCCCGAGCCCCCGCCCCCGGCGCTGACCGGGGTGGTCGGGGTGCCCGGAGTCGGGGCCGTGCCGGGGAGCGGGGCGGTGCCGCCCGGCCCGGCGGAAGCTCCGCTCCGGCCGGAGCCGCCACCGGCATCGGACCCCGCCGCGCCGGGCGGCGTAGAAGACGTACCGGCCGACGCGGAGGCGGCCAGGGACTGGTACTCGACCGGGCCCTGGGGCGCCACGTTCTGCCCCGCGCCCCGTTCGGCGCCGGGTCCGGCCGCACCCACCGTGACGTAGCCGTCCCGGGCCGGACCGCCGCAGCCGGTGAGGGCCGTGGCGGCCGTGCCGCCCAGGGCGACGGTGGCGGCGAGGGCGAGCGCGGTGCGGGTTCCCGTTCGCATCGCGCCAGTTTTCCTGACGCCACGTCAAATGGGAACCCCGCGGCTACTCCCCGATCAGCCCCACCCGCAGCTGCGCGAGCGTGCGCGTCAGCAGCCGGGAGACGTGCATCTGGGAGATGCCGACCTCCTCGCCGATCTGCGACTGCGTCATGTTCGCGAAGAAGCGCAGCATGATGATCTGCCGCTCCCTGGGCGGGAGTTTGGCCAGCAGCGGCTTGAGCGACTCGCGGTACTCGACACCCTCCAGCGCGGTGTCCTCGTACCCCAGCCGGTCCGCGAGCGAGCCCTCGCCGCCCTCGTCCTCCGGGGAGGGCGAGTCGAGCGAGGAGGCGGTGTAGGCGTTGCCGACGGCGAGCCCGTCGACCACGTCCTCCTCGGAGACGCCGAGCACGGCGGCCAGCTCCGGCACGGTCGGGGACCGGTCCAGCTTCTGGGCGAGCTCGTCACTGGCCTTGGTCAGCGCCAGGCGCAGCTCCTGGAGCCGGCGCGGGACGCGGACGGACCAGGAAGTGTCTCGAAAGAATCGTTTGATCTCGCCCACGACGGTCGGCATCGCGAACGTCGGGAACTCCACGCCGCGTTCGCAGTCGAACCGGTCGATCGCCTTGATCAGGCCGATCGTGCCGACCTGGACGATGTCCTCCATCGGCTCGTTGCGGCTGCGGAACCGGGCCGCCGCGTAGCGCACCAGCGGCAGGTTCAGCTCGATCAGGGTGTCGCGTACGTAGGCCCGTTCGGGGCTGTCCGCGTCCAGGGCGGCGAGTCGCTGGAAGAGGGAACGGGAGAGGGTGCGGGTGTCGATGGCTTCCGAGCGGTCGGACACTGCCGGCGCTTCGCGCTTGACGAGCGTGAGCACCTGTGAGCTGCCCTGGTCTACGGACATGCCACCCCCTTGAGGTCGCGGACGGTCGCGTTCTCTGCGCGCCCGTCGGAGGAACGCAGCCTCCACCTGAATACCGGAGGCGGGGCTGCGGCAAACGCGGTTCCAGCAGAATGTCACATGTCGGCAACACGCTGTAGCGCCATGTCGACAAGTATCTCCGGTGACCGTCGACCGACCGAGCGGATTGAGCCGGTTCTGTAGGGAAACGCGGAAACGCCTCCACCCGATCCGGTTACGCCTCGATCCTGTTTGCGGATCGCAGACGGGCGAAACTCCGGGCGAGCAGCCGCGACACGTGCATCTGGGAGACGCCCAGCTCGGCGCTGATCTGCGATTGCGTGAGGTTGTTGTAGTACCGCAGCAGCAGGATCCGCTGCTCCCGTTCGGGCAGCTGGACCAGCAGGTGGCGGACGAGATCACGGTGCTCGACGCCGGCCAGCTTGGGATCCTCGTAGCCGAGCCGGTCGAGCAGCCCGGGCATGCCGTCGCCCTCCTGGGCGGCTTCGAGGGAGGTCGCGTGGTAGCTGCGGCCGGCCTCGATGCAGGACAGCACCTCGTCCTCGCTGATCCGCAGCCGCTCGGCGATCTCGGGGGTGGTCGGGGTGCGGCCGTGGAGGGTGGTGAGGTCCTCGGTGGCGGCGTTGACCTGCACCCACAGCTCGTGGAGACGGCGCGGTACGTGGACGGTGCGGACGTTGTCCCGGAAGTAGCGCTTGATCTCGCCCACGACCGTCGGCATGGCGAAGGTGGGGAACTGGACCCCGCGCTCCGGGTCGAACCGGTCGATCGCGTTGATCAGGCCGATCGTGCCGACCTGGACGACGTCCTCCATCGGCTCGTTGCGGCTGCGGAAGCGGGCCGCCGCGTACCGCACGAGCGGGAGGTTGGCCTCGATGAGAGCCGCGCGCACCCGGTCGTGCTCGCTAGTGCCCGGCTTCAGCCCCTTCAGCTGCCCGAAGAGGACCTGGGTCAGGGCCCGGGTGTCGGCACCCCGGCCCTGGGGTCTCGGCGGCGGGGCCTGGGGGGCCTGAAGGGTCTGAGAGACCTGAGAGGTCTGAGAGGTCTGAGGATTTTCAGAGGCCCGAGGGTCTTCAGAGGCCTGAGGCACGGCCTGGGGGGCCGGGGGCTCCTGGGGCTCCTGCTGGGGTGGTACCTGAGGCGCAGTACTGGCCGGCACGGTCACGCCACCCCTTCAGTCAACTATCCGTCAAAAGCGGTCATAGCATCACAAGAGATGTGCACTGTGTGCAAGCACCGTATAACGCCGTGTTGAGGGCAAGTTGGGCATACAAGGGCAATTTGCCCGGAAAGAGGAAACGTAAAAGCCCCCCATCCGTCGGAGTGGGGGGCCGGGAAGTCCGGAAACCGCTTCAGCGTACGGGGTCAGTTCACCAGTTCGGTGATGAACTCGCCGATGCCGGAGGCCGCATCCGATATGCCCTGGAAACCTATTCCCACCATCTCGGCGGCCCGTTTGGGCTGGGTGATGATCACGAAGAGGACGAACGCGGTGAGGACGCCCGTGATGAGCTTCTTGGTGTCCATGAACGGTGTCGGCCTCCCCAACCGGTCCTGCGAAGTCGGTGGAGTCTAACCGGTCGGGTTGTGACACTCACCTGACCTTTAAGGACCAAGGGCCCGGGGGTGCGGGCCCTTTGCCGCTGGGTGCCGGGTCGCGCGGGGCGCAGCATGGAGGGGAGCCCACCGGTTCTGGCAGGAAATCGGTGGGTGAGGGACAGGACCTCACTGCGGGGTCCGAGCCGCGAGCTTCCCCCCTGACTGCGGCTCGGGCTGGCGGGTTCCGTCCTCACCGGGGGGAGCGGCTTGTCCCCCCGATGCCGCTTCCCCCGTTCCGCGTCGAAGGCCCCGGCTCCGGCCGGGGCCTTCCTCGTATGCGCCCGTTCGAAGTGCGCGCCCGTTCGAAGTCGCGCCCATTGGAAGTGCGTGCGCCCGTTCGGAGCCGCCCCGCGATCGCGTACGGCTATTCGAGGCCGCCGGCCAGGTCGGTGAGGGGCTGGATGGGGGCGATCACGGGCGCGAGCTGGTTCGGCAGCTCCATCAGCTGGTTGAGCTGGTTGGCGCCCTGGCTGACCTTCGCGCCGATCTCCTGCACGGAACGCGGCTGCGCCCCCGCCGGCATGTCCGGGCTCGCCGTCGGCAGGTCCGGCAGGGTGAGGGGGGCGAGGCCCGCGGCCGAGGCGGCGGGTGCGGCGAAGCCCGCGGCGGCCCCCGCGAGGGCGAAGGCGGCGAGGATGCGCTGGGTCTTGTTCATGCCGTGACAACGGCCGAGCGGTCGGCCGGTCACGGCGGGCATGCGCGAGAGCCCCGGTTCGTATGAACCGGGGCTCTCGTCAAGGGCGGTAGTGGAGGGATTTGAACCCCCGATGGGTTGCCCCATACTCGCTTTCGAGGCGAGCTCCTTCGGCCGCTCGGACACACTACCGAGATAGATCCTAGCCGATGGCGGGGAGTGCTTCGCAACTCCGGACCGAGTGGCCCTCCTCACCGTTCCCGGAAGAATTCCGTCAGCTGCCGCGCGCACTCCCGCTCCAGCACCCCGCGGATCACCTCGGGGCGGTGGTTGAGCCTGCGGTCGCGCACGAGGTCCCACAGCGAGCCGGCCGCACCCGCCTTCTCGTCCCCCGCGCCGTACACGACCCGCGCCACCCGGGACTGGACGAGGGCGCCCGCGCACATCACGCACGGCTCCAGGGTCACCACGAGGGTGCACCCGGTCAGCCGCCACTCCCCGAGCCGGGCGGCCGCCCGGCGCAGCGCCAGTACCTCGGCGTGCGCCGTGGGGTCGCCGGCGGCCTCCCGCTCGTTGTGCCCGGCGGCCAGCAGCTCCCCGTCCGGGCCGAGCACGACGGCACCGACCGGCACGTCGCCGGCCGGCACCGCCAGGGCGGCCTGCTCCAGCGCCAGGCGCATGGAGTCCTGCCAGGGGTCCCGTACGGGATCGGGAGAGGAGTCGTACGGGGTGTCGTGCACGGCGATCACTAGCGGACGGCCTCCAGTACCTCGGTGGCGCCGAGCGCGTCGGCGATCTCCGAGAGGGCGTCTCCGTCGAGGGACATCAGTTCCTTGTGGCCGACTCCGAGGTCGTCCAGCAGCCGGGGGTCGCCGAGCGGGCCGGCCGGGAGCGGCTCGGCGCCGGTTCCCACCTCGTCGTCCGCGTCGTCGTCCTCGTCCGTGAACGCGGCGACCGGTTCGTCCTCGCCGTCCTCGGTCCCGTCCAGATCCAGTTCGTCGAGATCGTCGTCCTCCTCCTCGTTGCCCGTCAGCTCCTTGGTCAGCATCGAGCCGTAGGAGCTGCGGTCGGCGGCGGAGGCGTTCGACACGTAGTACCGAGGGTCCTCCTCCCCGTCCACGCGGATGACGCCGAACCAGGCGTCCTCCTGCTCGATGAGGGCGACCACCGTGTCGTCGTCGACAGCGGCGGACCGGGCGAGATCGATCAGATCACTGAGGGACTCGACGTCGTCGAGTTCCATGTCGCTCGCTTCCCACCCGTCTTCGGTGCGCGCGAGCAGTGCGGCGAAGTACACCGTGACTCTCCCACTGGTCATAGGCGTGCCGGTTGGAGGTCCCCCCGGCCGGAGGTTGGGGCGGGACCGGCCGTGACGCTCACCGGTCCTTGCCCCGCCCAATCGGCATCGTGGCAGAAACAGCGGCTTTGCGAGAGGTCTTCGGCGCGGCGGCCGTGTCGCGGCGGCGGGGGCGGCCACTCACCGGGTCACCAGCGGAATGTGCGCATCCGCATCTGCTGGCGCATCCGGGCGGCGCGGGCGCGCCGCGGCTGGACCCGGTCGCGCAGTTCCCGGGCCTCGTTCAGCTCGCGCAGGAACTGGGCGCGTCGCGCCCTGCGCTGCGCCGCCGTCTCCGGAGCCTCGTACGCCTCATACGTCGCGGCCGGCCCCGGCGCCTCGTACGCCTGGGCGGTCTCGTACGTCACGTACGTCTCGTTCCCGGGTCTCCCGCCGCTCCCGCTGCTCCCGTCGCTCGTACTGGTCTCGTTCGGCTGCGTGTCGGGCATCGGCCACCACCCACGGCTGGTCCGGTCGTCCTCCTCCGCCGGCGCGAAGCAGTCCCCCCGGTCCCACCTTCCCCCGCGTGGCGCGTTTGATGCACCCTTCCCGCAGATCGGCCCAGGTCAGGCCGTCCGGCTCTGAGTACCGCCGACGCCTTCAGGCCCTCAGACCCCGTCCGCGTCCCCGTCCTCGTGCAGGGCCGGTACGACGGCCACCGGGCCGTGCGCGTGCTGGAGCACCGCGTGGGCGACGGACCCCATCAGCAGCGAACGCCGGCGCGGGTGGTGGCGGCCCAGCACGACGAGCGCGGCCGACCGGGAGGCCTCCACCAGCCGTCCGGCGGCGTCCCCGGGCACGGCGGCGTGCTCGACCGGCACGTCCGGGTAGCGGGCGCGCAGCGGGGCGAGGCGTTCGTTCTGGGAGCGCAGCACCTCCCGTTCGGCGGGGACGCCGTTCCCGCCGCCGTCGGCCAGCGCCTCGGGCGGGATCACCGCGAAGGGGGTGTCGATCACCATCGTCGGACCGGGCGGGAGGGCGTACGCGGACACCACCTGGACGGTGGTCCCCCGGGCGGCGGCTTCGGCGAACGCGAACTCCAGTACGTCCTCGGGCGTTTCCGCCGCGTGCAGCCCGACCACCACCCGGCCGGCGGAGGGGCCCGCGCCGGCGGTCGCGTCGTGCCGGGCCTCCCGGTCCTCGTGCGGGACCACCACGACGGGGCAGGTCGCCGTGGTGGCGACGGCCCTGCTGTTGGAGCCGAGCAGCAGCGTGGCGAAGCCGCCGCGCCCGCGCGAACCCATGACCAGCATCAGCGGCGCGGCCTCGGCGGCGATGACCCGCAGGGCCTCGGGGACCGACCCCTCCAGGGCCTCGTAGCGGACCTCCGGCGGCAGCTCGGGGGCGGCCTCCAGGAGGCCTCGTACGTGGTCGCCCACGGGGTCGGCGTACTTCTCGGGCTCGTTCGGATCGCGCAGGGCCGAGCGGCGGCCCGCGTACAACTGGGAGGTGTCGGGGAGCACATGGGCGACCAGCAGGCCGGTGCCGTGGCGCAGGGCGGCCCCGCGGGCCCACTCCAGGGCCCGCAGGCTGTGGTCGGATCCGTCGACGGCCGCGATCACGGGTGCGTGGGTCATCACTCCAGGGTCCCGGGCGGCGCCGGGGGCCGCACGTCGGGCCGTTCCCGGGCGTGTCGCGGGCGGTTCCCGGGCGTGTCAGGGGCCGGCCGCGGGCCCGGCGCGGGCGCACGGCGGTCGTCCCACCGCGTAGCCTTTTGCAGTGGGTCGCGAACAGGCGGCCGTTTTAGCAGGTAGCAGGGTCGCAGGTCGTAGATCGCGGATCGCGGATCGCAGGTCGGAGCCCGGCCGAGTCTTGGAGGATGTTGTGCGTTTGCAGGTCGTCGATCACCCCTTGGTGGCGCACAAACTCACCACCCTGCGCGACAAGCGCACCGACTCCCCCACCTTCCGCCGGCTCGCCGACGAGCTGGTGACGCTCCTCGCCTACGAGGCCACCCGCGACGTGCGCACCGAGCAGGCGGACATCGAGACCCCGGTCTCCCCGACCACCGGCGTCAAGCTCTCCCACCCGCGCCCGCTGGTCGTGCCGATCCTGCGCGCCGGTCTCGGCATGCTGGACGGCATGGTGCGCCTGCTGCCGACCGCCGAGGTGGGCTTCCTCGGCATGGTCCGCAACGAGGAGACCCTGGAGGCCTCCACGTACGCGACGCGCATGCCGGAGGACCTCTCCGGCCGCCAGGTCTACGTCGTCGACCCGATGCTGGCCACCGGCGGCACGCTGGTCGCCGCGATCCGGGAGCTCATCAAGCGCGGCGCCGACGACGTGACCGCCGTGGTGCTGCTGGCCGCGCCCGAGGGCGTCGAGGTCATGGAGCGCGAGCTCGCGGGCACGCCGGTGACGGTGGTGACGGCCGCCGTCGACGAGCGGCTCAACGAGCTCGGCTACATCGTGCCGGGCCTGGGCGACGCGGGCGACCGCATGTACGGCTCGGCCGAATAGCGGACCCGGCCGAATACGAGGGGACGCGGCGGCGCTGCGGCGGGTGCGCCCGCAGGGCCGCCGCCCCCCTCAGCACTTCCCGGTGGCCGAGGGCGCGGGGTTGGCCAGGGCGGCCAGCGCCTTGTCCGCGTCCACCTTGGGGGTGAGCTCCTTGAAGGAGTCGCCGAGGATCAGGTCGATGTCGGCGCCCTCGCGGGTGTCGGTCTGGGTGGTGGCCCCGGCGAGCTGCGCGGCGAGCACCGAGTACGCGGCCTTGTCGGTCCGCGGCGAGCCGACCAGTATCCCGGGGCCGGGCACCTTCTTGTCGAAGCCGGCGGGGGCGTTGCCGACCTGCCCGATGGCGAAGCCGCGTTTCTCCAGCTCGTCGCGGACCGCCTTGGCGAGTCCGGCGCGCGGGGTCGCGTTGTAGATGTTGACGGTGATCTGACCGGGCTGGGGGAGCGCCGCCGCGGGACTGGCGGAGGGCGCCGCGCCGGGGCCGGACGCCGCGTCCACGGCCTTGGCCGGGGCGGCGGACGCCGTGGGGCAGTCCTTGCCCGCCGCCGCGTCCCGCTTGCCGTCGCCTCGGAACACGTCGATGAGCTGGAGGGTCCCGTAACCGAGCAGGGCCAGCGCGAGGAGCGATCCGAGCAGGGCGAACACGACCTTGCGGCGCCGCCGTGGCCGGCTCATCCGGGGGTAGGCAGCTCCCGTGACGCGGTACTTTCCGCCCATGCCGGGGGGAGTGAGCATGCTCATGGGGCGCAGCGTAGTGCCGTACCGGAACGATGCCTACTAAATGATCTGTTGATCGGGTAAGGCAGACCCGAAAGGCGCAATCAGTCCATTTCCAGGACGCGCGCGTGCAGGACCTGGCGCTGCTGGAGGGCCGCGCGCACCGCGCGGTGCAGGCCGTCCTCCAGGTAGAGGTCGCCGCGCCACTTCACGACGTGGGCGAAGAGGTCGCCGTAGAAGGTGGAGTCCTCGGCGAGCAGCGTTTCGAGGTCCAGCTGCCCCTTGGTCGTCACGAGCTGGTCGAGCCGGACCGGGCGCGGGGCGACATCCGCCCACTGCCGGGTGGTTTCCCTGCCGTGGTCGGGGTACGGCCGCCCGCTTCCGATGCGCTTGAAGATCACACGGAAAGCCTACCGGGCCGGTGCCTCCGGGCGCAGCCTCGCTCCGTTGGTGCAAAAGTGGCACACGGGGCTATTTGGGGAGTGACGGATGAGCCAGAGCACCGACCCGACCGTTCCGGGGGAGCCCGCGGACCCCGCCGACGGGCCGGCCGCGGAGATCGCCGCCGGGTACGCGTTCACCGGACCCGCGCTCGACCTCGGAGCCCTGCTCTGGGACGGGACCTGCCTGCCGGACCGGCAGATCCGCATCCCGCTGTCGATGCTCAACCGCCACGGCCTCGTCGCGGGCGCCACCGGCACCGGCAAGACCAAGACCCTCCAGCTGATCGCCGAGCAGCTCTCCGAGGCCGGTGTGCCCGTCTTCCTCGCCGACATCAAGGGCGACGTCTCGGGGATCTCCGCGCCCGGCGCCGAGAACGACCGGGTCCGCGCCCGCGCCGCCGAGGTGGCCCAGGACTGGCGGCCCGCCGGCTGCCCGAGCGAGTTCTACGCCCTCGGCGGTCTCGGCACCGGCATCCCCGTCCGGGCCACCGTGACCGCCTTCGGCCCCGTTCTGCTGTCCAAGGTGCTCCAGCTGAACCAGACCCAGGAGCAGTCCCTCGGCCTGATCTTCCACTACGCCGACGCCAAGGGCCTGGAGCTCATCGACCTCAAGGACCTTCGGGCGGTGGTCGCCTTCCTCGTCTCCGACCAGGGCAAACCCGAGCTCAAGGGGATCGGCGGCCTCTCCACCGCCACCGCCGGGGTGATCCTGCGGGCGCTGACCGCCTTCGAGCAGCAGGGCGCCGACGCCTTCTTCGGCGAGCCCGAGTTCGACACGGGCGAGTTCCTGCGCACCGCCGCCGACGGGCGCGGGACGGTCTCCGTACTGGAGCTCCCGGCCGTGCAGGACAGGCCGCAGCTCTTCTCCACCTTCCTGATGTGGCTGCTCGCCGACCTGTACGCCGACCTCCCGGAGGTCGGCGACCTGGAACGGCCCAAGCTCGTCTTCTTCTTCGACGAGGCCCACCTGCTGTTCAACGGCGCGTCCAAGGCGTTCCTCGACTCCATCACCCAGACCGTGCTCCTCATCCGCTCCAAGGGCATCGGCGTGTTCTTCGTGACGCAGACCCCCAAGGACGTACCCGCCGACGTCCTCGCCCAGCTCGGCAACCGCGTCCAGCACGCCCTGCGCGCCTTCACCCCCGACGACGCCAAGGCCCTCAAGGCCACCGTGCAGACCTTCCCCCGCTCCCCGTACGACCTGGAGGAGCTGCTCACCCGGCTCGGTACCGGCGAAGCCGTCGTCACCGTCCTCAGCGAGAACGGCGCCCCCACCCCCGTCGCCGCCACCCGGCTGCGCGCCCCCCGGTCGCTGATGGGACCGCTCGACGCGGCGGCGCTGGACCGGGCGGTCAAGGCGTCCCCGCTGTACGGGCGCTACGCGGAGCCGGTCGACCGCGTATCGGCGTACGAGAAGATCAGCGCCGAACAGGCCGCCGCCGAGGCCGAAGCGGAGGCCGCGGCCGCCGCCGCCGAGGCCGAGAAGCGGGCCAAGGAGGCGGCGAAGACGGAGCGCGGCGCCCCCAGGCCGCCCAAGCCGGAGCCCTCGCTCGCCCAACAGGTGGTCGGAAGCGGACTGTTCCGCTCGCTGGCCCGCTCGATCGGCACCCAGGTGGGCCGGGAGATCTCCCGCTCCCTCTTCGGCACCGCCAAACGGCGCCGCTGACGGGCCCGGCGGGCCCGGCGGTTACCGCGGGTCCGGACGTGATCGGGCGAACCGGTTGCCGGAAACGGGGCGGACGCTGACAGACTCGGTGCATGCGGACCGAACTGACCGACACCACGTCCAGCAAGATAGACCGCGCGCTCCTCGCGGCCCGCCGAGCCGTCGGCAGCCCCACGATGGGGCTGGTGCTGACGCTCGTCGTGGTCACCGACGAGGAGCACGCCTACGACTCCGTACGCGCGGCCTCCGAAGCCGCCCGTGAACACCCCTGCCGCATCATCGCGGTGATCAGGCGGGCCGCGCGCGGCCCGCAGCGCGCCCGGCGCAGCCGTCTCGACGCCGAGCTGCGGGTGGGCTCCGACGCCGGGTCGGGGGAGATCGTGCTGCTGCGGCTGCACGGTGAACTCACCGCCCAGGCGGGCTCGGTGGTGCTGCCGCTGCTGGTGCCGGACGCCCCGGTGGTGGCCTGGTGGCCGGCCGACGCCCCCGCCGACCCCGCCCGCGACGAGCTCGGCCGGCTGGCGCAGCGGCGGATCACCGACGCCCAGGCGGCGGCCGACCCGGTCGGCGCGCTGGCCGGGCGGGCGGCCTCGTACGCCCCCGGCGACACCGACCTGGCCTGGACCCGGCTCACGCCGTGGCGCACCCTGCTGGCGGCGGCCTTCGAGCAGAACGTGTCCGGGGTGACGGGCGCCGCCGTGGAGAGCGAGGCCTGCAACGCGAGCGCCGAGCTGCTGGCGCGCTGGCTGGAGAGCCGGCTCGGGGTGCCGGTGGCGCGGACCGAGAGCGACGGGCCGGTCATCACCCGGGTCCGGCTGGACACCGCCGCCGGTGAGGTGCGCGTCGACCGGCCCGCCGGGGCGCTGGCCTCGCTGGTGCTGCCGGGCTGGCCGGACCGGACCGTGGCCCTGAAGGTGCGCAGCGGTGCCGAGCTGCTCGCGGAGGAGCTGCGCTGGCTCGGTGCCGACGAGGTCTACGCCTCGGTGCTGCGGGCGGCGCGGCCGGCCCAGGCCTCGCTCTCCGCGTAGTGGTTGTCGTACACCGGCTGGCTGTCGATGATGTCCTGCACGGTGGCCTCGCCGGCCCGGACCCGGCCGAGGAGGCGGTAGTAGTCGAAGCGGCCCATGCCGGGCGTGAAGCCGACGAACACCTCGGCGGTGCGCCCGGCGGCGGGGGCGAAGGCGTGCTTGACGCCCGGGGGGACGCTGAGGAAGTCGCCCTTGGCGAGGGTGTGTACCTCGTCGCCGACGAGCACGTCGAGGTGCCCGTCGGTGACGTGGAAGAACTCGGTGGCCTTGGTGTGGAAGTGCACGGGCGCCCCGGCCGCCCCGACCTCGAAGCTCGCGGTGTTGCAGGTCAGCTCGTCGGTGTCGGTGAGCAGGGTGATCAGGCTGCCGGGCCCGTCGGAGATGATCTCGGCGGTGGCGGCGCGGGTCAGGTTCTCGTTCATGCCCCGACCCTACGAACCCCCGCCCGCCCCGGCTCCCGCGCACCTGCCGGTCCGTCACCTTGCGAGCGGAGCTACGGAGTCCCCTTGGCGGCGGCCTTCCGCGCCTGCTTGTACTCCCGGACCTTCGCCAGCGACTGCGGCCCCGTGATGTCCGCCGCCGACCGGTACACGTCCGCCGGCCCGTAGTCCCCGGCGGCCTCCCGCCAACCCGCCGGGCGGACGCCCAGCCGCTTGCCCAGCAGCGCGAGGAAGATCTTCGCCTTCTGCTCCCCGAACCCCGGCAGCGCCTTCAGCCGCGCCAGCAGCTCCGCCCCGCTCGCCGCGTCCCGCCAGAGGGCCGCCGCGTCCCCCTCGTAGTGCTCGACCAGGTACGCGCACAGCTGCTGGATCCGCTTCGCCATGGACGCCGGGTACCGGTGCACGGCCGGCTTCTGCGACAGCAGCGCCGCGAACGCGTCGGGGTCGGCGGCGGCGATGGCGTGCGCGTCGAGGTCGTCGGCGCCGAGCCGCCGCGCGATCGTGTACGGCCCGGAGAACGCCCACTCCATCGGGACCTGCTGGTCGAGCAGCATGCCGACCAGCGCGGCGAGCGGGCTCCGCGCGAGCAGGGCGTCGGCCTCGGGCTGCTGCGCGAGCCGCAGGGTGATGTCGTCCATGCCTCCAGCCTCCCCCGCCCCGGGCCCCCGCGCGCGGTCGGCGCGCGGTTGTCAGACCCCCCGCCTAGCGTGGAAGCGACAGGCAGTGGCGGATGCGTGGGGGACTGCGTACGACACAGGAGTCGATCGACCATGTCCGATTTTCCGGAAGGCGCCCCGTGCTGGGTGGACGCGATGTTCACCGACGTGGAGGCCGCCAAGGAGTTCTACGGCGACGTGCTGGGGTGGACCTTCGGCGAGTCCGCCGGCGAGCACGGCAACTACACGCAGGCCTACTCCGGCGGGAAGGCGGTCGCGGCCGTCGTGCCGCCGATGCCGGGCGGTGAAGCGGCCTCGCAGTGGTGCCTGTACTTCGCCTCGTCCGACGCGGCGGCCACCGCCGAGAAGATCAAGTCGGCGGGCGGCGACGTCGTGATGGAGCCGATGCGGGTCGGCGCGTTCGGCACGATGGCGATCGCCAAGGAGCCCAGCGGCGCGGTCTTCGGCGTCTGGCAGCCCGGTGACCACCGGGGCTTCGAGAAGCTCGGCGAGGCGGGTGCGTACGCCTGGGCGGAGGTCTTCAGCCGGGACCCGGAGAAGGCGGACGGGTTCCTGACCGAGGTCTTCCCGTACGAGGCCCGGCAGATGGACGTCGGCGCGGACTGCGACGACGCCGACGCGGCCGGGATGGACTTCAAGGTCTTCAGCCTGGGCGGAAAGACGAACCCGGTGCTGGGGCGGATGAAGATGGGCGAGGAGTTCCCGCCGGAGATCCCGTCCTACATCCAGGTCTACTTCGCGGTGCCGGACTGCGACGAGGCCGTCGAGAAGACCACGGCGCGGGGCGGCCGGCTGCACTTCGGGCCGATGGACAGCCCGTTCGGCCGCTTCGCGGCGGTCACGGACCCGCAGGGCGCGGCGTTCGCGGTGATCGACATGTCGCGGACGGCGGGGGAGATGCCGAAGTTCGACTGACCGCGCCGGGCAGCCGCTCACCGGAGCGCCGTTCACCGGAGCGCCGTCGGCCGTGTCCCTCCGGGGGCGCGGGCGGCGGCGCTTTCGCTTGCCCGGCCGTCCCGGCGGTTCGGGCGCGCTCCACCCTCTTGCGAACGGTGTACGCGACAGCGTACGTTGTTCACGTCACCGAGCGAACGGTGTACGCATCAGTCGGCAGAAGGGGAAAGGGACCGCCATGGAAGCGCTGGACGAGACCACCACGAGCGGCGGGGCGGCTGCGGCACGCGACCCGCGCCGCTGGCTCATCCTGATCGTGCTCTGCCTGAGCACGCTCGTCCTGGTCGTCGACAACATGGTGCTGACCGTGTCGATCCCACCGATCGCCGAGGACATCGGCGCCGGCGCCGAAGCCATCCAGTGGATCATCGAGTCCTACATCCTGGTCTTCGCCGGACTCCTCCTCACCGCGGGCAGCCTCTCCGACCGCTTCGGCCGCCGCCGCGTGATGGTCATCGGGCTCGCGCTCTTCGGGATCGCCTCCCTGCTCGCCGCCTACGCCGACTCCCCGGCCCAGCTCATCGCCGGACGCGTGCTCATGGGCATCGGCGGCGCCCTGGTGATGCCGAGCACCCTCTCGATCCTGATCACCGTCTTCGACGAGGAGGAGCGCCGCAAGGCCATCTCCGCCTGGGGCGCGGTCGCCGTCGTCGGCATGGTCGGCGGTCCGGCGCTCGGCGGCGTGCTCATCGCCCACTTCTGGTGGGGCGCGGTCTTCCTGATGAACGTCCCGATCGCGCTGCTCGCCATCGTCGCCGCGCTGATCCTGATGCCGGAGTCCAAGGGCCCCTGGCGGAGGCCCGACTTCCCCGGCATGCTCCTGTCCGTCACCGGCATGACCGCCCTGATCTGGGCGATCATCGCCTTCCCCAAGGACGGCCTGACCGTGTACGCGGCCGTCGCCGCGGTGGCCCTGACCGCCTTCGTCCTGCACGAGCTGCGCACCGGCTCCCCGATGGTCCCGCTCGGCCTCTTCCGCGACCGGATGTTCAGCGGCTCCAGCTTCTCCCTGGTCCTGCTCACCTTCGCCAACGGCGGCCTGATGCTGGTGCTGACCCAGTACCTCCAGTTCGTCGCCGGCTACAGCCCGACCGAGACCGGCCTCGCCTTCACCCCGCTCGCCGTCGCCACCCTCGTCTTCAACGGCCTCGGCGCCACCCTGGGCAACCGGATCGGCAACCGGATCATGACCGCCGTCGGCCTCGCCGTCATCGCCGCCGGCTTCGGGATCCTGACCACGCTGGAGGCCGGCGACAGCTTCTGGCCGCTGTGCGCCGCCATGACGGTGATGGGCCTCGGCAGCGGCCTGGCGATGCCCGCCGCGACCGCCGCCCTCATGGGGGCCGTCCCCGAGGAGCACGCCGGTGTCGGCTCCGCCCTCAACGACACCGTCCAGCAGGCCGGCGCCGCCCTCGGCGTGGCCGTCCTCGGGGCCCTGCTGAGCGGGGTCTACGGCGGTGACATGCCCGCCTCCGCGCCGGACGCCGCCCGGCACTCGGTGGCCGTCGCCCTCGCCGACCCGGCGCTGGCCGGAGCGGCCCGCTCCGCCTTCACCTCCGCCATGTCGGCCACCTTCGGCGCGGCGGCCCTGGGTGTCCTCGCCGCCGCCGTCCTGGCCCTGGTCCTGATGCGGGACCGGGACCACGGGGCGGGCGCCGCCGGGGCCCCGGCCGGGCGGGAGCCGGAGCCGGCGGGAGCGGGCGCGCGCTGAGCCCCGTAAGACGAACGGCGGAAGCGGTGGGGGAGCCTCCCGGGACGACTCCGGGCGCGTGTACGGGACCGTACGGGGCCGTACGAGGCCCCTCCCACCGCTTCCGCCGTTCCGGGCGCTCCCCGGACACGGCCCGCGATGCGCTTCGCGCCGCCACCGCGAGCTGCTTCCGTACGGGGAATGGATCCCCCACCCCGCCGGAGCCCGCAGCAACGGACGCACGGGGGCTCTCTCTCGGCGGTGACAGCGGCTACCCGCTCCTTCGGCTCCCGGCCCCCGCGCCTTGAGCCGCCGGCCCGGTGAGCACCCCGGCCGCCGCGCAGACGACCACGCACAGGACGACGGGCAGCAGCAGGGCCAGGTCGAGCGGTACGAGGCCGGTCAGCGGGCCGATCACCGCCGGCCCGGCGAGCATCCCGAGGTAACCGAGGCCCGCGACCCGCGAGACGTTGGCCCCTGCGGCGGCCGGGTCGGCGTGGCCCGCCGCGCTGAAGAGCTGAGGTACGCAGCCGGACAGCCCCGCGCCCAGGACGGCCCACCCGGCCAGCGCCACCGGCGCGGCCGGGGCGAGCGCGGCCAGGGCGAGCCCCGCCGCGGCGACGCCGGAGCCGACGCGCAGCACCGCCGCCGGACCGAAGCGCCCCGACACCCGGTCGGTGAAGGTGCGCCCGAGGGTCATGGCGGTCGCGAAGGCCCCGTACGCGAGGGCGGCGGTCCCGGCGGAGGCGCCGAGGACGTCCCGCAGGTGCGGGGTGCTCCAGTCGTTGGCGACGCCCTCGCAGAGCATCAGCAGGAAGGCGAGGCCGGCCAGGGCCCGGATCCGCCCGGGCGAGGCCGCGGACCCGTCGGCGGTGGGCCGCGCGGGCGCCCCGACGGGCTCGGGGCCCGGCTCTGCCGCGGACAGCAGCCGCCGGGCGGTGAGTGCGGTGACGACGAGACTCCCGGCGGCGGTGGCCCCCAGGGTGGCGGCCGGACTCCAGCCCCGGCCGAGCGCGAGGGCCCCGGCCAGCGCGGCGAGTACCCCGCCGACGGAGAACGCGGCATGGAAGGCCGACATGAGGGGCCTGCCGTAGCCGTGCTCCACCTGGACGGCGTGCGCGTTCATGCTCACGTCCAGTGTCCCGTTGCCGAACCCGAGCACCAGCAGGGCCGCGCCCAGCGCGGTCGCGCTGCCGGCGGCTCCGGGCCACAGGACGGCGGCGCCGCACAGGGCCGCGCTCGCGGGCAGCACCGTACGGGCCCCCAGCCGGTCGGTGAGCGGACCCGCCAGGCGCATGCCGAGGAAGGCCCCGGCGCCGAGGAGCAGCAGGAGCCAGCCGAGCCGGGCGTGGTCGATGCCGGTGCGCCGCTCCACGACGGGGATGTGGACGATCCACATGCCCATGACGAAGCCGTTGAGGAGGAAGAAGACGAAGGTGGCCCGCCGGCCGGCCCGCAGGGCGGACATCGTCACGGAGGTCTGCATGTTCCGAACATAACAAACACGTTGGCTGTTCGGAATGTTTGTTCAGAGAGGCGTCGGGGTGTTGAATGGGGCCATGAGTGCAGACCGACTGAGGCAGATCACCGACGCGGTGCGCGAGAGCGGCCGCCGCAGCGTCCTGGAGCTGGCCGAGCTGACCGGCGCCTCCGAGATGACCATCCGGCGCGACCTGGAGACCCTCGCCGAACAAGGCCTCCTGGAGCGCTACCGCGGCGGCGCCCGCAGCCTGCTGATGCGCGGCGAGGAACCCCCCTTCGCCCTGCGCGCCCAGGACGGCGCGGACGCCAAGCGCCGCATCGCCGCCGAGGTCGCCACCCTGATCGCGGACGGCGAATCGGTCGTCCTGGACAGCGGCACCACCTGCCTGGAGGTGGCCCGCGCCCTGCACGGCCGCCGTCTGACCGTCATGCCGCTGTCCCTGCACGCCGCCAACGCCCTCGCCGACGCGCCGCGCCTGACGCTGCTGCTGCCCGGCGGCCGGCCGCGCCGGGGGGAACTGTCCCTGACCGGCCCGCTGACCGAGGCCTCCCTCGCCGCGCTCCGCTTCGACACCGCGGTCATCGGCTGCTGCGGGCTGACCGCCGCCGACGGCCTGACCGCCTACGACCTGGACGACGCCGCCGTCAAGCGCGCCGCCCTCGCCTCGTCCCGCCGGGTGATCGCCGTCGCCGAGGGCGCGAAGCTCAGCCGCACCGCCCTCGCGCACGTCACCCCGGCGGCCCGGCTGCACGCCGTCGTCACCGACCGGGAGGCCCCGGCCGACGCGACCGAAGCACTGGCGGCCGCGGGCGTCACCGTACGGACGGTGTGAGCCCGTGACCGCACCCGATACGGTCCTCTTCGACCTCTTCGGCGTCATCGCCCGCCACCAGTCCCCCGAGGGACGGGCCCGGCTCGTCACCACGGCCGGCGTGCCCGCCCCGGCGTTCTGGGAGGCGTACTGGTCCCACCGGCCGCCCTACGACCGCGGCGAACTCACCGGTCCCGCCTACTGGCAGGCCGTCGCGGCGACCCTCGGCACCCGCTTCGACCCGGACCGGACGGCCGCCCTCGCCGAGGCCGACGTGGCGAGCTGGAGCGCCGTGGACGCGGAGATGGTCGACCTGATCACCACCCTCGCCGCGAGCGGCCGCCGGATCGCCCTGCTGTCGAACATCCCCGAGGAACTGGCCGCGTACTACGAGCGCCACCACCCCTGGCTGGACCTCTTCCCGGTCCGCGCCCTCTCCTGCCGCATCGGCCACACCAAACCCGACCCGGCCGCCTACACCTGGTGCCTGCGCGCCCTGAACCTCGCCCCGGACCGCATCCTCTTCGTGGACGACCGCGAGGAAAACCTCCACACGGCAAGCGCCCTGGGCCTGCACACCCACCTCTTCACCACCCTCCCCACCCTCCGCGGCTCCCTGCCCTGACCCCGTCCGGGCGCCAGGGAACGCAGAAGGCCCCGGCCGGTTTCCCGGTCGGGGCCTTCAAGTGCCCGGTGAGGCACTGGCGGAGGATACGAGATTCGAACTCGTGAGGGGTTGCCCCCAACACGCTTTCCAAATGTTCGTACCCCCGTCCGGTGAGGGACATACTCATCCTGACCTGCGGCGGAGCGCCCATGGTGGCCCTGTCCGGGCGGGCCTGGACAGGGGCGAATGAGACCAGAACTGAGACCAGGCAGCCTGGGTTCGGCGGGATCCGGCTTGCGGGACGGGCTGCCGGCCCAGGCTTGTCCTCAGGTATGGGCCCGCGGACCGCTTTCTTGATCGGCTTGAGTCCGCCGCCTGCGGGCGCCCACGAGCTCCACGCCGTCAGTCGGCGCTCAGAACCGTCGCCACCGTCTGAAACCACGCTCCGTATGAGAACGGTTCGGGCGGGTTGACCTCCATGCCGAGCTCCGCGGCGGCCAGGGCGTAGTCGCCCTCGTCCAGCGGGAGGGCGATCAGCTCGTGGAGCTCGCCGACGAGGCGGGCGACGAGCTGGGGGTCGGTGGTGGCGGCGTAGTCCGCGACCGCCGCCTCGTGGTCGGGGAACTCGTCGACGATGTCCTGCGAGAACCAGCCGCCCAGCAGCTGCGCGGTCTCCGGGAACCGTGCGTGCCACTCCCAGTGCGTCTGCGGGTTCGCCGGCGGCGGCACCTCGCCGTCCTCGATGCTCTGCTTGAGGTGGTCGGCCAGCACGAGGAGCCAGTCGCCGATCGCGGCCTGGGGGATCCCGACGTCGGGGACGGCGTAGAACTCGCCGAGGTCGATCCGCAGGCGCCCCGGGGGGTTGCGGGAGTACTCGCGCAGCTGGCGCTCCGCCTCCGCGATGGCCCAGGGGCGGGTGTGCCAGGTGTGGCGCAGGTAGGCGTCCAGCGCACGGCTGCGCCGCTCCGCCGTGTCGTCGGCGCTCTGGCCGAGGTAGGCGCGCAGGACCTGGTCGAGTTCGCCGTAGCGCCGGTCGTGTTCGAGGGGCTTCATGGACACGGTCGGTCGCCTCTACGGGTAGAACGGGACGGTGGTCAGGACGACGAATCCGTGCGGGTTGGCGGGCTCACGGCGCAGGATGACCCGGGCGGCGCGGACGTCGACGGGTTCCCGCCCGGCGAGCAGCATCGCCTCGAGCTGCACCCGGCCGACGGGCTCCTCCCGGGAGGGCCAGGCGGCCTCGAGGGTGAGGCGGGCCCGCGTCCCCTGGGCGAGCCAGCGGTGGATGACCTGCTCGTTGGCGGTCACCACCTGCTGGGTGGCCCACTGGGCGGTCTCCCGGTCGGGGTAGGTGGCGGATCGGGTCAGCATCGGATCATTGTCTCCATTCGCGTCGAACGGGTCGGCATGGATTCCTCCTCTCGGGGCCTCGGGGCTCAGATGTCGCCGAACGCCCAGAACAGCCCGACCTCGGTCTCGGAGACCACGACCAGGCCGCAGTCCTCCCCGTAGTAGGTCATCGGCGTCCAGCCGATAGATGTGCCCCCGAAGTCCAGTGTGCCGACGTGCCCGACGGAGCTGACGTTGGTGTGGCAGGTGAACGCGTCCCCGTAGCGGGCGAGGAGGGTGCGGGCCATGCCCTGCAGTTCTTCGAAGCTCTCGGTGAACCGTGCGAGGTTCCGCAGGGTGCAGCCGTCCTCGGTGATCGCGAGCAGGAGGTTCTCGGCGCTCGCACGGTCGATCTCGCGCAGCCGTTCCCCGACGTCGGCCGCGGTGAGCGGGCGGGACGGATCGTCCCTGAAGGACGGGCGGCAGAACGGGACGGCGGGGTGTTCCGGGGAGCGCTCGTTCGCCAAGTGGTCGAGCCCGGCCCAGCCGCGCGGATCGGGGACTGCGCGTTCCATGACGGAGAGCACGTCGGTCCGCCAGTCCTCGTGCTCGCGCGGACCGGTGGCGACGAACGCGAACCCGTCCTCGTACAGGTGCTGTACCGCCGCTTCCCACGACGCCTGGTCGATGGACACCTTCGAAGGGCCTTTCTCACTTGCTGGGCATGGACGTCATGACGGTGAACGGAGGATTGCGGCTGCTGTCGTACCTGATCCTCGTGTCGATGCCCGTCACGTCCTCCACCTTGGCCCGCATGCCTCCCTCCTTGAATCCGGACAGCGGATCGAGAGGGTTGGTCGGCTGCTTGCTGACGCTACGACCGCTGGTCTCACCGGGGGGCGCCGTCCCCACGAAGGACTCCACTGCGCCGTCCGCAGGCGGCGGCGGCCCCTTGATCCAGGCCTCGATCTCCGCGGCCTTCTGGTTGAGGTTGTACTGGGTGAGTTCCTGCGCCCGCTGGTAGTTCGGAAAGGCGGAGGAGCCACTCGGCTTCGGCTTGCCGTGCGGCCAGGCGACGGTCGGGTTGGGGTTCGACTGCTGGTCGCGCAGGCGCTGCCTCAGCTGATCGTCCGTCTTGCCCACGTGCTTGTCCAGCGTGTGACCGTCCGCCATCCATTCGTTGGCGCCCAGGTCCAGCACGTATTTGCCGGTGACGGAGTCGATCTTCAGCCAGGTCTGCGAGGTGCTCTTGAAGTCCTCCAGGGACCGGGCGCCGAAGCCGTGGGCGCGGGCGACGCCGGCCTCGAACTTCGGGGCGCTCATGTGCGCTTCGTCCAGGACGTCCTTCAGCGCTTCCATGCGCGTGGTGAGGCCGTCCACGATGCCGGTGTACTTGTCCACGATCCGGTTGAGCTTGGCCTTGTCCAGCTTCAGGACCGTGTTGACGTCGAACTTCAGCAGGAGTCCGGCGGCCCCGCCCAGCCCGCTGGCCACGCTGGTGACCGCGCCGGCGATGGACTTGAGGCTCGGCTTCTCCTTGGCCTTCTCCAGGTCGTCGATGATGCTCATGGCGGCCTGCTTCATGGCCCGCTTGAGCTCTTCGAAGACGTCGTGGTTCAGCTCGACCGCGGCCTCCGAGTATTCGCGCAGGCAGTCGCTGATCTTGATCGCAACGTCGTTCAGGACGCTCATCACCGGCTGACTGCCCGTGGGCGTCCGCGTCCCGGGCGGCGGGGTGGTGTGCGCCCACTGGTAGCCGTGCCGGGTCGGACCGGACCGACCCCAGTCCGTCGCGCCCCACAGCGCACTGCAGAACGTGCGCATGGCGGCTTCCCAGTCGGCCTTCGCGTGGTTGGTGATCGTACCGATGACCATCGTCAGCTCGGCCGCCGTGTTGCTGGGGACGACCGAGGCGTTCATCCAGCTGTGGCAGTGCGAGTTGAGGTAGTGCTGCTGCGGGAAGGGGTGGACGTCCGCCACCTTGCCGACGCGGAACACGTTCTTCGCGACGGGCTGCAGCACGTCCCGGATGATCTCCGGTATGCCCTCCATCGCACCGCGGATCAGGTCGTCTCCGCCGTCGTCGTCACCCCACTTGATGTCGGGGACGCTGGCGAACTTGGGGTCCTTGTCGATGACCGTCGGCAGCGGGCGCTGCTCGGGGGCCTGTCCGGGTTTGGGGTGGGCCGCCGCGTCGGCCTTGGTGTAGGCGTTGGCGGTCTCCGTGAAGCCGACGGCGACACCGCCGATGCTGACCACGCTCTTGCCCAGCACCTCCAGCCAGCGGTTGCCTATCTTCTTGTAGGCCTGCGCGAACTTCTCGGCGCTGGTGCCCGCCCCGCCGGCGTCCGGGTACTTCTGCAGCTCCTGCACGAGCGTGTTCCCGCCGCGCATCATGGGGTCCTGCTGACCGGCGACCCGGCCGGAGACGGTCCACAGGCTCGACGGCTTGACGTCGATGTTGCCGCCCCCGGCGGGCGGCTGCACCGGGGTGGGTCCCGGGGTGGGGCCAGCCATCAGGCGCCACCTCCCCAGCCCTGCAGCACGGACCTGTTCGCCGCGGCGTAGTTGAGGTGCCCCTTGACCACGACCTCGTGGAGCCAGGCCTGCGCGGACTTGAGGTCCTGGGCCGAGCGGTCCCACTTGTCCAGCTCGTCGATGAAGGCCTCCCGGGCCTCGCCGTCCCAGCTCAGAACGGCCTTCTTGGCGCGCTCGTAGAGCACTTCCAGCTTCTCGTTGAGGGCCTTGAGGATCTCCTCCAGGTCTCCCGACAGGCGCTGCAGGGTGGCGAAATCGACAGTTATCCGGTCGTCGTCCGACATGGTGTTGCTGTTCCTCGCTGCTCTCAGATGTCCTGCAGACAGCTGTGCGGGGCCGCGGCCGGCTGGTCCGGCACGGTCAACGCCTCGCCGGAGACGGACACGTCCTCCCGACTCTGTACGCGCTTGAACGCGGCCAGGACCTCCAGCTCCTGGGCCGTGAAGCCGTCACGGGAGGCCCTGGTGGCCTCTTCGAGCAGGGACAGCACCTGCCGGATCCGCACGGCGTCCTCGGCGGCTCCCCGGTGCAGGGCGCGGTACGCCGTGGCCGTGGGCCCCTGCCAGCCCGCCGCGATACTGTCGACCACCCGGTCCATATCGCGGATCTGCCGCTCCAGATGACCCTGCATCTGACCGAGGTCGTCCGCGAGCTTCGTGAGGTTGTGCTCCGAAACATTGAGATCGCCGTCCGTCATGTCCACCCCTCTTCGGCGCCGCTGCACCACATGCGTACGTACGCCTAACAGTTTCGCAGGTCAGCAAGGCGGTCCCATGAGTGCGCGCACTCATGTTCCAGTTCCTCCCACGGAATTGACTGGACCCATGCCCCCGGACACCGCGCCCCCGTGCGTTCTTCGCGCCACTCGTCTCCACCCTGCTGACGCTGCCGCTCGCGGCCCTCGGATTCTTCTTCGTCGGGCCGTCCCCGATGGCCTGAGAAGCGTGCCGGCGCCGGCCCGCTCGATGCCCAGCAGCGTCTTCAGGACGACCCGGTCCCGCTCGCTCCAGCCCTTCTCCGCCGCAGCCTCGATCACCGCCAAATCACCGCTGATCTGGTACGCCGCCACGGGGACGTCCACCACCTGCTCTACCCGGTACAGGGACGAGGTAGGGCCCGGCTGGCTTGGTCATCACTGTGTCGACGCCCTCCTCCACGCCGAGGGCGAGCTCCCGCAGGGACTCCCGCGCGTTCGCCGGGCCTCCTGGTAGGCCTTGCGGTCGCCCTGGAGGGCGGAGGCGATGCCCTGGAAGGGCCCGTAGAAGACCGACGAGCACTCTGTAAATGAGACCAAAACTGAGGCCAGGGCATGCCGAAGAGCCGGACCGCAATCAGCGGTCCGGCTCTTCGTTTCGCCTGTTCAGGCGACTGCGGAGGATACGAGATTCGAACTCGTGAGGGGTTGCCCCCAACACGCTTTCCAAGCGTGCGCCCTAGGCCACTAGGCGAATCCTCCGCCGCAAACAATACAAGACGTTGAGGGGTGCTCGCGAACACGATCCCGATCTTGGGGGCGGCGGGGGATCGGGTGGGGGTCCGGGTCGATTCCGGGGGTCGGGATCCGCTAGGGTGGGGCCCAGCCCCTCACGTGGCGCTATCTCACCCAACTCCCCCAGGGCCGGAAGGCAGCAAGGGTAAGTGGGCTCTGGCGGGTGCGTGGGGGGCGCTTTGCGTTCCGGGGGCGGGTCCGGGGGCGTCGGCGGGCCGCTGTTGTCGGTGGGCCCGGATAACCTCGTAGACGTGTCGTCCCTTGCGCTGTACCGCCGCTATCGCCCCGAGTCGTTCGCCGAGGTCATCGGGCAGGAGCATGTCACTGCACCGCTGATGCAGGCCCTGCGGAACAACCGGGTCAATCACGCGTACCTGTTCAGCGGGCCGCGCGGCTGTGGAAAGACGACCAGCGCACGCATCCTGGCCCGCTGCCTGAACTGTGAGCAGGGGCCCACCCCCGAGCCCTGTGGGGAGTGCCAGTCCTGCCGTGACCTGGCCAGGAACGGGCCGGGTTCCATCGACGTCATCGAGATCGACGCCGCGTCCCACGGTGGCGTGGACGATGCCCGTGACCTGCGGGAAAAGGCCTTCTTCGGGCCCGCTTCGAGCCGGTACAAGATCTACATCATCGACGAGGCGCACATGGTCACCTCGGCGGGCTTCAACGCCCTGCTGAAGGTGGTCGAGGAGCCGCCGGAGCACCTCAAGTTCATCTTCGCGACCACCGAGCCGGAGAAGGTCATCGGGACCATCCGGTCGCGTACGCACCACTATCCGTTCCGGCTCGTGCCGCCCGGCACCCTGCGCGACTACCTCGGCGAGGTCTGCGGGCGCGAGGGCGCGAAGGTCGAGGAGGGCGTGCTGCCGCTCGTCGTGCGCGCCGGGGCCGGGTCCGTCCGTGACTCCATGTCCGTCATGGACCAGCTGCTGGCCGGCGCCGCCGACGACGGTGTGACGTACGCCATGGCGACCTCCCTGCTCGGCTACACCGAGAGTTCGCTGCTCGACTCCGTCATCGACGCGTTCGCCTCCGGGGACGGCGCCGCCGCCTTCGAGATCGTCGACCGGGTGGTGGAGGGCGGCAACGACCCCCGCCGGTTCGTCGCCGACCTACTGGAGCGGCTGCGCGACCTGGTGATCCTTGCCGCCGTGCCCGACGCCGGGGAGAAGGGGCTCATCGACGCCCCGGCCGATGTCGTGGAGCGGATGCAGGCCCAGGCCTCCGTGTTCGGCGCCGCCGAGCTGTCGCGCGCCGCCGACCTGGTCAACGCCGGGCTCACCGAGATGCGCGGCGCCACCTCCCCGCGGCTCCAGCTGGAGCTGATCTGCGCCCGGGTCCTGCTCCCGGCCGCCTTCGACGACGAGCGCTCCTTCCAGGCCCGCCTCGACCGGCTGGAGCGGAGCGGGCCGCCCGCCGGCGCGTTCGCCGCGCCCGCCGCCGCGCCCGCCATGGGGTACGTCCCCGGGCCCGAGGCGCACGGCATGGCTCCGGCCGGGCCGGGCGGCGGGGTCGCCGCCGCGCGTGCCGTCGTACGGGGTCCCGGGCCGGAGGAGGCCCCGGCCCCGGAGGCCGCGCCCGCGGCGGCCGCCGTCCCGGCCCCCGTGGCTCCGGCGCCCCCGGTGTCCCAGCCCCCGGCTCCGGCCGCTCCCCCCGCCCCCGCTCCCGGCTCCTGGCCGGGGGCCGCGCAGCCCGGCAGCGGTGCCCCCGGTGCCTGGCCGGGCGCCGCAGCCGCAGCCCCGGCCGCAGCCTCCCCCCCGACTCCCACCCCGGCCCCCGCCCAGCCCGCCGCCGGCGCCTGGCCCAGCGCCGCCGCCCCCGGCAGCGGGACCCCCGCCCCCCAGGCCCCGGCCGCCGCCCCCGCGCAGGCCGCCCCCCAGCCCGCCTCCGCCCCCGCCGCGCCCTCCCCGGGCATGGCCGCCGGCGCCGGGCAGGTCCAGGCGATGTGGCCCGGGATCCTGGAGGCCGTCAAGAACCGCCGCCGGTTCACCTGGATCCTGCTCAGCCAGAACGCCCAGGTCACCGGCTTCGACGGCACCACCCTCCAGCTCGGCTTCCCCAACCCCGGGGCCCGCGACAACTTCGCGAGCAGCGGCAGCGAGGACGTCCTCAAGGCAGTGCTGGCCGAACAGTTCCAGGTCAACTGGAAGATCGACGCCGTGGTGGGCGGAGGCGGTGGCGGTCCGGCCCCCGCCCCGCCGTCCCCGTACGGCGCCTCGCCCGCGCCCGCCTACAGCCCGCCGCAGCCCTCCGCGCAGCAGCAACCCCCGCAGCAGCAGTACCAGCCGTCGCAGCAGCCTCCCCAGAATCCCCAGAACCCGCAGAACCCCCAGCAGCACCAGGCACACCAGCCCTCGCCCCAGCAGCCCCCCGCCCAGCAGGCGCCCCCGCCCGTCGCCCCCGAGGACGACGTACCGGAGGCGGACGATCCCGACCTCGTCGAGAGCGCGCTGACCGGACACGACCTCATCGTGCGCGAGCTCGGAGCCACCGTTGTGGAGGAATACACGAACGAGTAGCGGCCCGTCCTTGGGTGGCCGCACGAAACGCGCCACGCCGTCCGGGCTACCCTGGGCGGCGTGAAGGTCCTCGTCATCGGCGGCGGCGCCCGCGAACACGCCCTGTGCCGCTCTCTGTCCCTCGACCCCGACGTCTCCGCGCTGTACTGCGCCCCCGGCAACGCCGGCATCGCCGAGGTGGCGGAGCTGCACCCGGTCGACGCCCTCAACGGCACCGCCGTGGCCCGGCTGGCCGCCGAGCTCGGCGCCGAGCTGGTCGTCGTCGGCCCCGAGGCGCCCCTGGTCGCCGGGGTAGCCGACAGCGTCCGCGCGGCCGGCATCCCCTGCTTCGGCCCCACGGCCGCGGCCGCCCAGCTGGAGGGCTCCAAGGCCTTCGCGAAGGACGTGATGGCCGCGGCCGGCGTCCCGACCGCGCGCAGCTACGTGTGCACCACCCCCGAGGAGGTCGACGAAGCCCTCGACGCCTTCGGCGCGCCCTACGTCGTCAAGGACGACGGCCTCGCGGCCGGCAAGGGCGTCGTGGTCACCGAGGACCGGGCCGCGGCCCGCGCCCACGCGCTGGCCTGCGACCGGGTCGTCATCGAGGAGTACCTCGACGGCCCCGAGGTCTCCCTCTTCGCCATCACCGACGGCGTCACCGTCCTGCCCCTCCAGCCCGCGCAGGACTTCAAGCGCGCGCTGGACGGCGACGCGGGCCCCAACACGGGCGGCATGGGCGCCTACTCCCCGCTCCCCTGGGCCGACCCGAAGCTGGTGGACGAGGTCATGGAGCTGGTGCTCCAGCCGACCGTCGACGAGCTGCGCCGCCGCGGCACCCCCTTCTCCGGCCTGCTCTACGCCGGGCTCGCGATCACCTCCCGCGGCACCCGGGTCATCGAGTTCAACGCCCGCTTCGGCGACCCCGAGACCCAGGTGGTCCTCGCCCGGCTGCGCACCCCGCTCGCGAGCGTCCTGCTGAACGCCGCCCGCGGCACCCTCGCCGCCGAGCCGTCGCTGAGCTGGCACGACGACGCCGCCGTGACGGTGGTCATCGCCTCCCACAACTACCCGGAGACGCCCCGTACCGGGGACCCGATCGAGGGCCTGGCCGAGGTGGCCGCGCAGGACGCGCCCGACGCGTACGTGCTGCACGCCGGGACCCGGCGCGAGGGGGACGCGGTCGTCAGCGCGGGCGGTCGGGTGCTGTCGGTGACGGCGACCGGTTCCGATCTGGCACAGGCGCGGGAGAAGGCGTATAAGGCGGTCGCGCGGATCCGCCTCGACGGCGCGCAGCACCGTACGGACATCGCGGCCAAGGCGGCCGAAGGCCGCTGACCGGCCGGAACGAGACGGGACGGGCCCGGTGCGCGGGGGACGCGCACCGGGCCCGCGCGCGTGTTCGCGTACATCCGCGTGCGAGTGCATCCGGCCGCGTTCGAACGCACCCAGCTTTACCCAAAGCCATTCCATCGGGTGATCGTCACCCGGACCGCCTGACGTCCGCTCCCGCCCCAACTAGGGTGCGGCGGAAGCATTCCGGCACATGGCCCACCGGCATTGCGATGTCAGTGGCGGGTGTCACAGTGGGGGAGTGAGCAAGCCGCCGCAGGGCAGAGGGGGTGAGGTCCGGCCGTGTCCGGGACAGGTTCGATCGCAGAAGTGAGCCCGCCGTCCGCGCGTTCGCGGGCCCTCGCCGTGCTGCGGGTCCGCAGCAGGGCGCTGGCCGCCGTACTGCTGCCCGCCGCCTTCGCGGTGGTGCTGGTGGCCGCCCGGATGACGGGCCGGCTGGCCGGGGATCCCTGGCCGGCGGTGACCCTCGCCGTGTGCGCGCTCGCCGTGCTGGTGCTGCTCGCGGGCGGGGTCTTCGGCGCCGTCGTCCTGCGGGCCGGCCCCGCCGTGACGCCGACGGTGGCGCTGCCCGAGGCGGCCGCCCCCGACCTCTACCGCCTCGTGCGGGACCTCGCCGACCGGATGGACGTCCCGGCGCCCTCCGCGATAGCCCTCACCCCCGACTGCGACAGCTGGCTGGAGGACCGGGCGCATCCGGCCCACCGCCGGGCCGCCATATCCACCGGCCCCGAAACCGAGCCCGGCGCCGCCCCGGTGCTGGTGATCGGCTCGCCGTTCCTGTGGTGGATGCGCGTCGCGGAGCTACGGGCCGTCCTCGCGCCGGTCGTCGCCGGTACGGGCCCCTCCGCGCACCCGGACATAGCCGACGCGCGCGGCTTCGTCCGCGGGCTCGACGCCGCCGTGGACGTGGGGAGCCGGCCCGGTCTGGGCTGGATCGCCCCGCCCGCCCGGCTGCTGCTGAGGCTGTGCCGGACCGACGCCGCCGAGATGGAGCGCGGGGTGGCCGCGGCCGCCTCGGACCGTGCCCAGGACGTGGACTACGGGCTGCGCATCCTCGCCCAGGAGCAGGTCGGCCTCGCCTACGCGGGCTGGGACCGGCTGCTGACCCGGGTCGCGCTGCCCGCCTGGCGGATGGGCCGCTGGCCCGCGCACCTCGACGCCGGGGTGGTCTCCGCGCTGACCGAGCTGTCCCGCCGGGACCGGCTCGCGGAGGAGTTCACCTCGCGGCTCGGCGAGCGCCCCGCCTGCGATCTGCTGGAGCGGCCCGGCCTGATCGACGAGGCCGCCTCGCTGCTGGCGGCCCGGCTGTTCCACGGGGGTCCGGCCGAGACCGGCCCCGAGTGGTCCCCGGTCGACTGGGCGGCGTACCCGGAGGAGGTCGTGGACCGCAAGTGGCGCACGGAGGCGGCCCGCCTCCACGCGGCACTGGACGGCCTCACCGTCGTCCCGGCCGGGGCCGGCGCCGAAACGGCTCCCCGCCCCGCCCCCTCCGCCCCGGACGGCTTCGGCGAGCCGACGCTGGAGCGGGTGCTCACGTACCTCACCGGTCCCGGCGGGGACGGCTCCGCCGGCGAAGCCCTCGCCGGGCGGCTCAGCGGGGACCTGGCCCGCGAGGACCTCGCCCGCGAAAAGCGCGCGGCGGACTCCCGCCCCGGTTCCGGCGGGGCCCGCGGCGCGCAGACGCTCCCGCTGTTCCCGCTCCAGCCCCCGCGCAGCAGCCGGGACCTGCTGGCCGACCACCTCACGGCCCTGGTCTGCTGCGCGGCCGTGGACTCGGCCGGCGCGGCCCCCGGCCTGGACTGGCTCGACGGCCCGGTCCTGCTGCTCGGCGGCGAGCGTCGCGCCGACCTGGCGCCCCGGGTGCTCTGCCTTGTCGAGGAGGGGGATCCGGAGCCGCTGCGCGACTGGCTCGCGGAGGTCGGCGTACGCCCGGAGAAGCCCGTCCGCCTCGTCTGAAAGCGGCGGCCCGCGTTCCGCTCCCGCCAATTCGCGACGAAGGGTGACGGACCGCGTGCGTGATGTGATGTGCTGGGACCGGTCGCGGCGGGGCTGTCCGAAAGCCGCCGCACCGAGGTACCGAGGTGTCGGAAGAGAACGCGTTCGGGGGAGCGAGGGAGGGGAGCCGTATGGGTGCGGACCAGATCCGGCGGTGGGAGTCAGGTGCGCTCGCACACGCGGTCAACGACCCTTTCGGCCAGGGCCCCCTGCCCTGGTTCCGCGGCAGCGAGGTGTACTTCGACGACACCGGCCACGTCGTCCCCTGGTACGTGGACCCGGCCCTGACCCCCGGCCAGCTCCCGCGCGCCCGCAGCGGCGGCGGGGGCCCGCTCACCGCCGACGACGTCCACCGCCAGATCAAGGGCTTCGCCTCGACCGGCCCGGTGGCCCCCGGCGAGGCCATCGACTTCCACATCACCGTCGACCCGCCCCAGCAGTTCTCGGTCGACGTCTACCGGATCGGCCACTACGCGGGCGACGGCGCCTGCAAGATCACCACCAGCCCCCGGCTGTCCGGGATCGTCCAGCCGCCCCCGCTCACCGCCGACCGCACCGTCTCCTGCCACCACTGGTGGCTGTCCTGGCGGCTCCAGGTCCCCTCGTACTGGACCGTCGGCGCGTACGTCGCCGTCCTCACCACCGTCGACGGCTACCGCTCGCACATCCCCTTCACGGTCCGCGACGACGAGCCCGCCGACCTCCTCCTGCTCCTGCCCGACATCACCTGGCAGGCCTACAACCTCTACCCGGAGGACGGCCACACCGGCGCCAGCCTCTACCACGCGTGGGACGAGGAGGGCCGCCTGCTCGGCGAGCGCGACGCGGCCACCACCGTCTCCTTCGACCGCCCCTACGCGGGCGCGGGCCTGCCCCTGCACGTCGGCCACGCCTACGACTTCATCCGCTGGGCCGAGCGCTACGGCTACGACCTCGCGTACGCCGACACCCGCGACCTGCACGCCGGCCGCGTCGACCCCACCCGCTACCGCGGCCTCGTCTTTCCCGGCCACGACGAGTACTGGTCGGCCCCCATGCGCCGCACCGTGGAACGCGCCCGCGACCACGGCACCTCGCTCGTCTTCCTCTCCGCCAACACCATGTACTGGCAGGTCGAGCTGGGCCCCTCCCCCTCCGGGGTCGAGGACCGGCTCCTCACCTGCCGAAAACGCCGCGGCCCCGGCCGCCCCAGCCTGTGGCGCGAAGTCGACCGCCCCGAACAGCAGCTCCTCGGCATCCAGTACGCGGGACGCGTCCCCGACCCCGCGCCCCTGGTCGTGCGCAACGCCACGCACTGGCTCTGGGAGTCCACCGGCGCCGCCGAGAACGACGAACTCGACGGCCTCGTCGCGGGCGAGGCCGACCGGTACTTCCCGCGTACCCAGCTCCCCGAGCACCGCGACCGGATCCTGCTCGCGCACTCCCCGTACCTCGACAGCGAGGGCGCCAAGCGGCACCAGGAGACCTCCCTCTACCGCGCCCCCAGCGGCGCCCTCGTCTTCGCGTCCGGCACCTTCGCCTGGTCCCCGGCCCTCGACCGCCCCGGCCACGTCGACGAACGGATCCAGCGGGCCACCGCCAACCTCCTCGACCGCATCTGCAAGCGCGACTGACCACCCGGGGTCCGGGGTCCTGGGTCCTGGGCGCGAAGCCCCCCGCCACCGACGGCCCGGGACCACCGCCGACGCGACCCCGACCCCCCTGCCCCGCGCACTGCGCCCCGTACGGGAGAATGGGCCTGCGCTCGTACAGAACCACAGGGAGACTCCGTGCCCGGATTCGTCGAAAAGCCCGAGCCGGTGCAGGTGCCCGGCCTCGTCCACCTCCACACCGGCAAGGTCCGCGACCTCTACCGGGACGAGGACGGCCGACTCGTCATGGTCGCCAGTGACCGCATCTCCGCCGCCGACTGGGTGTTGCCCACCGAGATCCCGGACAAGGGCCGCATCCTGACGCAGCTCTCCCTCTGGTGGTTCGACCAGCTCACCGACCTGGTCCCGCACCACGTCATCAGCACCGACCTGCCGGCCGGCGCCCCCGCCGACTGGGCGGGCCGCGCCCTGGTCTGCAAGAGCCTCGACATGCTGCCCGTCGAGTGCGTGGCCCGCGGCTACCTCACCGGCTCCGGCCTCGCCGAGTACGAGAAGACCCGTACGGTCTGCGGGATCGGCCTGCCCGAGGGCCTGGTCGACGGCTCCGAGCTGCCCGCCCCGATCTTCACCCCGGCCGCCAAGGCCGAGGTCGGCGACCACGACGAGAACGTCCCCTACGAGGAGGTCGCGCGCACCACCGGCGCCGAGACGGCCGCGATGCTGCGCCAGAGCACCCTCGCCGTCTACCACCGCGCCCGGGACATCGCCCGCGAGCGCGGGATCATCCTCGCGGACACCAAGTTCGAGTTCGGCTTCGACGCGGACGGCACCCTGGTCATCGCCGACGAGGTCCTGACACCCGACTCGTCCCGCTTCTGGCCCGCCGACCAGTGGGAGCCGGGCCGCGCCCAGCCCTCCTTCGACAAGCAGTACGTCCGCGACTGGCTGGCCTCCCCGGCCTCCGGCTGGGACTCCAAGGGCGAACTGCCGCCGCCCGTCCTCCCCGAGGAGGTCGTCGAGCGGACCCGCGCCAAGTACGTCGAGGCGTACGAGCGCCTCACCGGCCACACCTGGAGCTGAGCCGGCCGGGCCGGCGGGCATACGAGGAAGGCCCCGATCGGATACCGATCGGGGCCTTCTCCAGCTGAGCGGACAACGCGACTCGAACGCGCGACATCCACCTTGGCAAGGTGGTGCTCTACCAACTGAGCTATGTCCGCCTGTGCGCCGTAGCGCGAGGACAACTATACCCAACCCCGCTCGCGTGCGAGACGCACCGCCGTGTGCCGGTTCTCGGCGCCCAGCTTCGTCGCCGCCGAGGACAGGTAGTTGCGCACCGTCCCCTGCGACAGCGAGGCCCGCTCCGCGATCTCCGCGACCGGGGCCCCGTCCGCCGCGAGTTCCAGCACCTCCGCCTCCCGGGCCGTCAGCGGCGAGTCCCCCGCGCTGATCGCGTCGGCGGCCAACTCCGGGTCCACGTAACGCCCTCCGGCGTGCACGGTCCGGATCAGCTCGGCCAGCCGCTGCGCCGACACGGTCTTCGGGGTGAAGGCCCGCACTCCCGCCGCGAGGGCCCGCTTGAGGTGACCGGGACGGCCGTGGCTGGTCACGATCATGGTCTTGCAGCCGGGGAGCTCGGCCCGCAGCGCTGTGGCCACACTCACACCGTCCGCCCCCGGCATCTGGAGGTCCAGCACCGCCACGTCGGGCCGGTGCGCCCGCGCCATCGCCAGCGCCTCCGGCCCCGACGCCGCCTCGGCGACCACCACCAGGTCGTCCTCCAGGCCCAGCAGCGCGGCCAGCGCGCCCCGGATCAGGTGCTCGTCATCGGCCAGCAGTACCCGTACGCGGTTCACGCCCGCACCTCCCCTCGTTCCGTACGCGGTCCCGGGATCTCGGCGCGCAGCCGGAACCGGCCGCCCCCGGCCGGTCCCGCCAGCAGGGTCCCGTCCACCGCCGCGAGCCGCTCCCGCAGGCCCGCGAGCCCGGATCCGGGCGCCGCCGCCGGGGTATCGGGCGCCCCGTCGTTCTCCACCAGCAGGGTCACGGCACCGCAGGCCCCCCGCACCGTCAGCCGGATCAGGCAGCTGCGCGCGTCCCCGTGCCGCAGTACGTTCGTGGTCGCCTCCCGGACCACCCAGCCCAGAGCCGACTGCACCTCGGCCGGCAGCGTCCGTCCGGCCGTCTCGCACTCGACCCGGCAGTCCATCCCGGCGGCGCTCAGCACCCCGCGCGCGCCCTCCAGTTCCACCGCGAGGTCGGCTTCCCGGTAGCCCCGCACCACGTCGCGCACCTCCCGCTGGGACTCGCGCGCGATCCGCTGCACCTCGATCATCTGGTCCACCGCCTCGGGCCGCTCCCGCCGGGCTAGCTGTACCGCCAGTTCGCTCTTGAGCGCGATGACCGCGAGGTTGCGGCCCATCACGTCGTGCAGGTCCCGCCCGAACCGCAGCCGCTCCTCGGCGACGGCCAGCCGGGCCTGGACGTCGCGTGCGCGGTCGAGCTCGTGGACGGTGTTCAGCAGCCAGCCGGAGAACCCGTAGGCGACGGCCAGGAACGAACCGGTCACCAGCACACCGATCGTGTACCCGAGCGCTTCGCCGAACGGCATCCCGAAGGCGTACACCGCCGCGCCCGCGCTGCCCGCCGCGATCAGCGGGACGCAGCGCATGTGCCGCACCTTCTTCAGGGAGAGCACGACCGAGCCGCTGCCGAAGCAGGCCAGTCCGGACACCGCCACGGCGGCCGCGTGCGGGTCGAGCCGCCCGCTGCTGCGCAGGCCGAGCAGGAGCAGGCAGGCGCCGGCCGTCACGGCCACCACCGCCGCCGAGAGTCCGGCCGGCCGTTCCCTGGTGCCCACGATCCAGTCCAGCGCCCTGGAGGTGAGGAACCCGACCAGGACGGCGTGCGCGGTGACCAGCAGGAGCGCCGTGCCCGCGACGGCGGCGGAGGGGTGACCGGGCGAGGAGGCCAGTCCCGACAGCCCGAACCCGAGGATCTCCATGACCACGAAGGAGTGGAAGGACCAGCGGGTGTAGAGCTCGACCTTCCCCGCACTGGTGCGGCGCCTCCACCACCCCGTCAGTTTCGGCACGGCCTCGTCCCCCGGTTCCCTCGTTCTCGGAAGTGACGTACGCCATAAAAGGACGGCGAACGGGCAACGAAAAAGGCCCCGATCGATGATCGGGGCCTTTGTTCTCTGAGCGGACGACGCGACTCGAACGCGCGACATCCACCTTGGCAAGGTGGTGCTCTACCAACTGAGCTACGTCCGCATGCTTCCCACGACACGAGTGCCGTGCTCTGCGAGCTCACTGTACCTGATCCACAACCGTGATCGGTAAAGCGTGCAGAGCGGGTGACAGGGATTGCACACTGCGCCTCCCCCCTGGAAGGGGGGTGTTCTGCTACTGAACTACACCCGCACGACTTCGGGGTTCCGGCCTTTCGGCCTCGCCCCTCGGCGTGATCCACACACTAGCCGATCGGAGGGGGTGGATGGCAAATCCGGGGTCAGTGGGCTTCGTTGTAGGCGGCGTAGACCCGCTTCGGGATGCGCCCGCGCGGCGGCACGTCGTGGCCGTGGGACCGGGCCCAGGCCCGGACGACGGCCGGGTCGGGGGCGACCGAGGTGTGCTTGAAGGCCTTCCCGGAACGGGACTGGCGGCGGCCCGCGGCCACGAAGGGGGCCAGGCTCTTCCGCAGTTTCTTTGCGTTGGCCACATTGAGGTCGATCTCGTAGGACTTGCCGTCCAGGGCGAAGACGACCGTTTCCGCCGCTTCTCCGCCGCTGATGTCGTCGGAGATCGTGACTACTACGCGCTGCGCCACGGATATCGGTCCCTTCGTGCGCCCTCACCGCCGCTCGCTGACGTGCGGTGATGTCGCCTGTGTGGATGTTTCGGTGGAATGCATCAAACCGTCGGAATCCCGGCTGATTCCTTTGTACCGTGATTCTCATTGAATAGCGAAGCCCAGTTAATTCTCCCCGCGTGTCCCGCCGCAATGCCGGGCGCGTGGTTTTCCGGTGGATTTTGCGGAGCGTTGGTGAAGCCGAAACCGTGGCCCGGCCGGGGCCCCGGCATATCTACCCGCGTAGAAATTTCGGCCGGGTACGCTGAGGGAACCGCCTTCGCACCAACCACCACACGGGAGTGCCAGTGGCACGCGTCGTAGTCGACGTCATGCTCAAGCCGGAGATCCTCGACCCCCAGGGCCAGGCGGTGCAGCGTGCACTGCCGCGTCTGGGCTTCGACGGGATCGCCGACGTCCGCCAGGGGAAGCGCTTCGAACTGGAGGTGGAGGGACCGGTCGACCAGGCCGCCCTCGACCGCATCCACAAGATGGCCGAAACGTTCCTCGCCAACACCGTCATCGAAGATTTCACCGTGAAGGTCGAGGCCTGACGGTGACCACACGCATCGGAGTCGTCACGTTCCCCGGAACGCTCGACGACCGTGACTCGCTGCGCGCCATCCGCCTCGCGGGGGCCGAGCCGGTCTCGCTCTGGCACCGCGACAAGGACCTGCACCAGGTCGACGCGGTCGTCCTCGCGGGCGGCTTCTCCTACGGGGACTACTTGCGCGCCGGGGCCATCTCCCGGTTCTCGCCGGTGATGGACACCATCATCGAGCAGGCCAGGGCGGGCATGCCCGTCCTCGGCATCTGCAACGGCTTCCAGGTCCTCACCGAGGCCCACCTGCTGCCGGGGGCGATGCTCCGCAACAACCACCTGCACTTCGTCTGCCGCGACCAGAAGCTGCGGGTGGAGCACGCGGAGACCGCGTGGACCGGCGACTACACCGCCGGCCAGGAGATCTCCGTACCGCTCAAGAACATGGACGGCCGCTACACCGCCGACGAGCGCACGCTCGACGAACTGGAGGCCGAAGGCCGCGTGGCCTTCCGGTACGTGGACGTCAACCCCAACGGTTCGCTGCGCGACATCGCCGGCATCACCAACGCCGCGGGCAACGTCGTCGGCCTCATGCCGCACCCCGAGCACGCGGTCGAGCCGCTGATCGGGACCGGCCGCACCGACGGCCTCCCGTTCTTCACCTCGGTCCTGAAGAAGCTGGTCAGCGCATGAGCCTCGACACCGTCAAGAACGCCACCGAGACCCCGGACGCCTCCCAGCCGTGGAAGGAACTCGGCCTCAAGGAGGACGAGTACGCCCGGATCCGGGAGATCCTCGGCCGCCGGCCCACCGGCGCCGAGCTCGCGATGTACTCCGTCATGTGGTCCGAGCACTGCTCCTACAAGAGCAGCAAGGTCCACCTGAAGCAGTTCAGCGAGAAGAAGCCCGCGAGCGACGCCATGCTCGTCGGCATCGGCGAGAACGCCGGCGTCGTCGACGTCGGCCAGGGCTACGCGGTCACCTTCAAGGTCGAGTCGCACAACCACCCCTCGTACATCGAGCCCTACCAGGGCGCGGCCACCGGCGTCGGCGGCATCGTCCGCGACATCCTCGCCATGGGCGCCCGCCCGGTCGCCGTCGTGGACCCGCTGCGCTTCGGCGCGGCCGACCACCCCGACACCAAGCGCGTCCTGCCGGGCGTCGTCGCGGGCATCGGCGGCTACGGCAACTGCCTGGGCCTGCCGAACATCGGCGGCGAGGTCGTCTTCGACGCCTGTTACCAGGGCAACCCGCTCGTGAACGCCGGCTGCATCGGCGTCATGAAGCACGAGGACATCCACCTCGCCAAGGCCTCCGGCCCCGGCAACAAGGTCATCCTCTACGGTGCCCGCACCGGCGGCGACGGCATCGGCGGCGTCTCCGTGCTGGCCTCGGAGACCTTCGACGACTCCAAGCCGACCAAGCGCCCCGCCGTCCAGGTCGGCGACCCCTTCCAGGAGAAGCTCCTCATCGAGTGCACCCTGGAGATCTTCAAGGAGAAGCTGGTCGCCGGCATCCAGGACCTCGGCGGCGCCGGGCTCTCCTGCGCCACGAGCGAGCTGGCCTCGGCCGGTTCCGGCGGCATGCGGGTGGAGCTGGACACCGTCCCGCTGCGCGACGCGACGCTCTCGCCCGAGGAGATCCTCATGAGCGAGTCGCAGGAGCGCATGTGCGCGATCGTCGAGCCGCGGTACGTCGACCGCTTCATGGAGATCTGCGAGAAGTGGGACGTCATCGCCACCGTCATCGGTGAGGTGACCGAGGGCGAGCAGCTGGAGATCTACTGGCACGGCGAGCTCATCGTGGACGTGCCCCCGGGCACCGTCGCCCACGAGGGCCCGACCTACCACCGCCCGTACGCGCGCCCCTCCTGGCAGGACGCCCTCCAGGCGGACGACGCGGGCGCGCTGCCCCGCCCGCAGACCTCCGAGGAGCTGCGCGCGCAGGTCCTGGCCCTGGTCTCCTCCCCGAACCAGGCCTCGAAGTCCTGGGTCACCGACCAGTACGACCGCTTCGTGCAGGGCAACACCGTCCTCGCACAGCCGGAGGACGCGGGCATCGTCCGCATCGACGAGGAGTCGAACCTCGGCGTGGCCATGGCCACCGACGGCAACGGCCGCTTCGCCAAGCTCGACCCGTACACCGGCGCGCAGCTGGCGCTGGCCGAGGCGTACCGCAACGTCGCCGCGACCGGCGCCAAGCCGCTCGCGATCTCGGACTGCCTGAACTTCGGCTCCCCCGAGGACCCGGACGTCATGTGGCAGTTCGCCGAGGCCTGCCGCGGCCTCGCGGACGGCTGCCTGGAGCTGGGCACCCCGGTGACCGGCGGCAACGTCTCCCTCTACAACCAGACGGGTGAGACCGCGATCCACCCGACCCCGGTCGTGGCGGTCCTCGGTGTCATCGACGACGTCAACCGCCGTACGCCGATGGCGTTCGCGGAGGCCGGCCAGCTGCTCTACCTGCTCGGCGACACCGCCGAGGAGTTCGGCGGCTCGGCCTGGTCGCAGGTCGTCCACGACCACCTCGGCGGCATGCCGCCCAAGGTGGACCTGGGCCGCGAGAAGCTGCTGGGCGAGATCCTGATCTCCGCCTCCCGCGACGGCATGATCGACGCGGCGCACGACCTGTCGGACGGCGGCGTCATCCAGGCGCTCACCGAGTCCTGCCTGCGCGGCGGCAACGGCGCCCGCGTGGTGGTCCCCGAGGGCCTGGACGCCTTCACCTTCCTGTTCTCCGAGTCCGCGGGCCGGGCCGTCGTGGCCGTCCCGCGCAGCGAGGAGCTCCGCTTCACCGACATGTGCGGCGCGCGCGGCCTGCCCGCGACCCGCATCGGTGTGGTGGACGGCGACGCGATCGAGGTCCAGGGCGAGTTCACCCTCCCCCTGACCGAACTCCGCGCCGCCCACGAGGCGACGATCCCGGCGCTCCTCGCCTGATCACCGCACCTCCACGAGCCCCCGGCCGGTCATTCCGGCCGGGGGCCCGTGCGTTTCCCCCGCCGATGCGCGACGATCAGCTGGTCGCGCGTACGCGGCAGTCGGGAAATCGGGCGGGGTGGGGGATGTTCGAACCGATGGCGCCGACCGGTGGCGGACTGTTGCCGGACCTCGGCCGCGGCCGCAACGCGGTCAACCTCCTCGTCCTGCTCGCGGCGGTGTTCGGCCTGGTCTTCGGCGGCTGGCACCTCTTCGAGGCCGTCGCCGCTCACCAGCGGCGCGCCGACAGCCGGGACCTGGTCGCGGCCTCGTGCGCCGGCCTGGTGGACGGGGACGCCGTACTGCGCCTGCGCGGCGGCGTCGACCGGCTGCGGCTCACGGACCGGGCCGAGAACACGATCGACTTCCGGTCGCTGCCGGACACCTGCGACTTCCAGGAGGTCTCCGCCGACGAGAAGTACGGCGACCAGCACTTCTCCCTGAAGGCACGCGTCCTGCCCGCCGGCCCGCCGGACAACCTGCTCGACACCTTTCCGCGCTCCCCGTTCCCCGACCGCCCCGATGCCCCCGGCGGGGACGTCACGGCCCGCACCGACGTGAGCATGCGCCTCCCGCTCGGCGACGGCCTCCTCGGTGACTACGGCGGCCGGGGCGTCACCGTCACCGCCCCCTGTGCCACACCGCTGCGCGAAACCGGCGCCACCGCCGTACGGGCGACTGCCACCGGCGGTGACGCGTCGGCCACCGGCGCCGACCACCGCACCCTCGCGCGGATCGCCCGCACGGCGGCCGAGCGCCTCGCGGCCAAGCTGGGCTGTGCGACCCGGCTGCCGGAACTGCCCGCCGCCCTCCCGGCGGCCGCCACCGCCCTCGGTCCGGCCGCCGGGGACCGCCACGACGCCTGTGGCTGGTACGCGGCGCTGCTGCGCACCGCCGACCGCGGGAACCTCCCGGACCGCGCCCTGGGCACCCCGGTGAGCGGCCGTGCCCGGAGCGAGACCTGCCTCCTGGCCGTCAGCCGCGCCGAAACGGAACGCATCCACGCGGCCGGGGCGGGTACCGACCTGGACCGCGTCGACCTCCACACCGTCCAGACGAGCGAGCCCTGGTGGATCCAGACCCGCTCCTACTACGGCGAGGACGCCGGCTCCGTCGGCATCGGCGAGGGCCGGCTGCCCACGCCGGTCGTGCCCGGCATGGCGGGGAGGAACGGCGCGGTCACGTACGCCACCGCCCGCTGCGCGGGCGGGCCCGCCGTGTTCACGATGAAGACGGCCGGCACCTACGCCCTGAGGGTCGTCGGCGACCGCGACGCCGAGCTGTTCAAGGCCTACGCCGAAGACTCCGCGACCCGGCACGGCTGCACCGGACTCGTCCTGCCGAAGGGCCAGTAGGGTCGCCCCATGCCGCCCGCCAAGAAGAAGCCGCGCGCCTACGACCAGGCGAGGATCCGCGCGGCCGTCACCGCGCAGTTCGGGCACGTCGCCGAGGCCGTACGGGGGCTCACCCCGGAGCAGCTCGCCCGGCCCAGCGGGCTCGGGGACTGGAGCGTCGCCGACCTCGCCGCCCACATCGCCTGGATCGCCGACTCCCTCGCCGCCGGCCTCGCCCGGCCGCCCGCCGCCGTTCCCGAACTGAGCGCCGTCGAGTGGCCCTTCGCCACCGCCTCCCTCGCCGGGAAGATCTCCGAGGCCGCCCGGGAGGCCCTCACCGGCGCCCCGCTCCCCGAGCTGTTCGCGCGGGCGGGCACCGCGATGGCCGACGCCCTGGAGCGCAACTCCGGCAGCCGCGTACTGGACCTGTGGATCGGCGACATGACGCTGGCCGACTTCCTCGTCACCCGGACCGTCGAACTCGTCGTGCACACCGACGACCTCAACCGGGCCCTGCCCGGCCTCGGGATCCCGATCGAGCGGCAGGCCCTCGCCGCCTGCACCCGGCTGCTCGCCGACGCCCTCGCCGTGAAGGCGCCCGGCGGCTCCGTGGAGGTGCGGATCCCGCCCTTCGCCGTGGTCCAGTGCGTCGAGGGGCCCCGCCACACCCGCGGCACCCCGCCGAACGTGGTGGAGACCGACCCGCTCACCTGGCTCCGGCTCGCGACGGGCCGTACCGGCTGGGCCGAGGAGCTCGACGCCGCCCGGGTCAGCGCGAGCGGCGAACGTGCGGCACTGGCCGGGCTGCTGCCCCTGATGGGCTGAACGGGCGAGCCGGGGAACCCGCCGGGCCGCCGGTCCGTCCCAGGAGCATGCGTACCCTCAGGCACCTCGCCCCCGGCCTGGCGCTGCTCGCCGCGCTCGCCCTCACCGGCTGCCAGGACGGCTCCCCCGACGCCGCCCTCACCCCGGACGGCCCCGGCTCGCAACAGCCCGCCGCGAACGCCCCCCTGACCGCGACCACCTGGACCATCGGCTCCGTCGACGGCGCGGCCGCCCCCACCGGCCCGCCCGGCCCCGCACGCTTCACCCTCGCCCCCGACGGCACGGCGAGCGGCAACCTCGGCTGTAACCGCTTCAGTGCCCCCGCCACCGTCACCGGGCCCGCCCTCACCCTCGGCCCGCTGACCACCACCCGGATGGCCTGCGAGGGCCCGGCCGGCGAGCAGGAACGCGCCCTCACCGCCCTGTTCGGGGCGGGTCCCCTGACCTGGAAGATCCAGGGCCGGGCCCTCACCCTGACCGCCCCCGACGGCAAGAGCCTCACCGCGGAGGCGGCCTCCGCCGCCGAATGACGGGAGAGGGGTCGACTCGTACGAAGATATGAGCGCTCAGGGCACGGTCCGCCGGCCCGACCGCAGTGGGGCGCAAGGGCGTACAGGGTGGCGGAACAGGCCGCGTTCGCGATACGGACCAGGCCGGCCGCCGCCGTTCGCCGAGGGTGACGGGTCGGCCACCGGAGGGTCGGGCCAGCCAGGCACCCTGTAGGAACCCACAACACTCACCAAACAGGGCATTTCGGACTTCGAGGGGCCCTTTCGGTCACCCTCCGCACGGGTAACCAGACTGTCCGCACTGTGACTTTTCCCGGCCGTCCCCAATTCGGACCAGTGGTCGATCTCGCCTACACTCGGTGGCGTGCCTCGTGGTGATGGACGACTCAACCACGACCTGCTCCCCGGCGAGAAGGGCCCCCAGGACGCTTGCGGCGTCTTCGGTGTCTGGGCCCCGGGTGAAGAGGTCGCCAAGCTCACCTACTTCGGACTGTATGCACTGCAGCACCGCGGACAAGAGTCCGCGGGCATCGCTGTGAGCAACGGTTCCCAGATCCTCGTCTTCAAGGACATGGGCCTCGTTTCCCAGGTCTTCGACGAAACCTCTCTCGGCTCGCTCCAGGGTCATATCGCGGTCGGTCACGCCCGCTACTCGACCACCGGAGCCTCCGTCTGGGAGAACGCCCAGCCGACCTTCCGCGCGACCGCCCACGGCTCGATCGCCCTGGGTCACAACGGCAACCTGGTGAACACCGCCGAGCTCGCCGAGATGGTCGCCGACCTGCCCCGTCAGGACGGCCGCGCCACCCAGGTGGCGGCCACCAACGACACCGACCTCGTCACCGCCCTCCTCGCCGGCCAGACCGACGAGGACGGCAAGCCCCTGACCATCGAGGAGTCGGCCACCCAGGTCCTCCCGAAGGTCAAGGGCGCCTTCTCGCTCGTCTTCATGGACGAGGGGACCCTCTACACCGCCCGTGACCCGCAGGGCATCCGCCCGCTGGTCCTCGGCCGCCTGGAGCGCGGCTGGGTGGTCGCCAGCGAGAGCGCCGCCCTCGACATCTGCGGCGCCAGCTTCGTCCGCGAGGTCGAGCCGGGCGAGCTCATCGCGATCGACGAGAACGGCCTGCGCAGCTCCCGCTTCGCAGAAGCGAAGCCCAAGGGCTGTGTCTTCGAGTACGTCTACCTGGCGCGCCCGGACACCGACATCGCCGGCCGCAACGTCTACCTCTCGCGCGTCGAGATGGGCCGGCGCCTCGCCAAGGAAGCCCCGGTCGAAGCCGACCTGGTGATAGCGACCCCGGAATCCGGCACCCCCGCCGCCGTCGGGTACGCCGAAGCCAGCGGCATCCCGTACGGATCCGGCCTGGTCAAGAACGCCTACGTCGGCCGGACCTTCATCCAGCCCTCGCAGACGATCCGCCAGCTCGGGATCCGCCTCAAGCTCAACCCCCTCAAGGAAGTCATCCGGGGCAAGCGCCTCGTCGTCGTGGACGACTCGATCGTCCGCGGCAACACCCAGCGCGCCCTCGTGAAGATGCTCCGCGAGGCCGGTGCGGCCGAGGTCCACATCCGGATCTCCTCCCCGCCGGTGAAGTGGCCGTGCTTCTTCGGCATCGACTTCGCCACCCGGGCCGAGCTGATCGCCAACGGCATGACGGTCGACGAGATCGCCACGTCGCTGGGCGCGGACTCGCTCTCGTACATCTCGCTCGACGCGATGGTCGAGGCGACCACCATCCAGAAGCCCAACCTCTGCCGTGCCTGCTTCGACGGCGAGTACCCGATGGAGCTGCCCGACCCGCAGCTGCTCGGCAAGCAGCTCCTGGAGTCCGAGCTCGCGGGCGGTACGGACGCCGCCGACGCGCTCCGTCGCCCGTAGCCGGTACCCGTATCCGTACCCGTACCCCTGCTCAACCTGCGCCGGGCCCTGTCCTCAGAGGCTTTTTCCGGGGCCCGGCACCCCACGCAGTAACGACACGAAAGCTCTCTCCTGTCATGACAGAGAAGACCACCGGTGCCAGCTACGCAGCCGCAGGCGTGGACATCGATGCGGGCGACCGCGCCGTCGAGCTGATGAAGGAGTGGGTGAAGAAGACGCAGCGCCCCGAGGTCCTCGGCGGCCTCGGCGGCTTCGCCGGCCTCTTCGACGCCTCCGCCCTGAAGCGCTACGAGCGCCCGCTGCTCGCCTCCGCCACCGACGGAGTGGGCACCAAGGTCGACATCGCGCGACGGCTCGGCGTGTACGACACGATCGGCCACGACCTGGTCGCGATGGTCATGGACGACATCGTCGTCTGTGGCGCCGAGCCGCTCTTCATGACGGACTACATCTGCGTCGGCAAGGTGCATCCCGAGCGTGTCGCGGCCATCGTGAAGGGCATCGCCGAGGGGTGCGTCCTCGCCGGCTGCGCCCTGGTCGGCGGCGAGACCGCCGAGCACCCCGGTCTGCTGGGCCCGGACGACTTCGACGTGGCGGGCGCGGGCACCGGGGTCGTCGAGTACGACCGCCTCCTCGGCGCCGATCGCATCCGTACGGGGGACGCCGTCATCGCGATGGCTTCGTCCGGCCTTCACTCGAACGGGTACTCGCTCGTCCGCCACGTCCTCTTCGACCGGGCCGGGATGTCCCTGGACCAGCACGTCGAGGAGCTCGGCCGGACCCTCGGCGAGGAACTGCTGGAGCCGACCAAGATCTACTCGCTGGACTGCCTGGCCCTCACCCGTACGGCCGAGGTCCACGCGTACTCGCACATCACCGGCGGCGGCCTCGCCGCGAACCTGGCCCGGGTGATCCCGGACCACCTGCACGCCACGGTCGACCGCTCGACCTGGGCCCCCGGCGCCATCTTCGACCTGGTCGGCAAGGCCGGCTCGGTCGAGCGGCTGGAGCTGGAGAAGACCCTGAACATGGGCGTCGGCATGATGGCCGTCGTCCCGCAGGAGTCGGTCGACGTCGCCCTGACCACCCTGGCCGACCGGGGCGTCGACGCCTGGGTGGCCGGCGAGATCCTGGACCGGGGCGAGCACACCGAGGGCGCGGCCCTCACCGGTTCGTACGCGGTCTGAGCAGCACGGAAACCCGGCCCGGGGCAATGCCCTGGGCCGGGTTTCCATGTGTACGGGTGTTGGAGCCGCAGGCGAAGCGCCTGGTGCGGAGGTTTCCCGCGTCAAGCCCCGCGACGGTGCGCCGACGGACCGGACTCGTCGTCCTCGTCCTCGTCGTCATCGCTGTTGTACAGATCCGCGTACTTGGCGTACGGGTCGTCGTCGTCCAGATCGTCATCGACTTCGACCGGCGCGCTGATAGGCAGCGGCTCTGTCGGCGATGCGCCCAGCTCATTGGCCAGACGCGAGAGGTCAGTCCCGCCGCTGTTGTACTTCAGCTGGCGGGCGACCTTTGTCTGCTTGGCCTTGGCCCGGCCGCGCCCCATGGCTCGACCCCCTCGGTGACGGGGCTCGACGGCCCCAGAGTCTGACACGCGTTCATGGTTCGGAGCGGGCTCTCCGTGGAGAGACCGTCCGTAGGGGTTTAACGGTACCTGCTTCCGCGGCCATACGGTACGCCGCCCGCATGACACGCCTCGGCGCAGAACCAGCGGGACACCCCGTACTCGCTGGTCAGCTGCGATTTTAACGCTTTCCTGGCCCACGACCCGCCGAAGTGCAGTGAGTTCCGTCTCCCCGCACCCCGGCGGGCCCCTCCGGGACGCCTACGCCGTGGCGGCGGCGCGGGCGGCGAGCGCGTCGGCCATCCGCTGCTCGGCGATCCGGTCGGCCGCGGCGGCCGGCGGAATGCCGTCGGACTTCGCACGCGCGAATATCGCCAGGGTGGTGTCGAAGATCTTCGCCGCCTTGGCCTTGCAGCGGTCGAAGTCGAAGCCGTGCAGCTCGTCGGCGACCTGGATGACACCGCCCGCGTTGACCACGTAATCCGGGGCGTAGAGGATCCCGCGGTCCGCGAGGTCCTTCTCGACACCGGGGTGCGCGAGCTGGTTGTTGGCCGCGCCGCACACCACGGTGGCGGTGAGGGCAGGCACGGTCGCGTCGTTCAGCGCGCCACCGAGGGCGCAGGGGGCGTAGACGTCCAGGCCGGGGGTCCGGATCAGCGCCTCCGTGTCGGCGACCGCGCTGATCGCGGCGCCGGGGTGCCGGTCCAGGACGGCCTGGACGGACTCCGCGCGGACGTCCGTGATCACGACCTCGGCGCCGTCCGCCAGCAGGTGCTCCACGAGGTGGTGCCCGACCTTGCCGACACCGGCGACGGCGACCTTGCGGCCGCGCAGGGTCGGGTCGCCCCACAGGTGCTGGGCGCTGGCGCGCATGCCCTGGAAGACGCCGAAGGCGGTGAGCACCGAGGAGTCGCCGGCGCCGCCGTTCTCGGGGGAGCGGCCGGTGGCCCAGCGGGTCTCGCGGGCGACGACGTCCATGTCGGCGACGTACGTGCCGACGTCGCAGGCCGTGACGTAGCGGCCGCCGAGGGACTCCACGAACCGGCCGTAGGCCAGCAGCAGTTCCTCGCTCTTGAGCGTGGCCGGGTCCCCGATGATCACGGCCTTGCCGCCGCCGAGGTCGAGACCGGCGAGGGCGTTCTTGTACGACATGCCGCGCGCGAGGTTCAGCGCGTCCCGGACGGCCTCCTCGTCGGAGGCGTACGCGTGGAACCGCGTCCCGCCGAGGGCGGGGCCCAGGGCGGTGGAGTGGATGGCGATGACGGCCTTGAGGCCTGACGCTCGGTCCTGGCACAGCACGACTTGCTCGTGGCCGCCCTGTTCGCTGCGGAACAGGGTGTGCAGGACGCCGTCGGTCATTTCGGTCACGGTGGTGACTCCCATGGAAGAGATGCGGCGGAAGGACGCCCGCCCTGCGGGTGGGGGGAGGGCGTTGCTGGGAGCAGAGTAAGACCTGCGGCCTCCGGGGGCGCCCCCTGTCCGGGGATCGGAACACTCCCGTGTGACGCCCCGCCGGTCCGCGTCCCGCGAGGGGCCCGGAGCACGGCCTGGAGCACGGCCCGGAGCACGGCCGGCCCCGGCATCGGCGCCCCGGAGGTGAACCGGGCCCCGAAACGGGGGAGTACGGGAGGGTGAAAGATTCCCCCGGCTCCTCACCGGTCGTGCCGTACGCCTCCTACCTGCGGGTCTACGAGCCGCTGGCCGCCTTCCCCGAGCCGGAGCGCACGCACTGGGCGGGTTACGCCCGGCGCGGGAAGGCGCCGACGGCCCAGGACGAACTGCGCCGCTCCCTCACGGACTTGGTGCGCGTCCCGGTGGTCGGCGTGCCCGCGCACGAGAGCGCCGACGCGTTCACGACGGAGCTCGACGGGGTCCTGCTGGTGTGCCCGTGGCGGACCCGGCTGCGCGGCTGGCTGGCGCTCGCGGAGCTGGCGGAGTCCTATCCGGCGCCGGTGCTGGACGCGGCCCTGCCCCCGGCGGCCCGCCGCCGGGCCGCCCGGGAGTACGAGGAGTGGCGCGGCCGGAACCCCGACGCGCGCCCCTGGATCCGTACGGGGGTGTGGCAGGTGCCGCTGCGCTGGTTCGTGCTGGTGGCGGACGAGGAGCGGGAGTACCGGCCGGGCGAGCGGCTGCGCTACCGGACGCCGATGGTGCAGGCCCGGCGGCGGCTCGCGCGGGCGCTGCGGATCCTGCGCGCGGCGGAGGGGTACGGGCCGCTGGCGGAGGGGCTGGTGGAGGTCGGCAGCTGGCTGGAGGAGTTCCATCCGCGCTCGATGGTCGAACTGGACTACGCCGGGCTCCTGCACGCCCTGCCCGCCGACGCCCTGGAGGCGGACCGCTCGGCCCGGGACCTGGCGGAGGGGATCGCGGCGCTGCGGGAGGGGAAGCGCGACGAGGCCGCCGAGGTGTACGCGGAACTGGCGCTGCGCTGGCGGGCGGTCCGGGAAAGGCTGTTCGCGAACTAGCGGATGAGGCAGGGTGGGGGCATCGTGTGACGGTGGCCTCACGTCCGTTCGGGCGCGGAGCGTATCGCCCGTACCGGTTGTCATATGCCGATCGGTCACAATGCGCAGATCAGGGGCGTGATCACCACATTAGGGTCTTAGTCCCAGGACCTACGTCCCGATACGGGCCATTGGCCCAAGCGTGACGGACCGCACTATCTACACCCTTGCGCCCTTCCCCTACCCTCGTGCCAAAATAGGACAAGGAGTCCGGGGAGGGTTCCTTCCGCCCAACTTCGGGCGGAATGCTCGGTATTGCACTCTATGGGGGGTCTGATGACTCCTGATCGCTCTGTGACTGATCGTCACAGTGGGGTGACTGTCCGTTATGGGGCGGTCCATCGGCTTCCGCCGCTGATGAACACCTCGGAGGGCAATTCCATCGGTTTGGCCCTTGGGGCTGGACGGATGGTGTAGTTGTAGTGCCGAGGACAAGCCGTTCGTCCTATAACCGACTCGGCCTGCGTATGTCCATTTCGGGCAACGCGGGCCAAGGTGCAGAATTTAGAGGAAAGAACCGAGATGGTTCGGTTCTCCCGAGGAGGCCGCTCATGACCGCTCGCACCCCTGATGCCGAGCCGCTGCTGACCCCGGCTGAGGTTGCCACGATGTTCCGCGTGGACCCGAAGACGGTCACCCGCTGGGCCAAGGCTGGCAAGCTCACGTCCATCCGCACCCTGGGTGGACACCGCCGTTACCGCGAGGCCGAGGTTCGCGCACTGCTCGCGGGAATTCCGCAGCAGCGCAGCGAGGCCTGAGGTCCCGCATCACCCCTGCTTTAACCGGGTTCGTATCGGGTCCCCCAATCCGATGAAACCCACATGGCTTCATACGGCAGGGCCTGCCCCAACAGGCTCACTGCCGTCGATCGCGCTGGACTCCGCCGGGTCCAGCGCGGTCTTTTTTTATGCCCGGGGGCCGGCGACCGGCCGGATCGGCCGCGTCGACCGGATAGGTGCCATTGCACATATTAAATCGACTGGGCGTAGGAGTCCGATAAACGTACGCGTCTCAAAAACTCTTCGGGTGACTCCCGTCACAGCTGATGACTCTTGTACATCCGGCATTGCACCCCGTAAGGGGATCTCCGACGCAGAGCGCCCTCACGCCGAGGGGGGATTTTTCCCTCGCGGAGGACATGTCCAGCCGGAGGCGCTGAAGGGCCCCTGGGGCCCCGAGAGACCGGAGGGCGGCCCCGAGTGCCCCGGGGGCGTGAACGGCCGCCGTAGGGCCCTTGGAGCGGCCCGACCCCAAGCGGTGATCACCGATCGTCGGCGTACCCTCCACCGTCCGCAGCCGACAACGCGTCAGGGCCCGTATCCCTTGCGGAATACGGGCCCTGACGTTTCTGCGAACCTGACGGGACTTGAACCCGCGACCTCCACCTTGACAGGGTGGCGAGCTAACCAACTGCTCCACAGGTCCTCGAATCGCGGCCGATTGCCCGGCTGCGAATCAGACTGTACAGCAGGTCAGGGGGTGCGGTCGAACCGATCACGGAGCGAGGGCGTCGACCGCCTTAACGATGCGCTTGTCGGAGACCGGGTACGCCGTCCCCAGCGCGTGCGCGAAGTAGCTGACCCGCAGTTCCTCGATCATCCAGCGGATCTCGGTGACCGCCTCCGGGATTGGCCGGCCCTTCGGCAACTGCTCCAGCAGCCACAGGTACTCGTCCCGCATCTCGTGGACCTTCTCCATGCGCGTGGTGTCGCGCTGGGCGCCCGTCGGCATCTGCTGGAGCCGCCGGTCCGCGGCCACCAGATAGCGCATCAGGTCCGGCAGCCGGCGCAGGCCGGCGAGGGTCACGAAGCCGGCCGGCACCAGCGCCGCCAGCTGGGCCTTCACGTCCGCGACGTTGGCCATCAGGGCCAGGCTGTTGGTGGCCTTCAGGCGCCGCTCGCAGGCCTGCCAGGCGGCGAGCACCTGCTGCACCTGCGCGACCGTCCGTACGGTCGTGTCCACCAGGTCGGCCCGTACCGCGTCGTAGAGCTTCCGGAAGCCCGCCTCGTCCCAGGCCGGTCCGCCGTGGTCGGCGATCAGCTTGTCGGCCGCGGCGGTGGCGCAGTCGTCGAACAGCGCCTGGATGGAGCCGTGCGGGTTCCTGGACAGGGCCAGCTTCTGCTGGTTGGTGAGCTTGTCCGAGGCGAACTTCGCCGGGTTCACCGGGATGTTGAGGAGGATCAGCCGGCGGGTGCCGAGCCACATGGCCCGCTGCTGCTCGATCTCGGTGTCGAAGAGCCGTACGGAGACGCTCGTCCCCTCGTCCACCAGTGCCGGGTACGCCTTGACCGGCTGGCCCGCCCGCCGGGTCTCGAACACCCTGGTCAGGGTGCCGATCGTCCAGTCGGTCAGCCCGGTGCGCTCCAGCGACTCGCCGCCCGCCCGCTCGGCGGTGGCGGCCGCGGCCTTCGAGAGGGCCTGGCGGGCCTTGGGCTTCAGGCGCAGCCGCAGTGCCTCCAGGTCCTTGTCCTCGGCGAGGTTCTTGCGCCGCTCGTCGACGATCCGGAAGGTGATCTTCAGGTGGTCCGGGATCCGGCCCAGGTCGAAGTCCTCGGCCGCGACCGGCACCCCGACCATCCGGTGCAGCTCGCGCGCCAGGGTGACCGGGAGCGGCTCCTGGAGGGGTACGGCCGTGTCCAGGAAGCGGCCCGCGAAGTTCGGCGCGGGGACGTAGTGCCGGCGGATCGGCTTCGGCAGGGAGCGGATCAGCTCCGTGACGACCTCCTCGCGCAGGCCCGGGATCTGCCAGTCGAAGCCCTCGTCCGTGACCTGGTTCAGCACGTGGAGCGGGATGTGGACGGTCACGCCGTCCGCGTCCGCGCCCGGCTCGAACTGGTACGTCACCCGGAACTTCAGCTGCCCCTGGCGCCAGGTGTCCGGGTAGTCGGCCTTGGTGACCCCGGCCGCCTTCTCCGTCAGGAGCATCTCGCGTTCGAAGTCGAGGAGTTCGGGCTCCTCGCGCTTCTTGTGCTTCCACCAGGAGTCGAAGTGCGCCCCCGAGACCACGTGTTCCGGGATGCGCTGGTCGTAGAAGTCGAAGAGCGTCTCGTCGTCGACCACGATGTCCCGGCGCCGGGCCCGGTTCTCCAGCTCCTCCACCTCGGTGAGGAGCCTGCGGTTGTCGGCGTAGAACTTGTGGTGGGTCCGCCAGTCGCCCTCGACCAGCGCGTTGCGGATGAACAGCTCGCGCGAGACCTCGGGGTCGATCCGGCCGTAGTTGATCTTCCGCTGGGCCACGATCGGCACGCCGTACAGCGTGACCTTCTCGTACGCCATCACCGCGGCCTGGTCCTTCTCCCAGTGCGGCTCGCTGTACGTGCGCTTGATCAGGTGCTGCGCGAGCGGCTCGACCCACTCCGGCTCCACCTTGGCGTTCACCCGGGCCCACAGCCGCGAGGTCTCCACCAGCTCCGCCGACATCAGGAACTTCGGCTGCTTCTTGAAGAGGGAGGAGCCCGGGAAGATCGCGAACTTGGCCGACCGCGCGCCCAGGTACTCGTTCTTGTCGGTGTCCTTCAGACCGATGTGCGACAGCAGACCGGCCAGCAGCGAGATGTGGACGCTGGTCTCCGGGGCGTCGGCCTCGTTGACGTGCAGCCCCATCGTCTTCGCGACCGTGCGCAGCTGCGCGTAGATGTCCTGCCACTCCCGGATCCGCAGGAAGTTCAGGTACTCCTGCTTGCACATCCGGCGGAACGAGGACGAGCCGCGCTCCTTCTGCTGCTCCCGGACGTAGCGCCACATGTTCAGGAAGGAGAGGAAGTCGCTCGTCTCGTCCTTGAACCGGGCGTGGTTCTGGTCCGCCTGCGTCTGCTTGTCCGAAGGCCGCTCGCGCGGGTCCTGGATGGACAGGGCCGCCGCGATGACCATCACCTCGCGGACGCAGTTGTTCTTGTCCGCCTCCACCACCATGCGGGCCAGCCGCGGGTCCACCGGCAGCTGGGAGAGCTGGCGGCCCATCGGGGTGAGCCGCTTGCGGTGGTCCTTCTCGGCCGGGTCCAGCGCGCCCAGCTCCTGGAGCAGCTGCACGCCGTCGCGGATGTTGCGGTGGTCCGGCGGGTCGATGAACGGGAACTTCTCGATCTCGCCCAGACCCGCGGCGGTCATCTGCAGGATGACGGATGCCAGGTTGGTGCGCAGGATCTCCGCGTCCGTGAACTCCGGCCGGGACAGGAAGTCGTCCTCGGAGTAGAGCCGGATACAGATGCCGTCGCTGGTACGGCCGCAGCGGCCCTTGCGCTGGTTGGCGCTGGCCTGCGAGATCCGCTCGATCGGCAGCCGCTGCACCTTGGTGCGGTGGCTGTAGCGCGAGATGCGGGCCGTGCCCGGGTCGATCACGTACTTGATGCCGGGGACCGTCAGCGACGTCTCCGCGACGTTCGTCGCCAGCACGATGCGCCGGCCCGTGTGCTGCTGGAAGACCCGGTGCTGCTCGGCGTGCGAGAGGCGCGCGTAGAGGGGGAGCACCTCGGTGAAACGGAGCTTGCGCTTCTCCAGCGCGTCGGCGGTGTCGCGGATCTCCCGCTCGCCGGAGAGGAAGACCAGGACGTCGCCCGGCCCCTCCGCCTGGAGCTCGTCCACGGCCTCGCAGATCGCGGTGATCTGGTCCCGGTCGGCGTCCTCGGAGTCCTCCTCCAGGAGCGGCCGGTAGCGCACCTCCACCGGATACGTCCGCCCGCTGACCTCCACGATCGGGGCGTCCCCGAAGTGCCGGGAGAACCGCTGCGGGTCGATGGTCGCCGAGGTGATCACGACCTTGAGGTCGGGGCGCTTCGGCAGCAGCGTGGCCAGGTAGCCGAGCAGGAAGTCGATGTTCAGCGACCGCTCGTGGGCCTCGTCGATGATGATCGTGTCGTACGCGCGCAGCTCGCGGTCCGTCTGGATCTCCGCGAGCAGGATGCCGTCGGTCATCAGTTTCACGAAGGTCGCGTCCTGGTCCACCTGGTCGGTGAAGCGGACCTTCCAGCCGACGGTCTGCCCGATCTCGGACTTCAGCTCGTCCGCGATCCGCTCGGCGACCGTGCGCGCCGCGATCCGGCGGGGCTGGGTGTGCCCGATCATCCCCCGGACACCGCGCCCCAGCTCCATGCAGATCTTGGGGATCTGCGTGGTCTTGCCGGAGCCGGTCTCGCCCGCGACGATCACGACCTGGTGGTCGCGTATCGCCTCGGCGATCTCGTCCTTCTTCTGGCTGACGGGCAGGTTCTCGGGATACGTGACCTCCGGCATCCGCGAGGCACGGCCGGCGAGCCGCTCGGCGGCCTTCGCGGCCTCCGCGGCGATCTCGTCGAGCACGGCCTGCCGGGCCTCGGGCTTGCGGATACGGCGGGCGCCTTCGAGGCGGCGGCCGAGGCGGTGCGCGTCACGGAGGGAGATCTCACCGAGAAGCGTCTGCAGGGCGGCGAAGGAAGTAGACATACCTGGTCGAGGATCTCACCTGAGCCCGGCGGGTGGCGAACGCATTTGTGCCCCTCCCCGTACCATTTCGGGACGAGTCCCCCCGTTCGCGCAAGTGAGAGGCAGCCCACTGTGTCCCGCCGTCGCCGTGTGTGGTGCCTCCTGGCCGCCGTGCTCGCGCTGCTGCTGGGCCCGGGCGCGCTGTCCCCGACGGCGGCGGTGACGGCAGGGGTGGCTCCGGCGCCGGTTCCGGCGGTGTCGGCCTCGGCCGCTCTGGCGCCCCCTGCCGTGGCGGGGCTTCGGGAGCGGGGGCCCTCCTGTGCGCCCGGTGTCCCGGACCGCGGGGCCGTCCCCGCCGTGCCCCCGCGGACCGGGGACGGGCACGGGCACGCGCAGCTCCCGGCGGGCGGGGCCGTGGCCGCGGCGGAGCGCCCGTACCGCACGACGCGCGTACGGGTCCCCGTACGCGGACCGGACCGGCCGGCGCCCGGTCCCGTGGAGCTCTCGGTGCTGAGGGTCTAGGGGGAGCGGTCCCACCGGCCCCTCCCCTCCCTTCCGTCCCCAGCACCTCTGGAGCCTCCGCATGCCCTCTTCGCCCACTCCGTCCCGCAAGCCCGCCGCGCGCAAGCGCTCCCGCACGCCCCTGGTGGTCTCCGCCGGCGTCGCCGTCGCCGCGATCACCCTCGGCGTCGTCTCCTGGCAGGCCACCGCCCCCGAGGAGAAGTCCCGCGAGACGGCCGCCGCCGCCGGCCCGGCCCCCCGCGCCGACGACCCCGCCACCGCCCTCCAGGCCCTCGCCCGCCGCGAAGCCGGCGACAAGCTCGCCGTGGGCCGTCCCGACGCGCCCGTCGTCCTCATCGAGTACTCCGACTTCAAGTGCGGTTACTGCGGCAAGTTCGCCCGCGACACCGAGCCCGCCCTGGTGAAGAAGTACGTCGACGAGGGCACCCTGCGCATCGAGTGGCGCAACTTCCCGATCTTCGGCGCCGACTCCGAGGCCGCCGCCAAGGCCGCCTGGGCCGCCGGACAGCAGGACCGCTTCACCGCCTTCCACGAGGCCGCGTACGCCGAGGGCGCCAAGGAGAAGGGCTTCGGCGATGAACGCCTCACCGAGCTGGCCCGCGAGGCCGGCGTCCCCGACCTGGACCGCTTCCGCCGCGACCTCGCCTCCCCGCAGGCCGCCGAGGCCCTGCGGCGCGACCAGGAGGAGGGCTACCGCATCGGCGTCAGCTCCACCCCCTCCTTCCTGGTGGGCGGCCGCCCCCTGGCCGGAGCCCAGCCGCTGGCCGCCTTCGAGGCCGCCATCGCCCAGGCGAAGGCGGCGGCCCGGCCGTGACCGGCATCGGATACCTGGCCGCCCTGCTCGGCGGCCTCCTCGCCCTGCTCAGCCCGTGCAGCGCCCTGCTGCTGCCCGCGTTCTTCGCGTACTCGATCGACTCCCCCACCCGGCTCCTCGCCCGCACCGGGATCTTCTACGCGGGCCTCGCGAGCACCCTCGTCCCGCTGGGCGCGGCCGGCTCGTACGCGGGCCGGTTCTTCCACGGCCACCGCGACGGGCTCGTGCTCTTCGGCGGCTGGCTGATCATCGCGCTCGGCCTGGCCCAGATCCTCGGCCTCGGCTTCGCCCCGAAGCGCCTCACCGAGCTGTCCGGCCGGATCCGCCCCACCACCGCCCTGTCGGTGTACGCCCTCGGCGCCGTCTACGGGCTGGCCGGCTTCTGCGCCGGCCCCATCCTGGGCAGCGTCCTCACGGTGGCGGCGGTCAGCGGCAGCCCGCTCTACGGGGGTCTGCTGCTGGCGGTGTACGCGCTGGGCATGGCCGTACCCCTCTTCCTGCTGGCCCTGCTCTGGGAGCGCTTCGACCTCGGCCGGCGGCGCTGGCTGCGCGGGCGCCCGCTGCGGCTGGGCCGGTTCGCCCTGCACTCGACCTCGCTGCTGTCCGGGCTCTTCTTCATCACCCTGGGCACGCTGTTCCTGGCCTTCGACGGGGCCACCGCCCTGCCCGGGCTGCTCGACGTCGACGACTCGTACGCGGTCGAGGAGCGGGTGCGCTCACTGGCCGACGCGGTACCGGACTGGCTGCTGCTGGGCCTGGTCGGCGCGGGCGCGGCGGCCTTCGGGCTGGCCCGCTGGCGCCGGAGCGGGCAGGCGGAGGAGGCCGAGCCGGAGGGGTGACGCGCAGAAGGCCCCCGTCCACCGGACGGGGGCCTTCTTTCTGTGGCTGGGGCCGGGGTCGAACCGGCGACCTATCGCTTTTCAGGCGATCGCTCGTACCAACTGAGCTACCCAGCCACGAGGCCGTTTCCAGCCTCAGCGATCCTGACGGGACTTGAACCCGCGACCTCCACCTTGACAGGGTGGCGAGCTAACCAACTGCTCCACAGGACCTGGTTTGTGCAAGAACAAGTCTTGCACATGGTGTTGCGTACCCCCAACGGGATTCGAACCCGTGCTACCGCCTTGAAAGGGCGGCGTCCTGGGCCACTAGACGATGAGGGCTAAAGGCCCGCCGGGCACTTTCCAGCGCGTCGGGGACGTGAGAAGCATATGGGATCGGGGGAGCTATCGCCAAAACGGTTTCGCCCGGAGCGACAATGGCCGGGTGCTGGAGATGACGCGCGAGGAGTTCGAGGAGCTCGTCGCAGAGGCCCTGGACCGCATCCCGCCGGAGCTGACGCGGCTGATGGACAACGTGGCGGTGTTCGTCGAGGACGACCCGCCGTCCGACGATCCCGAACTCCTCGGTCTGTACGAGGGGACCCCGCTCACGGAGCGCGGCGAGTGGTACGCCGGGGTGCTCCCCGACCGCATCACGATCTACCGGAACCCCACGCTGCGGATGTGCGAGGACCGGGAGAGCGTCGTCACCGAGACGGAGGTCACGGTGGTGCACGAGATCGCCCACCACTTCGGGATCGACGACGAGCGGCTGCACGCGCTGGGTTACGGGTGACCGGGGCCGGGCGGGGTCCGCTGCCGGCGGACGGGCCGCCCGTCGATCCGGACGTCGACCTGCACGTCCCCGCCCAGCGCGCCGAACCGCGGGGCCCGGTGCTCGTCGCGGTGGCGGCGGGCGGGGCCCTCGGGGCGGCGGCGCGCTACGGGGTGGGCCTGCTGTGGCCGGCCGCGCCCGGGGGCTTCCCGTGGGCCACCTTCTGGATCAACGTCTCGGGCTGTGCGCTGATCGGCGTACTGATGGTGCTGGTCGCCGAGGGCGGCCCGGGCCGGCCGCATCCCCTGGTCCGGCCCTTCGCCGGGGCGGGGCTGCTCGGCGGGTTCACCACCTTCTCGACGTACGCCGCCGAGTTCTCGGGGCTGCTGGACGGGGGCCGGGCGTGGGTCGCGCCGGCCTACGCGGGGCTCACGGTGGCGGCCGCGCTGGGGGCCGTCTGGGGGGCCGCCTCGGCGACCCGGCTCGCCGTGCGGCGGCGTACCGGCGCCCGGGACCGCTCGTGAACTGGCTGCTGGTGGTGGCGGGGGCGGCCGTCGGGGCGCCGCTGCGCTACCTGGCCGACCGGGCGGTGCAGGCCCGGCACGACTCCCTCTTCCCGTGGGGGACCTTCGCGGTCAACGTCTCGGCCTGCCTGCTGCTGGGCGGGGTGGCCGGGGCGGCGCTGGCCGGGGCCGCCTCCTCGCGGGTGGTCCTCCTGCTGGGGACCGGGCTGTGCGGGGCGCTGAGCACGTACTCGACGTTCTCGTACGAGACGCTGCGGCTGGCGGAGCGCGGCCGGACGTTCCTGGCCGCCGCCAACGTCGTGGCGTCCGTGCTGGTCGGGCTGGGCGCCGTACGTCTGGGGTCCGAGGTGGCCCGGCAGCTGTTCTCGTAAGGGGCGTGTCTCTTATGGGGTAAAGGGAGTTGGGCTCATTGACCCGCCCAACGCGGGCCCCGCCGCAGTGTTCCGGAGGTGCCACCGTGCGCCCTTTGTCCGCTTCCCTGGCCGCTTCCCTCAGACTGGCCGTCTCCGCGCTCGCCGTCGCGGCGACGGCGGGCTGCATGAGCGTGGGGGAGGACGCCGCGAAGCCGGGGCCGGCCGCCTCGGTGGGCGGCAAGGACACCGGAGGGGCCGACGCGGGCTCCGCCGGCCACGGCTCCGGAATCCACGGCAACGGCCACGCCGGCAAGGACGGTACGGGGAACCAGGACGGCAAGACCGGTGAGCCCGGCAAGGCCTCCGGCGCGACCGGGGCCTCCCCCGGTCCGGGCGCCGCCGGGAAGCCGGGGCTCCCCTCGCCCTCGGCCGGACCGGGCGGCGGCGCGGGCGGCCAGGGCGGTCCGGCCCCCTCGGGAGGCGGTTCGGGCGGCGCGGGATCCGGATCCGGGGGATCTGGTTCCGGCTCGGGGTCCTCGGGGTCTTCGGGATCCGGCGGCTCCGGTTCCGGCTCGGGGTCGGGCGGGGCGGCCGGTGGGTCGAGTGGGTCGGGTGGGTCCACGGGGACTCCGCCTGTGGTGGAACCCACCCCGCCTGTGACGCAACCCACTCCTCCGGACCCCACTCCGCCGACCCAGCCGAACCCCGACCCGACCCCCGCGACGGCGTAGGCCGCAGGGGTTCCGCTCGGCCCGTACGGGTCGGCGCAGCGTGCGCGTCCAGGGGAGTCTTCGCAGGTCAGCAGGTTATTCGTAGGAGTGACTTGCCAGACCCCCCAGAGGGTGCGTATGGTTATAGATCGTTTGATCCCATTGCCCGGCGCCGAATCCGAAGAGCGCCGTGTGGCGCGTACTCTCCCTAGCCGTGGCTGACCGCATTGAGGCGGTCGATTTGCGTTTCACGGAGTTTGGGCGCGTGCCGAGACTCCGGAAGGTTTCGCATTTCGCATGTCCATTTCCAGTTCTGACCGTTCCGTCATGCCCGAGAACGACTCCAACGAGATCGTCGACGCCGAGACCCTCGCGGTCACCGAGGCCATGGAGGCCATCGAGGCGGACGGCATCATCGAGGCCCTTGAGGCCGATGTGACCGCCGAGCCCGCCGACGCCTCCGCCTCCATCGACGAGGCCGACGACGCCGACGCCGACGCCGAGCCCACGATCACCTTCGGGGACCTCGGTCTGCCCGACGGCATCGTGCGCAAGCTCGCGCAGAACGGCGTCACCGCCCCGTTCCCGATCCAGGCCGCGACCATCCCGGACGCCCTGGCCGGCAAGGACATCCTCGGCCGTGGCCGCACCGGCTCCGGCAAGACCCTCTCCTTCGGTCTGCCGACCCTGGCCTCGCTGGCCGGTGGCCACACCGAGAAGAAGAAGCCCCGCGCGATCATCCTCACGCCGACCCGTGAGCTCGCGATGCAGGTCGCGGACGCCCTCCAGCCCTACGGCGACGTGCTCGGCCTGAAGATGAAGGTCGTCTGCGGCGGTACCTCGATGGGCAACCAGATCTACGCCCTGGAGCGCGGCGTCGACGTCCTCGTCGCCACCCCGGGCCGTCTGCGCGACATCATCAACCGCGGCGCCTGCTCCCTGGAGAACGTCAAGATCGCCGTTCTCGACGAGGCCGACCAGATGGCCGACCTGGGCTTCCTGCCCGAGGTCACCGAGCTGCTCGACCAGATCCCCGGCGGCGGCCAGCGCATGCTCTTCTCCGCCACCATGGAGAACGAGATCGGCACCCTGGTCAAGCGCTACCTGTCCAACCCCGTCACGCACGAGGTCGACAGCGCCCAGGGCAACGTCACGACCATGACGCACCACGTGCTCGTCGTGAAGCCGAAGGACAAGGCGCCGGTCACGGCCGCCATCGCCGCCCGCAAGGGCCGCACCATCATCTTCGTCCGCACCCAGCTGGGCGCCGACCGCATCGCCGAGCAGCTCATCGAGTCCGGCGTGAAGGCCGACGCGCTGCACGGCGGCATGACGCAGGGCGCCCGTACCCGCGTCCTCGCGGACTTCAAGGACGGCTACGTCAACGCGCTCGTCGCCACCGACGTCGCCGCCCGCGGCATCCACGTCGACGGCATCGACCTGGTCCTGAACGTGGACCCGGCCGGCGACCACAAGGACTACCTGCACCGCTCGGGCCGTACCGCCCGCGCCGGCAAGTCGGGCGTCGTGGTCTCCCTGGCCCTGCCGCACCAGCGCCGCCAGATCTTCCGCCTGATGGAGGACGCGGGCGTCGACGCCTCGCGCCACATCGTCCAGGGCGTCGGCGCGTTCGACCCCGAGGTCGCCGAGATCACCGGTGCGCGTTCGCTCACCCAGGTCCAGGCCGACTCGGCGAACAACGCCGCCAAGCAGGCCGAGCGCGAGGTCGCCGACCTCACCAAGCAGCTGGAGCGCCTGACCCGCCGCGCCGCGGAGCTGCGCGAGGAGGCCGACCGCCTCGTCGCCCGTTCCGCCCGCGAGCGCGGTGAGGACCCGGAGGCCGCCGTGGCCGAGGTCGTCGAGGCCGCCGAGGCCGAGGTCGCGGCAGCCGTCGCAGCCGTGCCCGAGCCGGTCGCCCCGGAGCGCACCTTCGAGCGCCGCGACGACCGCGGCAACTTCGAGCGCCGCGACAACCGTGGCGGCGACCGCGGTGGCGACCGTGGCGGCTTCCGCCGCGACGACCGTCCGTCCGGTGGCTTCCGTTCCGGCGGTGACCGTCGTGACGACAACCGTGGTGGCGGCGGTGGCTTCCGTCGCGACGACCGTCCCTCGGGTGGCTTCAACCGTGACGACCGCGGTGGCGACCGTGGCGGCTTCCGCCGCGACGACCGTCCGA